>NZ_JALJRF010000013.1:0-134059 GCF_024519835.1 Dietzia sp. Die43 | reverse complement strand
CCCGAGCTGGGCACCACCACGCCGTCGACGGCGATGGCGACGCCCTCGTCGGGCAAGTCCAGCTCGGTGACGAGTGCGCGGACGGTCGCGCCGTCGGCCAGGGTGCGGTCCTCGCCGTTCACCGTGACGATCATGGGGCCTCCAAATTCCTGGTCGCGGCTGTACGTCTCCACCGTAGTCGCCTGCGCGGGGTGCCCGGTGACGTCGGTGCGGTGGGCCCACAGCGACCGGCACCCGGGGCCCACGGCGCCCGGCACCCTGGGCTCAGCCGCGGGCGAAGCGGTCGGGAGCGGCCGCACGCGCCGCCGCCGGACCGCGCACCGCGTGCAGTGCCGCCCAGACCGCCGCGACGGTCACCGGGGTGAGCGCGATGCCGTTGCGGCCGTGCCCTGTGGCGTGGATGACGCGCGGGTCCGTCGGGTCGGCGCCGAGGAACGGCAGATTGTCCGGCGACATCGGCCGGAGCCCGGCGATCGCCTCGGCCAACTCGTACTCCCCGATCCCGGGGAAGATCGTCTCGGCGTCGGCGAGCAGGTCGCGCACCCCGGCGACGGTGACCTGCCGGTCGTCGCCGTGTTCGTACTGCGTGGCGCCCACGACCAGACCACCGTCGCGCGGGACCAGGTACAGCGGTCGCCCGCGGACGAACGCCCGCACCACTCCCCGGGGCGGGTCCTCGCAGCCGGGCCGGGCGCGTAGCCGGAGCACCTCGCCCTTGACCGGGCGCACCGGCAGCCCCGCCAGTTCGGCGGACCCGGAACCTGCGGCCAGGACGATGCGGTCCGCGTCGACGTCGTCGAGCGAGGTCACCGCGCTGCGCACCCACCTCACACCCTCGGCGCGGCAGGCTCGGGTCAGGGCGGCCAGCAGGACGCGGTTGTCGACGGCCCCCTCGTAGTCCATGCGATAGGCGGCGCGGGCGACGCGGGCCAGGGACGGCTCGGCCTCGCGCAGCTCACGCCGGGTGATTCGGCGCAGGTCGGCGTCGGTGGAGTCCGGCTGGCGGGCGGCCCACTCCATGGCCATGTCGAGGTCACGGGCGTCGGCCTCGTCCACGGCCAGCATGTGCGTGTGGGTGGCGGTGCGGACCGGCGGGCCGGGAGGGACGTACGGCTCGAGGGCGTCCAGCATGTCCGGCCACCGCCGCAGGGAGTCCACTCCGAGCGCGAACACTGCCTCCTCTCCCGGCCAGGCCTCGCTGAACGGGGCGAGCATGCCACCGGCCACCCACGCCGCGGCCGCGGCGGGCACACCGTCGGGGCCGGACTCGTCGGGCTCGTAGATCACCACTTCCGTGGCCAGCTTGGTCCTGGCGGCCGACCACGCGCAGGCCAGGCCGATCACCGAGCCGCCGATCACGGCCAGCCGCCGGGCCCCGATACGCGCGATACCGTTATCCGCGGCCTCCCGGGCCACGGCGGCGGCAGCGGCACCGGCACCGGCACCGGGGCGGAAGCCGTCGTCGGCGGCGGGACGGTGGCCGTCGTCGTCGGCGGCGGCACGGGAGGTCATGACGGCCAGCCTAGTGGTGCCCTGGCCTACGGTTGTGACCATGACCTCCCGCGCCGACCGCCTCCGTGCCCGCCTCGCCGACGCCCGTCTCTACCTCTGCATCGACGCGCGTCGGCACCTCGACGAGCAGGCGCGCGAGCAGGGGTGGTCGGGCGACTTCCCGGCGCTGCGCAGGGACGTCACCGCGGCCCTGGCGGGCGGGGTCGACATCGTGCAGCTGCGGGACAAGAACTCGGCCGGCGAACGCGACCTCGGGCCGCTCGAGGCCGGGCACGAATTGCGGGCCCTGGCGGTGATGCGCGAGGTGTGCGATTCCCACGGGGCGCTGCTGTCGGTGAACGACCGCGCCGACGTCGCCGTGGCGTCCGGGGCGGACGTGCTGCACGTCGGGCAGGACGACCTGCCGGTGGAGTGGGCGCGCCGGATCGTCGGAGACGACGTGGTGCTCGGCCTGTCCTGCCACGCGGTGGACGAGGTCGACAGGGCCGCGGCGAACCCGCTGGTCGACTACTTCTGCACGGGCCCCGTGTGGCCCACCCCGACCAAGCCGGGCCGCGTCGCGCCGGGCACGGACCTCGTGCGCCACGCGGCAGGGACCACCGCGGGGTCGGGGTCGGCTGCGGGGTCGGCTGCCGGGTCAGGGTCGGCTGCGGGGTCGGCCGGGACGCCGTGGTTCGCCATCGGCGGGATCGACGCGACGAACCTGCCGGAGGTGCTGGCAGCGGGTGCGACCCGGGTGGTGGTGGTCCGAGCGATCACCGGCGCCGCCGACCCCACCGCCGCCGCCCTCGAACTCCGCGCGGCCCTGGCCTAGCCGGTCGGCGGTGTCGGTCTAGCGCGCGGCCTCGGTCCGGACAGCCGTACTCTGACCAGCCCCGCCCCGGAGAGCCCCGTCCCGGTCCGCGTCCGTCCAGTCGGCAGCTGCCCGCGGAGACAGGCCCTCCCCGGTCAACTCCTTGCTCAGCGTCCTGCGCAACACCTGCCGGGGCTTGCGGCCCAGCGAATCGCCCTCTCGCCGTCGTCGTCGTCCCCATGACTCCCGCGCCAGCCCCGGCACCAGGGTGAGGGCCTTGCCCAGTCCGCGCGCGGGCCACTCGACGGTGGCGTGATCGACCTGCACCGTGGCGCGGCGGCCGCGCAGTACGAGGGTCATCACCCCGTTGTCGAACCAGAGTCCGTCGGTGACCCGCCACCGCGCCTCGGGCTCCCGCACCCCCACCGCCCGGGCCAGGCGGCGCGTCAGGGCGGGCACGGGCTCGCGGACCGACAGACGGTTCACCGCTCGGATCGACTTCTGTAGAGGATTGCGGAACGGCGACATCACCAGCTGATGGACGCGGGTGGTTGAGTCCACCACCCGCTCGGCGGTGAGGTCGACCTCCTCGAGGTACGAGCAGTGCACGTCGCCGCCCAGCAGGAGGATCGAGGCGGGCGCGGGCCCGTGATCGCCCGCCGCCACCTCGGTGAGCAGGCCGACCAAGTCGTCGAAGCTGTTACGGAACGCCGCCCAGTGCTCGAGGTCCACGGTCAGGCGGATCCATTCGCCGACCCGCGCGGTGGCCGGCTTGTCGGGCTGGTCGCGGGACACCGCCTCGTTCCAGCCCTCGAGGTCGTGCAGGGCAGGCAGCATGAACGCCGGGAGGGACGAGCCGATCACCAGGTGGTCCACGTCGGCGTCCAGGCAGGACTCGCGCGTCCACTGCCATTCGTTGGCGTCCATGACCCGCCGGTCCTGCGGGTCCAGATGCCGCGACGCCCGCACGTCGAGCATCACCACCCGCACCCGACCGAAGTCACGCTTGAAGCTCCACTGCTCGGTGCGGCGCTCGGAATCGGTGGACAGCGCGAAGTCGTCCAGCAGCGACTCCCTCTCCGCGTCCGAACCGGCGGACCGCAACGCCCGGTACATCTCGTTTCGCTCCAGCTCATCGGGGGCGAGATTGCCCAGGTGCTGGTAGACGAAGTAGCTGCCGAACGCGCCGATCACCCGGTCGCTCCACCACGGCTGGGCGGTCATCTCGCGACGCCACGCGTGGGAGGAGTTCCAGTCGTCGCGCAGGTCGTGGTCGTCGAGGATCATGCAGCTCGGCACCGTCGACAGCAACCAGCGCACATCCGCGTCACGCCACGACTCGTGGTACAGCCAGGAGTACTCCTCGAAATCGCAGATCTCGTCGGAGACGTCGCGGTCTCCCCCGGCGCCGGCAGAGTCCCGCACCGACTGCGGGCCACCGCCCGCGCGCCGACGCTCGGCCAGCCGCTCGGAGATCTCCCGGCTGGGGATGTCGGCGTACACCTGGTCGCCGAGCAGGAGCATCGCGTCCGGCCACTCCTCCTGCGGGGAGTGCGCCATGCGGTGCGCCAGGGCGACCAGTGCGTCGGCACCGATCCTGCGCAGCGCCACCGGGGTCTGGCTCTCCCCACGCCGGCACGACCCGAACGCCAGCCGCACCGTGTCGTCGGCGCGAGGCGTGCGGATCACGCTGGGCCGACCCGGGTCGACGGGCCAGGCGAGCCGGTCATCGAGCGACACCTCGTACGGCGTCATCTCGCCCTCGGGCAGCCGGCACAGGTGCAGTACCGCGAAGTGGTGGCCGTGCACGCCCCACGAACGCTCGGTGACCACCTCGTCGCCGGCACGGATGGTCACCTCGCACGGCGCCGACACCTCCACCCACACCGTGGCGTCGGTGCTGTCGACGTAGCGCAGCATCGGGCCGACGAGGATCTCCGGGGGCAGGGTCATGCGTTCCAGTGTGCACCCGCGGGGCGGTGCGGCGCGCAGATCCAACCCGTCAGGTCGGGTGGACCCGGTGAACCGGGCCGGGACCGGGGCGGGGCCGGGGTCGGACCGGGGCGGGACCGGGGCGGGACCGGGGTGGGACCGGGGTGGGACCGGGCCGGCGTGCGCGCGTGCTACCCGAGAAGGGCGCGGGGTCCGACGACGACGACGTCGCCCGGCAGCCTGTCCCGCAGTCCCCGGTCGGCCGTCACCACCACCACCCGGCGGGGCCCGCCATCCAGCTCGGTGGCCAGATCGACGATCGCGTCGTCGCCGGACCCGGACGCGCGGTGGACGACGAGCGGGCCCTCGTGCTCGGCGGCCTTGGCGACGCCCTCGATGACGGCGTGCGCGCGGGCGACCCAGCCGAACCCCCCCGGCAGTTCGAGGGTGCGGGGCATCCCGGCGCCCAGGTCGTCGAGCAGTCGCGAGGTGGAGCCGGCCCGGTCCTTCCACCAGCCGTCGGGGCGGGAGCCGAGCACATTGGCCACGTCCACGACCAGCTCGACGGGGTCGGTGCGCAGCCCGTTCGCCCAGGCGTGGGCGAACGCGGGCATGAGCGGCAACTCGGCCACCAGCGTCTCGGGCACCCAGCGGAGTTCGAGACTCTCGTTGTTGGGCACGGTCTCCAGCGCGCGCGGGGCGTCCGCGATGACGGTGGTGTACGTCCACTCCACCGCGTCGGGCGACTCCTGGACCAGCGGCGGGATGGCGCGTGGGCGGGCGGAGCCCGACGGGTTCGCGGGCAGCTCGTCGTGGCGCTGGTCGGGCCGCAGCCGGCTCAGCAGCTCGGCCGCGTGCCGCAGGTCGAGTCCGGGCCGGTGCCACACGGTCCCGGGCATGCGGGAGGTCACGACCTGCGCGCGGACCACCACGTCGGCGGGCCGGATCTCGGCCTCCTCCTCCGTCTCGCGCAGCGCCGCCACGGGCGCGTCCTCGTACGAGTCCCGCGCACCACCCGGCAGCGCCCACGTGTCGCCCGAGGCCGTCCACACGGCGCGGTGCTGCAGCAACACGAGTGGGGTGTCGGGATCGGACGGGTCGACGGCCCGCAGGAGCAGCCCGGCGGCGCCGAACCGCCCCCACCGGCGATCACCCTCGTCGGACACCACCCAGCCGTTGCCGTCACCTTCGCTCGCCGCCACCGGTCGTCCACCTCCCCTGGACCCGTCCACCCCCGGATCGGGCGGAACCTTGAGTCCTCGTCGACCAGTCTGCCCGACTCCGCGCCGCCACTTCACTAACCTGGGAGACACTCCCGTCGGATCGTCGGCTCGGCGGGCGGAGACCGGGGAGGTGAGCGAGCAGATGCGCGCCCGAACCTTCTCGCTACGCCGCGCCCGCGGTGCGGCCGCGGACACGCCCGCACCCGGCGACGCACCGGTGGGCGGCGCCCCTGCCGGGTCGACGTCGGCATCCACGCCCGCGGCGTCCGCCGCCGGGGCCACGCCTGCGTCCGCGTCCCAGTCAGGCTCCGCGTCCCAGTCAGGCTCCGCGTCCCAGTCAGGCTCCGCGTCCCAGTCAGGCTCCGCACAGTCCACCCCGGCATCCTCGGCCGACGCCGCTCCCCGGGCCGGCGCCGCACCCGCATCAGGTGCCGCCTCCGGCTCCCGGTCCGGCTCCGCCTCCACGTCGGCCTCCGGCTCCCGGTCCGGCTCCGCCTCCACGCTCACACCAACGCCCGGCTCGAGTGGCGAGTCGTCATCCACCCTCCAACCCCGCAGGCCGGTCCGTCGCCGCGCCGCCCGCTTCTGGAACGACGTGCTCACCACGCCGGGCCGCATGTCGGTCTTCGCGTTGCTCGCGATCATCACGGTGCTCACGGGCGGGATCGTGGCGTCCTCGACGATCACCCAGCGGCAGGTTTATACCGAGACGCTGCTGGCCGAGGTCGAGCCCGTCGCCAACGCCTCGCAGACGTTGTACAGCTCCCTGACGATCGCGGACTCCGCGGCGAACACCGCGTTCATCACCGGCGGTATCGAGCCTGCGGAACTGCGCGAACGCTACCTCCAGGCGATCGCGACCTCGTCGTCGTCGATCATCGCCGCCTCCCAGGGCCTCGACCGCACCGACACCGAGTCCATCGAACAGCTCGCGCTCATCAACGCCCAGCTGGCCACCTACACCGGCCTGGTGGAGACGGCGCGCACCAACAACCGCGTGGCCAATCCGGTCGGCTCGGCGTATCTGGCGTCTGCGTCGACGCTGATGCAGGACACAATCCTGCCCGCCGCCGCGGACCTGTACGACCGGCAGTCCACGTCGGTGGGACAGTCGGACAGGGAGTGGTCGTCGCCGCCATGGGGGTCGTTCTTCCTGCTGGGGCTGGCGATCGCGGTGCTGTTGCTGTTGCAACAGTGGCTGTGGCGACTCACCGGGCGGCGGTTCAACCCGGCGCTCGCCCTGGGCTCGCTGCTCATGGTGGCGACGTTCCTGCTCACGATGATCGCCGGGTTCCTCGCGGCCAATGACAACGCCAAGGGCCTGTCCGAGGGCGCGGCACCGATGAACGAGCTCACCCGCCAGCGCATCAACGCCCAGAAGGTGCGCGCGCAGGAGACGCTCAACCTGGTGCGGCGCACCGATCCGGAAGGGTCGGCGGCCGAGCGGGCGACCACCCTGGGCAACGTGCGTGACACCCTGACCGTCTACCTCGACGACGAGGACGACGCGGACTCCTCCGGCCGCATCAACCTCGACTCGCAGGGTGCGGTGACGGACGCGATCGAGGCGCTCGACGCCTGGATGGCCGCCCAGAACCGCGCCGACTCCCTGTACCAACAGGGCGACTACCAGGGCGCGATCACCATCTCCTCCGGCCAGAGCGAGGGCGACTCGGGGGCCGCGTTCGAGGAGTTCGACGAGTCCATGCAGGACGCCATCGAGGAGGCCCGCGACACCCTGCGCACGCGCATCGACAACGCCCGCCGCACCTCCTCCAACGGGCCCGATCTCATCATCGCGCTGTCCACCCTGGCCGCGTTCGCCGTGGTCGTGGGGATCGCGCCGAGGATCAGGGAGTACCTGTGACGGCGGGGGTGCGGACCGGGTCGGGCGCGCGGGGACACGGCGCGCGGCGCCGGGCGAGGCGGGTCGCGCTCGGGGGCGTGATGGTGGCGGCCCTGGCGTTCGGGGCGGCGTGTGGGGTCGACGACGACGAGGGCGGCCCCGGCGCGGGCGGGCCGGAACGAGACGCGACCGCGGAGTTGGCCGGGATCGCCGGGGCGGGGATCCCGCAGATCGACGCGGTGATGCCACTTCCCGCCGGCGCGGTCATCAGCACGGACGTCCCCGCCGGCCTGCCCGACGAGAACGACGAGAGCTGCGATCCCCTGCCCAGTCTGCGGCCGAACGACGCCACCCCCGCGGAGAGGGTGCCGCGGATCCTCGAGCGGGGTCGACTGATCGTGGGACTGGACCAGGGCTCCAACCTGTTCTCCTTCCGCGACCCGGCCAGCGGCCAACTCACCGGCTTCGACGTGGACCTGGCGCGCGAGATCGCCGCGGACATCTTCGGCGACCCGCGACAGGTGGAGTTCCGGTCGCTGACGTCGTCGAACCGGCTCGAGGCGCTGGAGAACGACCAGGTGGACGTGGTGATCCGGTCGATGTCCATCACGTGCGCACGGCGCGAGCGGGTGACGTTCTCGGTGCCGTACTACCAGGCCTACCAGCGGGTGCTGGCGGTGCGCGGGTCGGGGATCACGGAGATCGAACACCTCGAGGGCAAGCGCGTGTGCGTGGCCGCCGGGACGACGTCGGCGTCGCGGTTGTGGGAGGAGTTGGATCGGATCACGGTGCTGTCGGTGAACACGTGGGCGGACTGCCTCGTGGCCATCCAGCAGAACCAGGTGGACGCGATCACCACCGACGACGCGATCCTCGTGGGCATCACCGCGCAGGACCCGTACCTGGAGATCGTGGGGCCGCAGCTCGACGCGGAACCGTACGGGGTGGGCATCGCCAAGTCCACGCCGGGCGACAACACCGACGGGCTGGTCCGTCAGGTCAACTCCACGCTCGAACGGATCCGCGCGGACGGCACGTGGAACCGCATGTATTCGACGTGGTTGTCCGGGCTGGGGCCCAACCCCGGGATGCCGGTGCCCAGGTACGTGCCGGAGGAGCAGCGATGAGTTACCGGAAGTGGGACGACCCGCTCGAGGAGGGCGAACCCAGCGTCGGTACGCAGGCCACGATGCGGACCGAGGCGGTGGCCGTAACGGAGGCCGCCACGGCGACCGGACTGACCGAGGCGACGGGCGCGATGGAGGCCACGGGCGCGATGGGGGCGACCGGGCAGCTCGAGGCCACGGGCCCGCACGTCCATTCGGGAAGCATGGCGGAGACCGGGGCGGTCGAGGCCACCGGCGCGGCGTCGATGACCGGGTTCCTCGCCGACACCGACCCTGGTGGCGGCAGCAGCCCGGGCCGGGCGGGCCCGGCGCGCGCGGCGGGCGCGGGGCGGAGTCATGATCCCGAGTCCCGCACCGAGTCCGTCCCCGGCGCGCGGTCCTCCGCCCGGACCGGCGAGGTGATTACCGGCGACCGGTCGACCTCGGCACCGTTCCGCATGCGGCACCCCGACAAGCCGGAGGACCGCCCGAGCCAGGCCGCCGAGGGTCTGGTCGACCTGCCGTACATCATCCCCGTCGACCCCACCTCGGCAATGTTGGAGCCGGAGGACATCGAGGCCGAGTGCGCGGCCTCCGACGGCAGGCTGCCGCGGCCCGAACTGTGGCCCGGAGACATCGTCGCCGACCAGTACGAGGTCCGCGGTGCGCTCGCCCACGGCGGGATGGGCTGGATCTACCTGGCGGTCGACCACAACGTGTCCGACCGCTGGGTCGTCCTCAAAGGCCTGCTCCACGCCGACCAGGCCGAGGCCCAGGAGGTCGCCGTCGCCGAGCGGGAGATCCTGGCCGAACTGTCCCACCCGTCGATCGTGCGTATCTACAACTTCATCCACGACGACTGGGCCACGTCGCCCACCCATGGCGGGTACATCGTCATGGAGTACGTCGGCGGCCCCAGCCTGCGCGACGTCCGACGAGCGGCACCCGGGCGGGTGCTGCCGGTGGAGAAGGCCATCGCCTACGTGCTCGAGGTCCTGCAGGCGCTCTCCTACCTGCACTCGGTGGGACTGGTCTACAACGACCTCAAACCCGAGAACATCATGCTCACCGAGGACCACGTCAAACTGATCGACATGGGCGCGGTGTCCGGCGTCGGGGACTACGGGCACATCTACGGCACCCCCGGTTTCCAGGCCCCGGAGATCCCCCGGACCGGGCCCACCATCGCCTCCGACCTGTACACCGTCGGTCGCACCCTCGCCTCGCTCATCGTGCGGCTCCCCGTGGTCGACGGCCGCTACGCCGACGGCATCCCCTCCCCGATGGAGGAGCCGGTGTTCAGCCGGTACGACTCGCTGTACCGGTTCCTCCTGCGCTCGACCCACGAGGAACCCGACTCGCGGTTCCGCAGTGCCAACGGGATGGCCAACCAGCTCATAGGCGTCCTGCGGGAGGTACTCGCGCTGCGCACCGGGGTCCCGCACCCGGCGTTCTCCTCGGTGTTCTCACCCCAGCGATCGACCTTCGGCACGCTCTTCACCGTCGAGCCGACCGACTTCCTCGTCGACGGCCGCGCCCGCGACACGACGCTCACCGGGTCCGAACTGGTCGACGCCCTGCCGGTGCCGCTCATGGAGGCCTCCGACCCCGCCAGCCGCATTCTCGCCGCGACCTCGTACACCTCGGTCGAGCAGCGGATCGACACCCTCCTCGAGCTGTACTCCGACACCGAGTCCGAGGCCCGCGAGAGCGTCGGCGTGATCATGTCACTCACCCGCGCCTACCTCGAGAGCGACGATCTCGCCGCGGCCGAGGCGCTGCTGGAGGAGAACGCGCACCGGATGCCCGCCGAATGGCGGCTGGTCTGGTACGACGGCGTGACCGACCTGCTCAAGGGCGACCCCGTCGGGGCGTATCCCAAGTTCCAGAGGGTGCTCTCGGCCATGCCCGGCGAGAACGGCCCCAAGCTGGCCCTGGCCGCGACGGCCGAACTGATCCTCGACGTGTGCCCCGAGAGCGACCGGGCCCGCTGGGCACGCTCGAGCGAACATTTCTACCGCACTGTGTGGTCGGTCGACCGGTCCGTGATCAGCTCCGCGTTCGGGCTGGCGCGCCAGCTGCAGCGGCGCGGCGAGGTCAAGGCCGCCATCGAGGAGCTCGACCGCGTCCCACCCAACTCCCGGTACTCGGCGCTGGCCAACCTCACAGCGATCCTCCTGCTATGCCAGGGCCGCCCGCTCGATGAGACCGAGGAGTCCCACCTCCGCGAGGCCGCCCGCCGCGTGACCAACCTGTCCGCCGGCGAGCACCGTGCGTTCCAGATCCGGCTCACTGTTCTCACCACCGCACTCGCCTGGATTCAGCTACCGGGCAACGAGCCGTCCCCGTCACCTCTCATGCGCGGCGTGCCGTTCACCGAGTTCGGGCTGCGCTCCGGCGCGGAGACCGTACTGCGGACCCTCGCGCGCTCCACGGAGACCCGTCAGCAACGGTTCCGTCTGGTGGACCAGGCCAACAGCATCCGTCCACGCACCCTGTTCTGAGTCCGCGGGGGTTCCACATGCCTCAGGGGTTCTCCCCTCGGGCCGGGTGGCTCAGCCCTCGCGGTCGAGAGCGGGGTCGAGAGCGGGGTCGAGAGCGGAGTCGACGGCGAAGGCCGGGTCATCGTGGCGGCGGCGTCGCCTGGCGAACAGGATGAGCGTCGCGCCGGCCGCCGCCGCGGTGAGCGCCCACAACACGAGCTCGGGCCCGCTGACGCCGGTGGTGGCCAACGACCCGCGGACCTCCGAATTGGCGCGGATCCACGCGTCCGACGGCGCCCCCTCGCGCGGTGTCACCGCACTCTCTGCGACCCGACCGGTGGCGTCGCCCTCGTCGGTGGCGGGGTCCGCGTCAGGCGTGGTGGCCGCGGTCGCGGGGGCGGTGGGGGCAGAGGCGGTGGGGGCGGTGGTGCCCGCCAGCGAGTCCGAACCGGCGGAGCTACCGGGGCCACCGGAACCACGCGAACCACCGGAACCGGATGAACCGGACGAGTCGGACGACCCGCCGAGCGAACCGGTGAGGGAGCCCAGGGCGGGGCCGAAGACACCGATCACCACACCGATGACGCCCCCGACGATGACCGGCCAGACGACGTCCGGCAGGTCCGCCGAACCGCCGCCGGCGGCGGGGTGGACCACCACGCGCCGCACAGAGGTGTAGGTGGCCTCTCCGGGCATGGTGACCGAGAACGCGATGTCATAGGTGCCGGCGCGGGTGGGAGTACCGGTCAGGGCCCCGTCCTCGAGTCGCATGCCGGGCGGCAGCGTGTCGGTGACCACGTTGAGCACGGTGCCCTCGGGCCGGGTCGGGAGAATCGGCCGGGGCCCGTACTCGTGCCCCGCGGTCACGTCGGGCAGCCGGTTGAGCGGGTCGGACGGATCGGTGCCGATCAGGTCCTCGGTGGTGTCGGGCAGTCCGTCGCCGTCGCGGTCGAGGCCGTCGACGTCGGAGAACGACACCCACATCCTCGGACTGACACTCTGCCGCTGCGCACTGTTGGGGACGTCGAGCGGAACGGAGACCTCGTCCACCACTCGCGCCGACTCCCCCGGCCCCAGTTCGAGGGCGGCTACCGTGGCGCCGCGGGCCGGAGAGCCCCCGGCCTACCCGGTACCCGCGCCGTACAGCATCACGGTCCCCGAGTCGGCGGCCGTCGCGCCGGTGATGCTCGACCGCACCGCGAACTCGGCGCCCTCCGACACCACGAAGTCACCGACCCCCACCGCGTACCGGCCGGTGCGGCCGGAGTCGGCCGCATTGCGGACGTGGTAGGTGCGGTCGACGGATTCGCCGGGGAGCATCGCGCACGGGTCCACTTCGGGGATGCCGCCGCTCGCCCCGGGCGGAGCGGGGACTGCGGTCGGAGCGGCGAGCGAGGGCCCACCGGCCGGGTCGCAGCCCCACGAACCGAGAGCGAGATCCGGGGCGTCCGTCCAGGTGGAACCGTCCAGGGAGAACTCCAGATCGGTGTGGGCATCGAGGGCAGGCACCGTCACCGCCTGAGCCATGGACGCCCCACCCAGGACCAGGGTGACGACCGCAGCCAGGATGAGTGGCACGATCCCACGCTTCCCGGGCGAACCCTGCGTCGGGCCGGGACGCAGCCCGTGCTCGGGCCGGGCGTCCGGGGAGGAGGGTGAGGCGTGGGGCATCGTCCGACTTCGTCCAGCCCGGACTCGGATGCCGGGGATCACCCCGCACTCTATAACTAAAGTAGTTCTTAGCAAATGTGGACGGGGTTATCCTCCCAGGCCCAGCACCTCGTCGCACGCCCTCGCGATCGCCAGTTCCTCGTCGGTGGGCACCACGAGCACCGTCACGCGACTGTCGGGGGTGGAGATGACCCGCTCGCCGGTGCCGTTCTCGTTGGCCTCGGTGTCGATCTCCACACCCCAGCCGCGCATGGTGGCCAGCGCGTCGGCCCGCAGGCGCGCGACGTTCTCCCCCACCCCTGCCGTGAACGTGATCGCGTCCACGTCGCCGAGGACCGCCCAGTAGCCGCCGATGTAGCGACGTAGGCGATGGATCACCACGTCGTAGGCCAGCATGGCGTCCTCGTCACCGTCGTCGACCCTTGTCAGGAGTTCGCGGAAGTCGCGCGCCCCCGACAACCCCTCCAGCCCCGACCGGCGGTTGAGCAGAGTGGAGACGTCCTCGGGCGACATGCCGCGGTCACGGATGAGGTGGATGATCAGGCCGGGGTCGAGGTCTCCGGGGCGTGTACCCATGACCAGTCCCTCGAGGGGCGTCAGACCCATGGACGTATCCATGGCGCGGCCACCTTCGATAGCGGACGCCGACGCCCCGTTGCCCAGGTGCAGGACGATCTGGTTGAGTGCGTCGTACGGGCGGCCCAGGACGTCGGCGGTGCGGCGGGAGACGAACTCATGGCTCGTGCCGTGGAAGCCGTACCTGCGCAGGTCCCACTCGCGTGCCGTCTCGCGATCGATGGCATAGGTGTGGGCGGCGGCGGGCAGGGTGTGGAAGAACCCGGTGTCGAACACGGCCACGTGCGGCAGCCCCGGCAGCAGGTCGCGGGCCACCCGGATGCCACGCAGGTTGGCCGGGTTGTGCAGAGGGGCGAGCACCTCGAGCTTCTCGATGTCGGCCTCCACCTCCGGCGTCACCTCGACCGGCTCGTGGAAGGCCGGCCCGCCGTGGACCACACGGTGGCCGATCGCCTCGACCCCCAGGTCGGTGGGATGGACGTGCAGCTCCTTCGCCAACTCCAGTACGTGACCGAGCGCGGCGGTGTGGTCCGGGAACTCCGCCTCCGCGGTGCGTTCTTCCGCACCGGCACCGGCCAGGTCGCTGCGGCGAACGGTCAGCGTGCCCACGGGCTCACCGATCCGCTCGACCAGCGCCCAGGCCAACTCACCCTCGACGGCGGTGTCGAGGATCTGCAGCTTCAGGGAGGAGGAGCCGGAGTTGATGACGAGCACGCGGGTCATGAGTCGCTTCCCTGGAGGTCTCCGACGCCCTGCGCCTGGACTGCGGTGATGGCGACCGTGTTGACGATGTCCTCCACGAGCGCACCGCGGGACAGGTCGTTGATCGGCTTGCGCAGCCCCTGGAGGACCGGGCCGATCGCGACCGCGCCCGCGGTCCGCTGTACGGCCTTGTAGGTGTTGTTGCCCGTGTTGAGGTCGGGGAACACCAGGACGGTGGCCCGGCCGGCGACCGGGGAGTCGGGCATCTTCTTGGTCGCGACGGTGGGGTCGACGGCGGCGTCGAACTGCAGGGGCCCGTCCACGACGAGGCCGGCAGCCGGATCACCCTCGGTCGCCTCGGCGATCCGCGACCGCACGAGTGCGGTCGCCTCGCGCACCTTGTCGACGTCGGCCCCACTGCCGGAGTCCCCGGTGGAGTAGGAGAGCAGTGCCACACGCGGGTCGATCCCGAACCGCGAGGCGGTCTCGGCGGACGACACCGCGATGTCGGCGAGCTGCTGGGCGGTGGGGTCGGGCACCACCGCGCAGTCCCCGAACGCCAGTACGTGGTCGGCCAGGCACATGAGGAACACGCTCGAGACCGTCTTCACGCCGGGGCGGGTCCGGATGATCTCCAGGGCGGGGCGGATGGTGTGCGCGGTGGTGTGGGCTGCGCCGGAGACCATGCCGTCGGCGAGCCCGGTGTGCACCATCATCGTGGCGAAGTAGGAGATGTCGAGGATGCGGTCACGGGCCACGTCCGGGGTCATGCCCTTTTGCTTGCGCAGCTCGACATACTCATCGGCGAACCGATCGGCGTGCTCGCTCGTCCGCGGGTCCAGCAGTGTCGCGCCGCTCAGGTCGATGCCCAGCTCGTCGGCACGCCGACGGATCGCCTCGGGGTCACCGAGGATCGTCAGGTCGGCCACGTCGCGCCGCAGGAGTCGGCCGGCGGCGTGCAGGATGCGGTCGTCGTCGCCCTCGGGGAGCACGATGTGGCGCTTGTCGGCGCGGGCACGCTCGAGGAGCTGGTGCTCGAACATCTGCGGCGTCATCACGTCGGGCGCGTCGACCCGCAGCGGCGCGAGCAGTTCCTCGGTGTCGACGTGCTTCTCCATCAGACTGAGCGCGGTCTCCACCTTGCGCCCCGAGCCCGAGAACACGCGCCCGCGGGTCTCGGCGGCCAGACGGGCGGTGTCGTAGGTGCCGTGACCCGTGCAGATGATCGGGAGGGTCGAGCGCATCCCGCGGACGAGCTTGTCCAACGCCGCGTTCGGCCTGACCCCACCGTTCCAGATCATCCCGGCCAGCGAGGGGAAGCCCTCGGCGGCGTGCGCGGCGAGGACCGCCAGGACCGCGTCGGTGCGGTCGGCGGGGACGATGACGACCATCCCGTCGACCAGTCGCTCCAGGATCCGGTCGCCGGTCATGCCGCCGACCATCACGGCCATCGCCTCGCGGTCGAGCAGGGCCGGGTCGCCGGAGTAGAGCTCGCCGTCGACCGCCTCCATGAGCTCGCCCATCGTGGGCGCGGTGAGCAGCGACTGGGAGGGCAGCGTCCAGGCCGGTACGTCCAGCGAACCGAGCTCGGCCCGGATCTCCTCCAGCGCGCCGGGATCGCACCGGTTCACGACGACTCCCACGGGGTGGGCGTGCTCGACACGCAGCTCCTCGAGGGTGAGCCGGGCGTTGGTGCCGATCTCGGCCGGGGTGCGGTCGGATCCGCGGAGCACCAGCAAGACGGGGGCGCCGAGGTTCACGGCGATCGTGGCGTTGAAGTCGAACTCGGTGGGGCTGGGCACCCCGGTGTAGTCGGTGCCGACGATCACCACGACATCGCACTGCCGGGCCACCGCCTCATATCGGTGCACGATCTCGCTCAGGGCGGCGTCGCGGTCGGAGTGCACGCGCATGTTGGTCACGCCGATGCAGTCCTCGTAGTCGAGGTCCACGGTGGTGTGCTGCAGCAGCATCTCCACGATGCGGTCGCGTACCGGTTCCTCGTCCTCGACGCCGGGACCGGCGGGGCGGGGCGCGACCGTGACGGGGCGGAACACCCCGACCCGCTGGACGGTCCCGGCCAGGATGCGCAGCAGTCCCAACGCGACGGTCGACTTGCCCGTGTCGCCCTCGGGGGCCACGACGTAGACCGCGGACGAGGAGAGCGGCGCACCGTCCGACTGGGACGGGATCGAGAGTGCGGCGACGTCGGAGTCGGACAACTCGGCCCCGGTGGGATCGCCTGACCCCGAGGCGCGGGGTTCGGACGCGAGGGTGTCGGACGCTACGGACTCGCAAGGAAGGGATTCGGGCACGGGGGCATTGTGACAGCGCCGGCGGCGCAGCACACCTTGTACACACCCGACGGCCCGATCCCCCACCCCGGTCCGGGGCGGGTCGTCACACATCGGTGAGCCTGTCGACGCCGGGAGGCAGCCACGTGCACAGGCCGGGCGAGGCGGGGTTCACCACGGTTGTCCACCCTCCGGGGCCGTCGCCGACGAACCCGTGGTGGACGGGACAGCCGAGTGCCCCGTTGGCGACCGTCGTCGGCCCGCCCCTGGACCATTCCCTCACGTGGTGGAACTGACTTCGCCTGGCCGGGGCGGTGCACCCGGGGAAGGTGCACCCTCCGTGGGAGGCGTAGAGGACCAACCGCTGGATCGACGACGCCAGGCGCCGATCGGGGTGGGCGTCCACGTCGATCCGGTGCAGCTCCTCCCGGCCGTCGCGCAGCAGGGAGACGAACCACGGCATCGTTCCGTCCATGGAGACCGCCTGCCGCACGCTGAGCTGGGTGCCGGCGTCGGTCTGCACGAGCGTCGTGGGGTCCTCGAGCTGCTCCGGTGTCACCCGCACGACGATGGTCGCGATGCCCTTGGGGCGGGCGGGGTCGACGGTCGAGCCGAGGGCCCACTGGTGAACCAGGGCGTCGTGGGCGCGCTGTTCGGGGGCACGCTCGTCGGACCCGGGTTCACACTCCACGGCGCCGCCGGGCCCGCCGAAGTCGCACAGTGCCCTCTCGACCAGGGCGCGGCCGCGGGGCGTCAGGGTCATCGTCAGGGTGCTGGTGCCGTCGGACCGGACCGCGCCGAGCCGCGCCGAGCGCTGACGCTCCTGGTGCTCCTCGCGGCCCCGTCCGCGGTCTGGGCACAGGGCGGCGATCCGGCGCGCGGCCTCGGCCCGCAGGTCGGCGGGCGCCGCCGTGCGGGCGAAGTCCGTGAGCTCCTCGGCGAACCCCGACTTGGCGTCGCCGCCCATCGTTCCGGGCAGACCGGAGACGGCTCGGGCGATGATCCGCTCGTGCTCGCCGGTGATCTCCCCGTTCGCGGCCGCCCGCCCGGCCGGGGTGGCCTGACGTCCTCCGGCGTCGATCCGACCGTGCACCGTGCCCTTCGCCAGTCCCAGCTTCTCGGCGAGGAGCGCGGCGACGCCACCGGCGGTGCGTCCCTTCTGACGGTGCAGCGCGGCCAACTCGGCAGTGGCACGGGAGCCACTGGCGTCCAACCGCCGGGCCACGACCTCCACGCGACCCACCGCGTGGGCGAGCGCATCCGCGTCGTGCTCGGCCCAGTCGACCGCGCACAGCGTCTCCACCGACGCTTCCAGGAACGCGAGAACGTCGGTCAGCGGGGCCGGTTCGTCCCGCTCACCGCCCCGCCCCTCCGCATCCCATACTCCCTGTTCCATACGCCGAAGCATAGAACACAGGTACGACACGAACCGGTCCGGAAGCGCGTCGTCGTAGGTCGGCCCGCGTCATCCCCGCGAAGTCATGAGGCGGAACTTGAGCTCGTCGAGCATCGCGCCGATCTCCGTGCTCACCAGCGCGCGATCCAGTGCGACGAGCCGGGGCAGGACGGCGTCGGCGGCGTCCCACCGGCGGCGGTCGAGGTGCTGCGACGCGCGCGAGTACAGCAGTTCGAACTCGGCGAAATCCCGAACGCGGTCCGTCGCCAGCTCTCCCAACCACATACCTTCGCGGCCCCGACTGTCCGCCGCCTCGATGACCCGCCGAACGGAGACGAGGGTCGCCCGCGGCCCGGCCCCGCCGTCGGCGGCGCCTCGCCCGCCGCCGCCGTCGGCCCGGTCGAGCTCGGCGGCGAGCCGATCCGCTACCCGGGCGATCACGTCCAGCTCGTCGAGCAATCCGCTCACCAGGTCCCGCTCGGCCGCGACGTGCGCCCCGCTCCGGGCGGCCTCGGCCCTGGTGCCGGCGCGCGCGACCTCCCCGCCCAGCCGGAACAGTTCAGCCGCCGCCGAGTCGACGGCGGCCCCGGCCGCGCGGGCCTCCCCGAGGAGGCCGCGGGCCCGATCGGCGAGATCCGGGGCGCCCCGCGGGGTCACGGTGTACCCCTAGTCGACGACGACGAGGACCAGCCCGAAGTCCCCGGCGTCGTCGGTCCACACGGTCGGGCCGACGAACCCGTGGCCGGCGAGGTCGTCGGCGAGTGCGTCCGGCTCGAACTTCCGAGCGATCTCGGTGCGGATGCCCTCCCCCGCGGCGAGGGTTCGCGAGCGCCCCAGCGTCGGGAAGTCGACGTGCACGTCGCGGACCGCCCGCAACCACATCTCGATCCTGCTCTCGGCGGCGTTCCACACGGCCTCGTGGCGGAAATCGCGCCTGTCCAGCCCGGTGCACTCGACGGTCCGGGCGATCACGTCGAGCATGTTGAGGTTGAATCCGGCGGTGACGCCGTCTGCGTCGTCGTAGGCCGCGACCAGCCGCTCGGGGCTCTTGACGAGGTCGAAGCCGAGCGCCAACCGGTCGCCCGGGTCCATGACGCCGCGCAGCATCGCGAGGAACTCTGCTCGCTGGGCCTCGCTGAAATTGCCGATCGTGCCGCCGAGGAAGAGCACCAACCGCCCGCCCGGCTCGCCCGGTAGGGGGCCGTCGAGGGCGGTGAGGTCACCGACGACCGGGACGACACGCAGTCCGGGGTACTCGGCCGTGAGCGCCCGGGCGGAACCGAAGAGCATCTCGGTACTGATGTCGACCGGAACGAACAGTGGTCCGGCTGGATCAGTGGCGCCGGTCGGGCGGGAGGCGAGGACGTCGAGCAGGACCCGCGTCTTCTCGCAGGTCCCGGCCCCGAGCTCGACGAGTGTGTCGGCATCGCCGACGATGTCGACGGCCCGCGACCGCAGGATTTCCGCCTCCGCGCGGGTGGGGTAGTACTCCGCGAGCCGGGTGATCCGGTCAAAGAGCAGGCTGCCCTTCTCGTCGTAGAACCAGCGGGGCGGCACGGTCGGCGGGTCGTCGAAGAACCCGGCGCGCAGATCCGATTCGAGCGCGGCGGTGTCGGGATCGGCGGTGCTCGTCGTCGTCGTTGTCGTCGTCGTTGTCTTTGCTGTTGTTGCACCGGGGCCGTCGGGCCCGGCGGCACCGCACTGGGCGGCCACCTCGCGCGCGCCGGTCACCGGGCGAGCCTCAGTCCGGCGGCCGCCCACCTCGAGGCTGCGGGATAGAAGTTCCGGTACGTGTGCCGCGTGTGGCCGGCAGGCGTGAACGCGCTGCCACCGCGGAGGACATGCTGGTCGGACATGAACTTGCCGTTGTACTCGCCGGCCGCGCCGTCCTCGGTGACGAACCCCGGATACGGCAGGTAGGCGCTGGCGGTCCATTCCCAGACGCCGCCGATCGTCCGATCCGCGGCGGGCCGCGGGTGGCAGCAGTCGGGGTCGAGCACGTCGCGGATCTCCCAGCCGGTGGTGGCGACCTCCCACTCGAACTCGGTGGGCAGCCGCGCGCCGGCCCAGCGGGCGTAGGCGTCGGCCTCATAGAAGGACACGTGAATGACGGGCTCGGCGTCGACGACCGGCCGCCGGCCGCTTAGCGTAAAGGTGGTCCACTCACCGTCGGCGGCGGTCGCGGTGTCGGCGCCGGTCGCGGTGTCGGCGGCGCGGCCGGCCGGGCTGTCGTCATCACGCCGCCAGTACCCGGGCGCGTCCCAGCCCTCGGCCTGGACCGTGGCCCAGCCGTCGGACAACCACAGTTCGGGCCGGGAGTAACCGCCGTCGGCCATGAACTTCTTCCACTCGCCGACGGTGACCTGGCGGGTGGCGACCTCACCGCCGGGGATCCACACGCGGTGGCGGGGACGCTCGTTGTCGTAGGAGAACGCGGGGCCTGCGGCGGTGGCGGGGCCGGCGGCGGTGGCACCGGAGTCGCCCCCGACGTCGGAGTCGCCGGGAGCCGGGGCGCCGACCTGCACGACTCCCTCTGCGACGGCGAGCCAGCCGGTCTCCCCCGGCGCCGCTCCTGACGGGTCTGTGGACCTGTGGACGTAGACCGGGTCGGTCGGATTGTGCGAGAAGAGGTGCTTGATGTCCATGAGCAGCAACTCCTGGTGCTGCTGCTCGTGATGGCAGCCCAGCTCCAGCAGTTCGAGGCCACGCTCGTCGACCCGGCCCGCCTCGATGGCGTCGACGACGGCCTCGTCGATGCGGGCGCGGAAGTCCCCGATCTCCGCCACCGACGGGCGGGTGATGAGCCCGCGCTGCGGCCGCGGCTGCCGTGGGCCGACCGCCTCGTAGTACGAGTTGAACAGGAAGCGGAACACCGGCTCCGGCGAGGTGTAGCCCGGCAGCCGGCCCAGCACGAACTCCTCGAAGAACCACGTGGTGTGTGCCCGGTGCCACGCCGCGGGGCTGGCCGCGGTCATCGACTGGGGGATCTGGTCCTCGGGGCTGAGCCGGGACGCGAGCAGGTCGGTGAGCCCCCGGACCTGCTGGAACTTCTCGACCACGCTCTCGGCGCGGGCGGTGGTGGCGACGGTTCCGGCTGTCATGGCTTCCCCCGTAAGTTGTGGTCGACGGCAGGCGGTCCGCGCCGGCGGACCCCTCGGCCCCCGACGCTGACCGCCACCCTAACCACGGTGTGGCCGCCGTCCCACCGATCCGGCCGTGCCCGGACGAACGGCGGCGATGCCTACCGGAACGGGAGCGGGCCCGGCTTTCCGGCACGCTCGGCGGCGATGTTGCGTCGCTCGTGCTCGAGCAGCCGCAGCCGGTACTCGGGGCAGTTCCCCATTCCGCCATCGGCGCGGATCACCCGGTGGACGGGGATGACGAACGGCACCGGCACCAGCGTGCACAGCCGGCCGACGCGACGGGCGTTGCGTGGTCGGCCGGCGTCGATACTGACCTGGCCGTAGCTGGAGGTCTCGCCGTAGGGGATGTGCTGGATCTCGCGGTAGACCTCGCGTGAGAATTCATCGTGGACCCCGGCCGCCGCCCAGTCCAGCGGGACGTCGAACCCGCGGAGCCTCCCGGCCAGGTAGTCCTCCACCTGTTCCGCCAGGCGGGCGAGGTGCTCCGCCGCGGCGCCGGGCTCGGGATCGCGGCCCTCGTCGTCGTCGTGATGTTTCACGTTGAACCAGGTCGCGGCGGCATCCCTGTGGTCGAGCTGGTCTGCGTCGAGCTGGTCCGCGTCCACCTGGACGAGGCGCGCGATGCCGTCGGGGGTGGCCTCGACGAGCATCAGCCCGGCCGCGGTGGTGAGTACGTGCGTGACACCGCGGGACGTCCGGGGCGCAGGCGCGCTCATACGGGACCCACTCACACCAGCCTCACTCACACCACGCTCGGGCGGTCCGGGTTGGTGACGTCGGCGTCGGCGGTGTCGAGCCGCTCGAACAGGGCGTCGGCGCCGTCGCGTCCGATGGCGGACATCTCCGCGGTGGTGATCGGCACGGCCTGCAGGCGCGTGAGCAGGGGGCCGGTGCCATCGAGGCCGCCGGTCTCGTCGACCACCTGCAGGTCGGGCCACAGGAACGGAGGCGTGAGGACCAGGTGCTCGCACGTGCGGCCGGGATCGACCAGCCCGACCGCGTTGGGGATCACCGCGCCGGGCGCCACGTGGATGGAACCGGTGGCCACCGCGAGCGCGCACGCGTCCAGGACGTCGGCCATGGCGCGGTGCCCGGTGCGTCCGACGGTGACGAACTCGGAGCGGATCTGTCGCCCCTCGGGCGTGGTGACGTTGGTGGGGAGCTCGCGGGCGCCCACGGTGGCGTAGGTGGAGAAGCCGGGCGCGGGAACGTCGTCGACGACGACGATGTCGCAATGCCACTCCGTTGTCTGACCCTCCTCATCCGGCTCGGTCTCGTGCGGATAGCGCAGGACGCGGACCGATTCCTTGTGGCCGAGGATGCCCTCGAGGCCGGAGAGATCGGCCGTGTCCGGGCCGGGGAGGTTGTTCTCGTTACTCATGCAAGGGCTCGCAGTCGCGGTTCGAGGTCGGATGTGAACAGGTCGAGGAAGCGTTTCTGGTCGTGGCCGGGGGCGTGGAAGACCAGGTGGTTCAGGCCGGCATCGACGTATTTCTTGACCTGCTCGACGGCCTCGTCGGGGTCCGAGGCGACGATCCAGCGCTTGGCCACCTGCTCGATCGGCAGCTCGTCGGCCAGGCGCTCCATCTCCCGCGGCGAATCCACCGAGTGTTTCTGCTCCGGAGTCAACGACAGCGGCGCCCAGAAGCGGCAGTTCTCCAACGCCGCCGCGGGGTCGGGGTCGTAGGAGATCTTGATCTCGATCATCCGGTCGATCGTCGAGGAGTCCCGCTCGTTGAGGCGTGCGCCCTCCTCGACCGCGGGCAGCAGCTTGTCGGTGTAGAGCTCCATGCCCTTGCCGGAGGTGCAGATGAAGCCGTCGCCGACGCGGCCTGCGTACTTCGCCACGACCGGGCCGCCGGCGGCGATGTAGACGGGCACACCGTCGGACGGGACGTCGTAGAGGAAGGCGTCCTTGGTGGAGTAGTAGTCACCCTCGAAGCTGGTGGTCTCGCCAGTCCACAGCTCGCGCATGAGCCGCACCGACTCGCGCAGTCGCGCGAAACGCTCCTTGAACTCCGGCCACTCGCCCTGGTGACCGGTGGCGATCTCGTTGAGCGCCTCACCGGTACCGACGCCGAGGAAGACGCGGCCCGGGTAGAGGCACGCCATGGTGGCGAACGCCTGGGCGAGCACGGCCGGGTTGTACCGGAACGTGGGCGTGAGCACCGAGGTGCCCAGCTGGAGGCGTTCGGTCCGCTCCCCCACGGCCGTGAGCCAGGACAGGGAGAACGGGGCGTGACCGCCGTCGTGGCGCCAGGGCTGGAAGTGGTCGGAGACCGTGGCCGAGTCCATGCCCGCCTGCTCCGCCATCACGGCGAACTCCACCAGATCACGCGGACCGAACTGCTCGGCCGACGCCTTGTAACCGAGCTTCAGGGACGGAGTGTCGGGCATCGGCTTCTCCTGCAGGTAGGCATGTGACCAGATTCACCTCTGGCGCGCGCGGGGCACGGGGCCGAGTATGCCAGCGAGCCAGGTTAGGGGTGCACGGGTTGACAGCCGCTCCCCCTTGCACCGCCCTGACCTCCTCGAATGTCGGAGCCCACTCCAAATCCAAGTCAACACTAATATTCACGACACCTAACGAGTGCGTACCGAGCGACCGATCGGTGCATTGCGCTGGGAGAATAAACCCAAGTTCATGGTTGCGGCATCAGTAACTTTTTCGTAATGTATGCGGCGGGCCACCGCAGTGGCCCGGTGTCGATCAAGTCCCATCCCCGTACGAGGCCGACACATCCCACCCCCCGGGATCGTCGCGTGGTCCCCCTCGGAAAGGCAGGGCGCACATGGACGCCACCACTCTCCTCACTCCCGAAGCCCAGCGGAAGCAGGACCGGGCCCGCAAGCGCAAGGCGATCCTCGCCGGCGGCGTGGTGCTCGGCCTCGGCGCCGCGGTGACCCTGGCCGCGTGGTCGGATGACGTGTTCGCGAACGGTACGTTCAACACCGGCTCCTTCGAACTCGAGGGCAACCTCACCACCACCGACGTCGATTCCTCCGAAGTGGTTACCCAGTACCAGAAGTACGACGTCTCTCCCAGCGGCACGCTCCAGTTCAAGCAGGTATTAACAGAGGTCACTCTCCAGCCCAACGAGGAGGTGTTCGCGCCGATCAGCCTCCGCCTGTCGCCGACCACCACCGACGATGGCAAGTACGTTCTCACCGGGGTCACCTTCGGCACGCCCGCTGATGCGGATCTCGCCAGCAAGCTCAACTACCGCGTCATCACCGGATCCACCGCGGCGCTCTGCGACTCGCAGACTCCGACCGGCGGGACCAACTGGTACTCCGGCGTCGTGGCGGACTCCGCTCCAGGGACGACCAATTCATTGGCCTCGCCCCGTGATCTCCTGAAGAACGCCGGCACTCGGGACCAGCTGTGTCTCGGCATCACCCTGAACGACAACTCCGAGTCCGTCCAAGGTGCGACCACCACTCAGGTGATCTGGCAGTTCAAGGCCACCGCCAACACCTGATCACCGCCGACCCGGCTCAGCGAACAGCTGACGCACGGTCGTGATCTACCCCCTCGGGCGGGACCGCTCAGCGGTCCCGCCCGACCACACCACCCCGGAAGCAGATTATGAGCGACACCGCCCTCACCCCCGCCGAGCGACGCAGCCGCAAGCGCAAAGCGCTTCTCGCCGGCGGAATCGTCCTGGGCCTCGGTGCGACCGCCACTCTCGCCGCATGGACCGACGACGTCTGGGTGAATGGAACTTTCACCGCTGGGAAGTTCAACGTCCAGGGCGCGGTGACCGCCACGAGTGGCAACTGGGCAACTGCAAGCAACTGGCAGGAACTCAACACCTCCGGATCCGCCGGCACGCTCGCGTTCACTGTGAACCCCGCCGCGATGACGCCCGGCGACGCCGTATATGCGCCGCTGAACCTCCGAGTGGACCCGTTAAAGAACAGCTACAACGCTGCGATCACGCTGCCGACCGCCCCGACCGGACCCGCTAGCGCCACCCCGGCGGAAAACCAGGCCTTCTTCAATGCGTTACGTGTCACCCTCTACAACGTGGCACCGGGCAGCTGCTCCAGCGCTGGCATCGGGGCGACCGAAGGGATTCCTGGTCTCACCTACGTAGCGCTCACCACCACGGCCACAACGCCCATCACCGCTCTCGAACTCAACAAGGACTCGACAGCCAAGGGAGTGTGCTTCAAGGTCGAACTTCCGGAGGGCTCCAATGCGAACGTGCAGGGCGGAACCACCGGCACTCTGACGTGGAACTTTCGAGCGACCTCAGCCTAACTAATTGTGATCCCCATCCTGACCGAAAAGACGTGATCCAGTGCCCTCGCTCCGCCAGTTCAACCGGCTCAGGATCAGGCGCGTCGCTCTAGCGGCTGGAGGCGTGGGGGCCGCACTGGTAGCTACCATCTCGGCAATTGGGCCCACCGAGACTACGGCCTCGTTTGCGGACGACGTCTGGAGCAAAGCAGGCTTTACCGCGGCGACGTCTTCATCGTTCAAACTCCAGAGTTCCCTAACTGCCAATGGGAATTACAGCGATAACGGGGCCGATAGTCCTCTCGAGTTGCCTGGCGGATCGACAGGAGTCACCTTCTCTACGCCCATCTCACTCAGTCCGGGGGCCACGTCGTTCGCACCCGTATACCTACGCACATCTCAGGCCACCGCGAAGGGTGCAACAGTTGGAATCTCGACGGCAGCCAAGCGGAGCGGGGTAACGAGCAACGGCGATCTATGGGGAACGACAACTACTGCGGGCTACATTACCTACGCAGCCCGCGCTGTGCCGGTACCGATCCCCAGTTCCCCACCGACATGCGGAAGCAGTGTCTTTTCAACGCCATCCGGCACCTGGCTTTTCGGGGCAGGAACGAACAATGCGTCTAACGTCGCCTTATCAACTGCCGCGACCCCGGCGCAGAAGTTTCCACTCAGTTCGGCCGGAAGTTCCATTTACATGGTTTGTTTCCGTTTCACACTTGCGTCTGGCGTCACGGCGACACCCGCAGCGAATGGCGCTTCCGTCTACCCTGTGTGGACCTTCACCGGAACCCTAGTGCCATGACCACCCCCGCACCTGAAGTGAATACTGCCCTTCCAGAAGATCGCCACCCCCCTGGCCGCACGAGTTTCCGTGCCAGGTTGGTTGACACCTTGCTCACTGCCCTAGCCTCACTCGGGGTGGTCTGTATCGTCGCGACCATCGCCGCGTTCGCGCTCAACATCAGCCTGATCATGTTCAAGACCGGGTCGATGTCGCCCACCATCCCGACGGGCTCCCTCGCCGTCGTCAGACAGATCCCCGCCTCCGACATCAAGGTCGGCGACGTCACGACAGTCTCGCGCGGTGAGGGCCAGCTCCCGGTGACCCACCGCGTCGTGTCCGTGACCCCGGTGGGCGGCGGCACCTATTCGGTGGAGATGAAGGGCGACGCCAACGACTCCCCGGACGCGCAGCCGTACGAGGTGACCGAGGTTAGGAAGGTGCTCTGGCACGCGCCCGGGCTCGCCTACGTGGTGGCCGCCGTCAGTCAACCCAAGTACATGGCCGGGATCACCGTCGCGGCCTCATTCCTTGTCGTGTGGGCGTTCTGGCCCCGAAAGGGGCAGTGACATGAGCATCTCCCGCCCCTCCCCCCGTCTCCGTCGCCTCGCGGCGTCAACCGGCGCACTCGCCCTCGCAGGGACGCTGGCACTGTCCGGCGTGATTGGTCCGAACACCGAGATGACAGAGGCGGCATGGAACGACACCGAAGTCGCGCAGGCATCCGTCAAGGCAGAGTGGGCGAGCGGCGGATGGGCGCAAACTGTGACGAACGCCTACTCAAACCATGGGAGCTACCCGGGTTGGGCATACGCCGATCGCACCAGCCCTCGGCAGGACCTGCGGGACTCCGTTCTTTCTCCGGGCGCCTTTACCGACTCCAGAGGGAACCTCACCAGCAGCCCTCTGAGCACAAACTTCAGGAGCGACACTCCCTATCCAAGACCGGGTACTAATTCGACCTTCTGCGTCCAAGCAGCCGCACCTTTGGCCCAAACTGGCACCCACTCAGGCTGCACTTCCGCCGGGCCCGCTTACACCTTGAACTCTCAAACCCGCGCGAAAGTATGGGGTCGCTCCGGCGGCGCTGCAGACCCCATCAATGGAATTTCCCAGCCACTGGTCTGGGTGGAGGCTAATAATGTGGCGACCATGGCCGAATGTGCCGCAGATGGGTCTTCCTATGCCCTCCCACCCACCGCCTCACTTGCCAACTGGGGTTCCGCAAACCGAGTCGGTTTCATTAGCACTTTCTCCACAACCATTTCCGGCATAACGAGTTCTGGGTACACTGACGGTTGGTATAAGACCCTCACACCACAACTGAACAAAACCGTTATCGCTTGGATTCTTCCCAATTACGCTCCCGGGGCTTCTTACAGTCAGGGAGATGTCTACATACGAGTTTCGCTGACCTCGCGGGCGTACATGACCGCCGGATACGCCTTGTCTGATCTCTACGTCACGATCGATCAATTCCGAGACAACAGCGAGAAAACATATCTGGGATCATTCTCAGTGATATTCGGCAGGGCGGAGTGCGCGGTAACTACCCCCACTCGAATTCGTGTTCCGCTCTCACCCGAATTCGAACCGCTGCCACTGCCCCCTCCGGCTTACCCTGCCAATCCGGGATTGATCCCCGTAAGCGCCGTGCCGGCACCATTACCTCGGCCTGACGGGACGTTGGCATACCCGGGAGATCTCGATTACCCGACGACTACGACGTCAAATCAATTCTTCACCGAGCAGGCTTCCGCTCGTGGGACACAGGAGAGGATTGCTCCCACCTCCGAACTCTCACCCACCACCACCCTGACCTCCCCGCTCGAGAACTCCACCGCATCCGAGACCACCACCTCGGCGCCGCCGAACTCGTCCGGAGAGGACGAGTCGACAACTGCGGGAACGAGCACCGCCGCGACGACGAGCACCACCCGCAGCACCACCACGGTCATTAGCGCAGTGCCCACCGTGTCGGCCGCGCCGACCAACACCACCACCCCGCCGGCGACGAAGACGGCCACCACGCCGTCGGCAGCGCCCGCGGTCGTCATCCCCGACGATCCCGGCACTCTTTCGCCCACTGCTCGACTCGAGGACGTCGGCACTGTGACCGTCGGCGGGGAAGACTTTGTCGTCGTCGTTGAGGGCACCACCGTCCCCACCGACGCACCCCAGGGCGTGGCGGCGCTGGAGATCTGGCTGGGCGGCGGCGACCCCGGCGACACCTGGGCGACGTTCACGTCCACCGACCCCGCCGCGGACGGCTGGCGCTGGGCAGCCATCAACCAGGAGACCGGAACCGTGGTCTACGTCCGCTGACGACCGGTCGACACGCCACAGCGAGAGTGATATCGGACACACCCGGGGGTGCTGTAACGATGCTTCGGCCGCGAACCATAAACTAGTTGAAATGGCGATCACTGCGGCCCCGCCCGCACCAGAGCCCCCTCCTCTGGACCGATCTCCACCAGACGGCCCCTCGGAGGAGTCATGCGCATCCGGCACGCGGCGACCACACTGGTCGCACTCGCTGCCGCCTCCGTCTGCGCACTCGGCGCGACGGTGATCGTCCAGGACCGCGAAGATCAGACCCGCGAGTCCGAGCTACGCAGCTCGGCGTGGTCCGTCCAGGCGTCCACCGACTTCGGTACGACCTGGACCGCGCCCATCTCCTCCTACGGCGGCCACTTCCCCGTCCGCGTGGACACCGCAGGCCTGCGCAATCGCTCCGCCTACCAGCCCCTGACGCTGCGCACCACCGTCGACTCCCGGTCCGACGCCCACGTCGACATCGGCGAGGGCGCGCTGGTCGAAGGCGACCCCGAAACCGCGTCCCATGTACGGGTCCGGGCCGTCTCTGCCCGCGGCGGAGCATGCGCCGCGCCGGCGTTCGATCTCGACTCACCGAGCATCCTCGCCGGCGACAGTAACCGCCCGGTGCCGGTCGACGCGCCTACGGTCGACGAGCCGCTGGTCCTGCCCGGCGCCACCCGCACCACGCCCGGATCCCCGGTCACCGTGTGTCTCGAGCTGAGCATGGACGCGGCCGCCCCGGCCACCGACTCGATGCTCACGCTGGCCTGGCCCGTCGACATCGCCCGCGGCGACGCCGACTCCTAGCCGGCCCGGCGCAGCCCCCAGCCCGGCCCGGCCGAGCGCAGCCACCACCCCACCGCGCGCCGGCCCGACCCCGGACGCTCAGCGGCGCCCGGCGGCCTCGTCGTAGATCCGCGCATGGGCCGCGATGACACTCGTCGGATCAGCGCCCGCGACCCGCGGCGGGACGGCCCGAGGATTCTCCAACGCCGCCCGCACCGCCACCGCCACGGCGGACGGATCGCGGGGATCGTAGATCTCCCCGGAATGATCACCCGGATCGCAACGGTCGAACCACTGCTCCCGCAGGAACCCCACCGCCGGGAACACCGGCGACACGCCCAGATCGCGGCACAACTCCAACCAGGTGGAATGGGTGGCGAACCGGTACGGCAACACGCACACGTCGAGCGCGGCGAACTCGGGAAGCAACGGCGCCAGGTCCAGCGACTCGTACCTCACCAACCGCACCGACTCCCAGCCGCCCTCGGCCGCCAGCTCCGCCACCAGATGGTGCCCGCCGGCCTCGCGGTCCTCGCCGCACGCGTCGCGCCACGCCTGCGCCTCCACCACGATCCGCAGGTGCGCGCCCCGCCGCCCGTGGGCGACGGGCGCCAGCTGGTCCAGCAGCTCCGGGCCGTCGATGTTCTCGCCCATCCGCTCCAGCAACACCCCCACCACCACCGGATCGCCGGGACCGCGCAGGTGCTTGCCGGCGCGGATGGCGGAGGAGACCTCGTCCTCGTCCAGTAGCCGTGGGTGCGGCACGACCACCGGTTCGACGCCCCACCGCACCCACAGTTCGTGCGCCGCCACCTCGGTCAGCGTGACCACGGCAGCGGCGGCCTCGACCAGTGTGCCGGTGTGGTCGCGGTGCGGGAGTTCGTCCTCGTGGGACGGGTAGACGATGTCGTGGACGGTGAGCACCATCGGCACCCCGGCCCGCGCCAGGTGCTCCACCACCCCGTCCACGCTCTCGGGCTCGAGGTAGTCGTAACCGAAGTGCACGTGCGCCAGGTCGACAGTGCGCAGCGGGTCGCCGTCGCGATGAATCTCGCCCGACGCCTCGTGGCCGGGATCGAACTCCGCGGGAGTCACCGCCTCGGGCGGGGTCTGCCCGTTCACCACCCCGGGCCGGACGGGCACCAGCTCTACGTGCTCAGCGCCATCCAGGCCGGTGATACGGCGAACCGCGGGATGGGCGGCCGGCAGCACCGCCACCCGGACCCGGGAATGTTCACCCCGATCAGACATACGATCAATCTAGACCGTCACCCCAGACCGCGACGCAGGTCCTCTATGAGGTCGCCCGCGTGTTCCAGCCCCACGGACAGGCGGACCACGTTGTCGCCGATGCCCACCGCGGCGCGGGCCTCGGGCTCCATGGACGCATGCGTCGTCGTCGCGGGATGGGTCACCAGCGTCTTGGCGTCGCCGAGGTTGTTGGAGATGTCGATGACCTCCAACGAGTTCAGCAGAGAGAAGCACTCCTTCTTCCCGCGGCCGCCCTCGTCGTCGTCGTACTTCAACCCGAACGTCACCACCGACCCGCCGCCCGACATCTGTGCCCGCGCCAGCTCGTACTGGGGGTGCGACTCGAGCATCGGGTACGTCACCCACTCCACGGCCGGGTGGGACTCCAGGAACCGCGCCACCTCCAGCGCGTTGGCACTCATCCGCTCCACGCGCAGGCCCATGGTCTCCAGCCCCTTGAGCAGCACCCACGCGTTAAACGCGCTCATCCCGAACCCCGCGTGGCGCATGAGGTTCTGTACGGGCCCGGAGATGTACTCCTCGGTGCCCAGCACGGCGCCGCCGAGGACGCGGCCCTGGCCGTCGATGTGCTTGGTGGTGGAGTACACGACGATGTCCGCGCCCAGCTCGAGCGGCTTCTGGTGCAGGACGGTGGCGAAGACGTTGTCCACCACGACCTGCGCGCCGGCGGCGTGGGCGAGATCGCACACCGCGCGAACGTCGACCAGCTCCTGCATGGGGTTGGAGGGGGTCTCAAAGAAGACTGCGTCGGTGGGCTCGCTGAGCGCCTCGCGCCACTGGTCGAGGTCGGAGCCGTCGACGAACACCGTTTCCACGCCCCAGCGCGGCAGGATCTCGTTGCAGATCACGAAGCACGAGCCGAACAGCGCGCGCGAGGCCACCAGGCGCGACCCGTTCCCGCACAGCGCGGCCAGTGCCACGAACACCGCGGACATGCCGGAGCTGGTGGCGAAGCACGCCTCGGCGCCCTCGATCTGCCGCAGCCGCTCCTGGAACATCGCTACCGTCGGGTTGCCGTAACGGGAGTAGACGAAGCGCTTGAGGTCGCCGTTGAACGAGGCCTCGGCCGCCTCCGCCGAGGAGTACACGTAGCCGGAGTTGAGGAACATCGGCTCGGCGGTCTCCTCGAAGCCGGTGCGCATCTGCCCGGCCCGGACCCCCAGGGTGTCGGGGTGGAGACCGTCGGGGAGCTCGTTGTTTCTCATCGCTGCTTTCTTGTTGTGGTGCGTGGGTGATGCGGCTGGAGGCGTGGGACGTGCGGGCGTGGCGGGCCGGTCGTGGTGGCCCGGTCAGGACTGGCGCCAGGCCAGCCCCGCGACCTTCCAGCCGTTGACCGTGCCGCGGTGTCCGGCGGCGTCCGGGTCGCCCTCGAACCCCTCGGTCACGTTGTAGGCGGTGTGGTATCCGGCGGCGGTGGCCAGGCTCGCGGCGGCGGCCGACCGGCCACCACTGCGGCACAGGAACAACACCGGCGTCTCCGCGGCGACACCGGCCTCGCCGAGGTGCTCGACGAACCGCTCGTTGGGCTGACCCGCCGAGGTCATCCACTCGATGCCCAGCGTGCGCTTGCCCAGCGCCGACAGATCGGCGCCGCCGACCCACTGCCACTCGGCGCTGGTGCGGACGTCCACCAGCACGGCGTCGGGATCGGAGGCGAGCAGATCCCAGGCCTGGCGGGGCGATAGGTCCCCGGCGTAGTCGCTCATGGGTGTCGATTATGCTCCCCCGACGACCGATCGGCGGGGTCGAGGTACCCCGCTCGCTTTTCTGTGCGACGATCGCGACATGACGCCCGTCACAAAGACCCCGTTCCGTGTGGCCGTCGTGGGCTCCGGGCCGGCGGGGGTGTACGCCAGCGAGGCACTGCTGGACTGGAGTGACAACCGGGATCCCTCCGGACGCGGGATCGTGGTGGACCTCATCGACCGCCTGCCTGTCCCCTACGGGCTGCTGCGCCACGGCGTGGCCCCCGATCACCCCCGGATCAAGGGCATCGCCCGCACGCTGGAGGGGATCGCCGCCGATCCGCGCATCCGGTTCCTCGGCAACGTCGAGTTCGGCCGCGACCTCACCCTGGACGACGTGCACCGCTTCTACCACGCGGTCGTCTTCTCCACCGGTGCGCTCGCGGACCGTCGGCTCGGCATCCCGGGCGAGGATCTCGAGGGCTCGTACGGGGCCGCCGAGTTCGTGACCTGGTACGACGGCCACCCCGATGCGCACCCCGAGTGGGCGCTGACCGCCGAGCGTGCGGCCGTGGTGGGCGTCGGCAACGTCGCTCTGGACGTGGCGCGCATGCTGGTGCGCAGCCCCGAGCAGCTCGAGCCCACCGACATCCCCGAGCACGTCCGCGCCGGGTTCGGCACCAACACGACCCGGGTGGTGTCGGTGATCGGCCGCCGCGGTCCCGTCCATGCCAAGTTCACGCCCCTGGAACTGCGGGAGATGGCCAAGGTGGAGGGCGTCACCGTGGTGGTGGACCCGGCCGACCTGGAGTACGACGACGACGAGGCGCGCACCCTCCGCGACAGCGATCGCCGGGTCGGACAGGTGTGCACGCAACTCGAGAAATGGGCCGGGGCACAGCGTGAGGCCGGTCTGGGGACGGCGGATGAGGCCGAGGCCGCCGCCCTCACGGCCGGCGAGCGGGTGGTGCGGTTCCGCTTCCACCGGTCCCCGGTCGAGATCCTGGGTTCCGACGGCCGGGTGTCCGGGCTGCGTCTGGAGGTGACCGAGCCCGTCCCCGGACCCGAGGGCGTCGGCGGGCGGGTCCGCAGCAGCGGCCGGACGGAGGACCTGCAGGTCGAGGCGGTTTATCGCGCGGTCGGCTACCGCTCGGCCGCCCTGGAGGGCGTGCCCTTCGACGCCGATTCCGCGACCATCCCCAACGACTCCGGCCGGATCCTCGACTCGCCGGGCGGGGAGCACCTGCCGGGCCTGTTCACCGCGGGCTGGGTCAAGCGCGGCCCCTCCGGCGTGATCGGCACCAATCGCTCCTGCGCGGTGGAGACGGTCGGGCAGCTGGCCACCGAACTCGAGTCCGGAACCCTGCCCGAACCCGCCGAGCCGGACCCGCAGGCCGTGCGCGACCTGCTCGCCGACCGTGGCGTGGATCTCGTCGACGGCGACGCCTGGCTGGAGATCGACGCCCACGAGCGTGGGCTCGGCGAGGCGGCGGGCCGCGAACGCACCAAGCTGCCGGGCCGCGCGGAAATGCTGGAGGTCGCCCGCGCCTCCCGTTCCACCGCCCGCTGACCCTTCCCTCCCCTGTCGGATCCGCTCCACCGCCAGCCTCTGAGAAATCCGCTACTCGGATTCCCGATCCGCTACCCGAATCCGGGTAGCGGATCCGGAGACGGGGTAGCGGATTGTGCCGGGTTGGTTTTTCCGGCCGGGGCGGTCGATGCGGGGCGCTGTCGGTGTCGGGGATGCGGGGCGCTGCCGGTGTCGGGGATGCGGGGCGCTATCGCTATCGGGGTCAGCCCGTCTCCGCGACGAGCCGGCCGATCTCGTCCAGCGACACCGTGCCCGGGTCGAAGTAGCGGGAGTGGGCGCTGCGCACCGAGTCCGCGCCCGAGCCCGGCTCGGTGACGTCCACCGCGAGCCCACCGAACTCCCCGGTACCCGGGCGGCCGCCGAGCACGCCGGTGACCGACCACCACGGCACCGGATCCCAGCGCGAGGCGACGCCGACCACCTCGTCCTGCCCCGCCGCACGCGCGACGCCGGCCTCGTCGACCCGTTGACCGGCGAGCGACTCGACGCCCGCGCCGGGACTGCCGACGTGGATCATCCGGTCGGCTGCCAGCCCTCGCGGGTCCTCGGCTGCCGCCCCCAGGACCACCGAGCCGTAGCTGTATCCGACCGCGACATGGGGCGCGTCGTCGCCGTCCCTTCGCTCGACCGCGTCCAGTCCCGCCGCGAACGTCCGCAGGTCCGCGGCATGCGCTCGCGCCGGTGCCGTCGAGGAGCCGGCGGCCGTGACGTCGGCGGGCGCGTCGTAGCCCTGCCACGACACCGCGACGCAGGACTCGACAGCCGCACCGGGTGCGGAGTCGGCCGCACCGGGACCCGAGCCTGCCCCGTCAAGGCCCGATCGGGCCGCCTCACACATCGCCTCCACCCGCTCGCCGGTGCGATCGAGCGTTTCCAGCGACGACCCCGTTCCCGGGATGAGCGTGACCACCCGGTCGGCCGTGTCGGGGTCGGCGCTCGCGACCACCGCGCGACCGTCCGGGTGCAGGTCGAGGAGATGCCGTCGCGGGTCGGCCTCGAGATGTGCGGCCAGCGCCGACAGGGCCGGCGCGACACCGGCGAGCCCGCCTCCACCGACGCCGGTATCGGCCGCGTCGAGCAGTCGGCGCAATCGGGTCCGGTTGATCGCATCCCGTGTGGCCGACGACAGGCCGTCCGCCGATCCCAGCTCAGGGTGGTCACGGGCCAGCCTGGCCCGATCGGCGGGTCCCAGGCCGTGCCACAGTTCGGCGACCGCCCGGGGATCGTCGTCGGTCGATCCCGACAGGTCGATGCACGGCCGCGTCGCCGGGTCCGTGTGCCCGGCGAGATGGTCGGCAGCCTCCCGCAGCCGCACGGCGAGGCCGCGATCCGCCTCCTTCACGGCCGCTACATCTCCGGAGCCGGGCGCCGCGAGTTCGTCGTCGCTCCAGTTGATCACCGCCCGCGCCAGCCGCGCACCCTCGGCCCGCAGCACGTCGGCCACATAGAGACAGTTGCCGGAGAGCATCCTGGCCTCGGCGGCCGCATCAGCAGCGCGGCTGCGCGCCCGGGCCCCCGCCTGACCGGACCACCCGCTCTCGTCCATCGCGCCACCGACCACCGCGCCACCGTCCGCCACCCCCCCGACCATCGCGCCGCCCAGCCGGCGGGCGACCGTTTCGAGGTCCTCGGCCGACTCGGCGATCCGCCGGCCCACCGCCGCCGCCCGCGATTCGGCGTGGTCGATCGCCACCACCAGCGCCTCAGCCCGCTGCCCCGGCGACACCGCGGGCCACCTCCTCATCCGCCTCCACGAGGAGTCCGGCAGCCCGCGCCATCGCCTGCGCGATCCGCTGGCTATCCGCCTCGTGGTCGCGGGCGCGCCGGGCGAGCAGGGCCGCGCACTCGGCCAGCGCGGGACCGGTGAGCAGCGCCCCCGCGCCTCCCGCCGCCATGCCGGCAGCCGCCGCCGAGGCCTCCGCCAGCGCCGAGACCAGGCCCGCAGCACTGTCGACCGTGACCGCCCCCGCCTCGCGGACACGGGCCGCTTCGGCAGTCACCGCCACCTGTTCGAATGCCAGCAGCATCTCACCGAAAGCCCCCTGCCCCGCCATGACCCACGCTCCCCTCCGGCCCGGATGTGGCGGGCCGCTCGGGAGTCACGCTAGGGGCGGCACGCGTCGGGACGGGGTTCACCAAGACGGCCTGTGGATGGGGTCGACGACCATCCACAGGAAGGTCAGTCGAGGTCGGACTGTTCCTCGTAGCGACTGCCGTACATCCTCGCGAGGACGACTCCGGTGCCGACGAACGCCACGATCAGCGGGCCGGCCAGCCACAGACCCGGCAACCGGCCGTCGTCGGTCTGCGCGGCCCCGGTGATCCCCACCTGGACGCCGATGAGGGTCGCCAGCATCGCGGCCGTGATCAGCCACAGGTCCTCACGCATGAGCCGCTCGAACCGGCGCAGCCGTGGACCCGTCGCGGTCCACCACTGCTTGTTGGGGGCGTTGATCGACGACGGCCACCGCAGGACCATCAACGACATCAGCGGGAGTGGCAACGCGAACAGCAGCGGCCCGAGCACAGAGAACGCGAGCGCACCGCTCTTGCTCGACCAGCCGTCCGGTTCACCGCCCGAGCCGAAGTGCGTGGGCACCCGCTCCGGCAGGACTGTCACCTGCCAGGCCAGGACGCCCAGCCAGACGACCACCAGTCCGGTGATCAGCACCGTGATCCACCGCGCGGTGGGCTCGCGGGGCAGTTCGCGTGCGTCGTCCGCCGCGGACCTCGTCGTCGTCATCTGTCGGACCCCCGCGCCATACTCTCGGCCATGACGACCCTCCGCACCTACCTCACCACCGTCACACGCGACGCGGACTCACGGGCGCGCTCACGCGCGATCTCGACGTCCTCGCCGGTCGCGACGGCCACGCCCATCCGGCGGAACTCGCTGGCGGACGGCTTGCCGAACAGGCGGACATCGGACTCCGGCACGGCGAGCGCGCGGGCGACACCGGTGAAGCCGACACCCTCGACGGTCCCGTCGCCCTCGGTGCCGTCGCCCTCGGTGCCGTCCTCGCTGATTCCCGTGCCGCCGTAGATCACCGCGGACGCGCCCGGACTGGCCATGGTGGTGACCACCGGCAGGCCGAGGACCGCGCGCGCGTGCATCTCGAACTCACTGAGCACCTGGCTGCGCAACGTCACTAGGCCGGTGTCGTGGGGACGGGGGCTGACCTCGGAGAAGTAGACGTCGACGCCCTTGACGAACAGCTCCACGCCGAACACACCGACCCCGCCGAGCGCGCCCGTCACCCGCGCCGCCACCGACCGCGCCGAGTCGTAGGCGTCGCGGGTCATGGCCTGCGGCTGCCACGACTCGACGTAGTCGCCGCGCTCTTGGCGGTGGCCGATTGGCTCGCAGAAGTCGGTGCGGATCTGCCCCGTCTCCGGGTCGACGCTCCGGACGGTGAGCAGGGTGATCTCGTATTCGAAGTCGACGAACGACTCCACGATCACGCGCGCCCCCGCGACGCGGGCACCGGACTGCGCGTGGTTCCACGCCGTTTCCACGTCTTCGGGACCGTGGAGGGACGACTGTCCCTTGCCCGACGACGACATGGTGGGCTTGACCAGGCACGGGAACCCGATCCCGGAGCACGCCTCCTGCAGCTCCTCCAGCGAGGAGGCGAACGCGAAGCGGCTCGTCGGCAGTCCAAGCTCCTCGGCGGCGAGGCGGCGGATGCCCTCGCGGTCCATCGTCAGCTGCACAGCGCGGGCGGTGGGCGCGACGCGGGCGAGGCCGTCCTGTTCTATCTGCGCGAGCGCGGCTGTGGCGATCGCCTCGATCTCCGGCAGGATCACTGCGGGCTTCTCCAGCTCGACGACCCGGCGCACCTCATCGGCGTCGGTCATGTCGATGGTGTGCGAGCGGTGCGCGACCTGGTGGGCGGGGGCGCCCTCGTAACGATCAACCGCAATGACCTCCACGCCGAGACGCTGCAGCGCGATCGTCACCTCTTTGCCCAGCTCACCCGAGCCCAGGAGCATCACGCGGGTGGCGTCCGGCGTGCCGGGCGTGCCGAAGCGGTCCACGACGGGCGGGGAGAGGGGATCGTGAGCGGCGGTCATATCGTCCACGCTAGTAGACCTGCGGTGACCATCCTCTCCGGGCCGAACGAACGTCCGAGCCGCGGCACCAAGTGGTGCCGGGGCCCGGACGGTTACGTGAAGGGATGAGCCGAGATCACTCCACCGGTTCGAGCGGCGGAAGCTCGCCGGCGGCATCCCCGCCGCTGCCTCCGGGAATCAGGCCGTGATCTGGTCCTCGACGACCTGCGGATCGAAATCAAAATCGGTTTCCAGCGCTGCACGCGTGCCGCCCTCATTTACGGGGACGAAGAGGACGATACCGACCGCCGGGTCTCAGGCGCGAGAGCGGTCCAGCTGACATCCGCCCCGGCCTCAACCAGGACAGAGCAGCCCGGCTTACCGAACACGAACGGAAGAACGTTCTGAACAACGCTGTTCCCGGCCGCGGGATCGTCGAGCGACACTGCCGGAGCCCCCTCGTCGCCGGCGAGGAGGTGGGCCAGTCCACCGCCGGCCACGATTGCGGTGCGAGCATTCGGAGGACGCTCGAACAGAGTGCTACATAGCTCACATTCACCGGTTACGTGTGCAGCGCAAACGTCGATCGAGATAGCTTCCACGTTACTTTGCTGTTCGCACCGATCACTGGACGCCCATAGATCCCATTCCTGATCGCGACCACTTCGGCACCCGACCCCCAGGCCGGCACGACAGAAGACCCCGGAGGGGCTCGTCGCCCGAAGGCAATACCCTTCGGGGTCTTCTGACGGAGACACCACTTCGCGGTGGACCGGTCGATCACCGCCACATTTCAGGTCACTCGACGACGGGAGGCTCTACTTCACCGTCGGCAAGCGAGCCGAGGGCGCCTGCGCCGACCGCCACGCTGCCGCCCGAGATCGAACCTGCCGAGACGGGTTCGACAGATCCGCCCGGGATCTTTCCGTTGATCTGGTCGGCGACCACCTGCTTGTCGATGCCGAAGTTGGTGATCAATTCTGATTCCTGGGTGACGGTTCCGGCGATACAGAGCACCCCGGCGGCCGCAGGTGACTCGGGGACCTCCAGTGTCCAGGACACCGACTCGCCCGGCTCGATCACGACTGTCCGCGGCGGCGGATTCTCGGGGATCCACTCGAACATCAGTCCCACAACCTCCGTGGCGATGCTCTCCTCGATTGTGGGGTCATCGGCCTCCACGAATGGCTCTCCGTCTTCGTCGCCGAGCAGCAGAGAGACGTCGGGCCCGGCTTCGATCGCCTTGAGCAGTTCGAGACCCGCGGCCAGGTCGTCCGTGTCGTACCCCACGTCGAGATCCTTGTCGACGATTGTCGAATACGGAGCCGCGAAGCCCACACACTGGTCTGTTTCCGTCCCGACATTGGTATAGGTGACCGTGGGGCCGCCTGTCGCGTTGGGTGTGACAGTGACCGGGCCGTTCAGGGCCTTGGCGGCGATGGCCAGATCGCCGATAGCGTCACCGAGTCCCAGACCACTACTGGAGAGGGATCCGCGAGCTCCGGACTCGTCGGGTTCGGCGAACGCGGTTGCACCCCCCGTCGTGAAGGCGAGGAGTGCTGCGGCGGTAATCGCGGTGGCCGCACGGGAATGTATCTGCATAAAAATCCTCACGCGAAGAGCGCGGTGAAACTGACTCCGCACTAGACCTGATGACATCGGTTTGATGTCATGGGAAGTGTTACACATCACACTGGTTCGTAACACATATCACCGGATCTTCTCAGGTTTCGTCAGAATCGTCAGCTCCTGCGTACCGCACCGAACAGGTGCTGATGGCCCGAGCGTCCCGATTTTTTCGCGAGTGTTCGTATTCATCAACCTGGCAGGCTGGCTGAGCCCTCAAGGCGATACCGTGAGGGGAAGACCACACGAAAGGGCACTTCTGTGACCAGTTCCTCCACCGGCCCCTTGGCCGGCCTCCGCGTCGTCGAACTCAATGGCATCGGCCCCGGCCCCCACGCTTGCATGATGCTGGCGGACCTGGGCGCCGACGTCGTCACGGTCATGCGCCCCGGAGAGCTCGCCACCCAGGTCGGCGGCTGGGCGCACATCACCCGCCGCGGCCGGACCGTGGTGGAGGCCAATCTCAAGAGCGACGAGGGCCTGTCGCAGGTGCGCGGACTCATCGCCAAGGCGGACGTGCTGGTCGAGGGCTACCGCCCCGGGGTCACCGAGCGCATGGGCCTGGGACCCGACGAGTGCCTGGAGCTCAACCCGCGCCTGGTCTACGCCCGCATGACCGGCTGGGGCCAGCACGGCCCGCTCGCCCACACCGCCGGCCACGACCTCAACTACATCTCCCTGACCGGCCATCTCAACGCCACAGCCCGCAAGGGCGAGCGCCCGGTGCCGCCGCTCAACCTCGTCGGTGACTTCGGCGGCGGGTCGATGTTCCTCATCCAGGGCATCCTCGCAGCGATCGTCGAGCGCGCCACCTCGGGCAAGGGCCAGGTCATCGACGCCGCCATGACCGACGGCGCCTCGGTGCTGGGCCAGTTCCAGTGGGCTATGCGCGCCCGCGGCCAGTGGTCCGACGTCGCCGGGACCAACATGCTCGACACCGGGTACCCGTTCTACGACGTCTACACCTGCTCCGACGGCAAGTACATGGCCGTCGGGTGCCTCGAGCCGCAGTTCTACGCCGAGTTCGCCCGACTGTTGGGCATCGACGGCGAGGGGATGCCCGGCCAGTTCGACATGGACCGCTGGGAGGAGTTGCGCGAGATCATCGCCGGGAAGTTCGCCGAGAAGACCCGTGACGAGTGGGCCGAGCTGTTCTACGGCACCGACGCCTGCACCACGCCGGTGCTGACCTACACCGAGGCGCTGGACCACCCCCACAACGTCGCGAGGGAGACCTTCGTCGAGGTTGCCGGTGACCCCGGGCCCGCTCCGGCACCCCGCTTCTCCCGCACCCCGGCCCCCGCCGTTCCGGCGGAGCCGCCGCGCGAGGCCACCGCTATCGATCAGGTGTGGGCCTGACCTGTGGTCGATTCGACAACACTGTCGGACCCGGGCGCCGCAGGGGATGCTTCCCGCGGCCCCGGGGGCGCCCGCGTCGCCGGCACGGTCCTGGCAGTCAATCCGGCCTCCGCCGAACCACCTTTCCGCCAGCTGAAGAGCCAGATTGTCGAGGCCGTCAATAACGGTCAACTCACCACGGGCACCCGGTTGCCTCCGGTCCGCACCCTTGCCGCCGAGGTCGGTGTCGCGACCGCCACGGCCGCCAAGGTCTATCGCGAATTGGAGGAGGCCGGGGTCCTCGAGGGCCGGGGCCGCTCGGGGACCTTCGTCGCCGCTGCCGACCTGCCCGCCGCCGTGCTGGCCCGAGCCGCCGAGGAGTTCGCGAAGCGCGCGGTCGGCGCGGGCTTCGACGTCGATGAGGCCGTGGCTGCCGTCCGCAACGTCTTCAACCGACTGCGTTGAAGCCCCTCCGACCAACAGCGGACTAATTGCGCTTGAGGCTGCGGCTGAAGCTCAGCCACTGTGAACGTCGCTGACGCGCTGCAATTACGGGTTGCGATACAACGTGACCTTCAGCCGGACCGTGACGAGCGTTCATCTTGCCTACATAAACGGTGGAGTCGGCCGCTGAGTAGGTCACTCCATACCAGGTGAGTGGGTGAGACATCAGCCACGATGGTGAAGGCATGATCACCGACCACAGGGGCTGCGGACCGCGGGTCCCTCGCCGAGAAGGTGGGGGCCCGCGGCCGTCAGCTATGTCAGCTGAGTCAGTTGTTCGCGCCGATGGAGCCGAACACGTCGATCGCCTCGAGCAACTCAGCGATCATCTCGGACACATCCATCCCGGTGCCCGGGGTGTCGCTGTCGTCGTCACCGTCGTCGTCACCAGCAGATTCGAACGTGGCGGTCTCGATCTCGAAGTGGTCGCCGGCGATTCCCACCAGGACGTTGCCATCAAGTTCGACGTCCAGACAGAAGCTCACCGCGTGGGGCTCGGTTTCGGTCGTACCGGGGCCCGTCACCGGCAGCGTGCTGACCGGCCCATTGGCGCCGGCCAGAGAGACGAACCACCCCGAGTCCCCTCCTTCCGCTGTCGACGGGAGCCAGGTCACGTCAGTGGCGACCAGCCCCTCCTTATCGATTCTGCTCAGCTGCCCATCCACGTAGTCCTGGGACCCCAGGAATACCGTGCAGTAGAGGTCCAGTCCCGAGCGGTTGTCGTAGGAATAATGGAAGCCCCCCTCGGGTAGCGGGGACGGAAGAATCGTCAGTGTGCTCGGGCTGTCGACTATCGGGGCTGGGAGAAGGTCCGTCGGGTCGTCGTCGCCGTCGTCGAGGCCGGTCTGGCTGATTTCCACCTCGGTATAGGTGTTCTCGCCTGCGTACAGCGAGCAGAACGATACGCCCACGGGGTCAAAGGAATCGTCCGTGAGGATGCCCGCGGGTTCAACGTTCTCCGGATTCGCCGAGAGCGCCATCGAGGCACCATTGTCGATCCCTCCACCGTAGGTGCCGACGGTTCCGGCCCGGGTTGCATCCTCGAGCGCCGCCCGGAGATCTCCGTTGAGCACGCTGGACGAAGCCGGATCACTTTCAACGGCAGAGAATATCTCGCCGATCAGCGTGGGCTCCCCGACCAGCGCCACGCAGTGGAGACCACGACCCGACTCATTCTTGTACTGGACCGTCGTCTCGGTGCCGCGCCCGGTCACAGTGAGGACGCTAGGGCTGTCAAGGACGGCGACGCCTCCGGATCCCGGTGGGTAGGGGGCGGACAGCTCCACTTCTTGGTAATCGGCGCTCGAACACTGAGTGACGGCCACAGGCCATTCACCCGAGAAGTCATACTCGCTCGAGAAGTCTGCCACGACCGGGCCGGCCCCCTCGGCCGATACCGCGAATAGACTGCCGACCACTACCTTATCGTCCTGCGCTTCATCGAGCATCTCGACGAGATAGTCGGGAAACGGAGCACCCACCTCACCGAATGCAAAGTGATCGAAGAGGCCTGCCGCCACCTCCTCTGTCGTAACGAAGGCCAGGCAGTTCAAATCCTGTCCCGACTGGTTGTCGTACGACAAGAGCAGCTCACCGGCACCGTCGATCTCGACCTCGAGCACACTCGGACCGTCAACGACCCGCTCGACCGGAGCTGCCGATGCCGAACCGGCAACACCGACCAGGGTCGTACCCCCGAGTACCGCTGAGGCCGCTAGAACTCCGAGCCGTGTGGATAATCGCATGGTCCCTCCGAGTTTCTTGGCCCACAGGGCCTGCCAGTGGAAGTCCTCCGACCCCCGGACCAACCATGTCAACGGAGAAGCGAACGGCGCTGTCCCCCGAACGCACGATGTACATAACGAACTGGCATCTTTTCGCATCAGCTGCCACTTCAGTCTGCTTCGCCCCACCTGCGGCGGTGGTTCGATGTTCCCCATCCAGAACATTCTCGCCGCGATCATCGAGCGCTCCGCGTCCGGCAAGGAACAGGTTATCGACGCCGCCACGACCGACGACGCCTCGATGTTGGGACGGCTCCGGTGGACCATGCGCGCCCGCGGCGCTGCGTTGACCCGGGCCGCAGAGGAGTTCGCCGAGTGGTCGTCGGGCGCCGGCTTCGGGCTCGAGGAGGCCGTGGACGCGGTGCGCAACGCGTTCAAGATCCTGGGCTGATGGCCCGGCCACCAGCGAACGCACGCGCAACGCCCCGCCACCGTTCGCGGTGGCGGGGCGTTGTGCTCAGGTGCTCCGGTTATCAGCTACCGAGCGAACCCATGTCGAGCGATCCGAAGAGGCCGCCGGACTCGTAGGCGAAGGCGATCTCGTCACCACAGACTGCGGCCGCTCCCGCTCGGAAGTCCTCTGCGGGGCCATAGCTGCCGATACCGGACCACGTCACGGTTTCACCAGCGGGCACGGTAGCGACTGCAAGGGCGTTCTGCCCCAGCAAGTTCGCGGCGGCCCGCTCTTCCGCGACCGCAGCGTTTGCCTCGTCGAAGGAGGTCTCGTCATCGATCCCGTTCTCGATGGCGGAGATCACCTCGGCATTCGAAACACCGATTGTGCAGGTCAGCGCACCATCAGTGTTGTTGGTGATCTCACCGCCGACGGCCTCCGTGTCACCCGCGACGGTGAGCGTGACTCCGGCGGGCGCCGACGATCCCAGCGAACCGAGCGACTGTGCCTGGGCGACCCCCGCGCCGCCCAGAACTGCAGCGGCACCGAGCGCCGCGGTGGAAATGGAAGCACCAAGCTTGGTGGAAAGACGCATGGATTGATCCCCCTTGCGTTGTGAAACAGCGGCCGAATCTCGGCCACGCTGACCGATGCTAACCGCATTAACACATCGTGTGAATCACCTTGGCGCCTTAAAGTTCTGAGTCCTTTTTGTCGGAGGGCGGCGACACCGGACGAGTTTCGCGACATTTCAACGTTCCAGGCGTCGTCCCCCGCAGCAGCCTGGCGCAAAACGCTGAAGCTCAGGATCGACGCTTGAGATAAGTCCATGACCCACACCCGCGGCACCAAGGCCGCCGCTGCGATGACCTTGGAGACCTCCGCTCCTGTCACCGTCGTCCCAGCTCAGGCGGCGCCCGTCCCCACCAGCGCGGTCCACCACGTCGCGCAGTCCTCCGGCAGTTCGGACGGGAGCTCACCGCACAACCCGATTTCGGGGGCCGGCCGAGACTGCCCGCGGGCGTTGGCGCGTCGACCGCCCTGCGGTCAGCGCCGGTGTGACCGGCGGCGCTTCGGAGTGCCCCGGATCCTCGACCTGCCGTTCTGATCCGTTCACCCCCCGCAGCTCGCCCGGCTCAGCTCGCCGAGCCGAAGGTCCGCTCGATGGACCCGGAAATTCCCTCAGACGGAAGTTCGCCCGCGTCGGCACCCTCTTCCGCATGCTCGATCTCCACATAGGTCGTCTCGGCGACGACGAGGTCCCTGTCGATGCCGTTGAAGCAGACGACGACTCCTCCTGCCGCCTCGCCCTCGGGCAGCCCCGCCGGCATCACGGCCGACCACGTGGCCGTGTCGCCCGCGCCCACGAGGTTCAAGAAGTCCTGCCCGCCGAAAACCTCGTCGAAACCCCCCAGGAACCCCGATTCGAGCACCATATCGACGTACTCGTCCAGCTCTTCTTCGGTGTACTCCCGCTCGTCCTGCTCCCACGTGTAGGTCAGGAACAACCTGTAATACTCGCGCGCACCAATCCCGCCCTCGTCGCCGAGCATGATGGCGAAGTGCCCGGCCTCCATGGCCCCGTTGAGAGCCTCCTCGGCCTCGGACAGCTCCGGCTCGGGGTCGCCCTCGACGAACTCCGGATTCGAGAAGTCCGTGTTCTTCGTCTCCTCGTACAGATCCTTGGCAACGTCTTCGGGCAGAACGAAGCCGAAGCACGCGAGGTCCTCGGCGGAGCGATTCGCGTAGGTCGCTGTGTACGCGCCCTCCCCCGTCGCCTCAAGGGTGGCCGTGCTCGGGGAGTCGAAGACGGGTACCGCACTGCTCCCTGTCCCCTCAAGGCTGCCCTGCGCCGACGCCATGCCGCTCCCTGACACGACGAGAGCCGCAGCACAGGCAGCGGCGGCGAAAGGCCTGAAACGGTTGGATGCACTCATTGGCGTACTCCTCGAGGGGTGGGACACCGGCCGACCTGACCGGTTCTCGAGGAGTCCACCCGATTCGGCGTCATCGCACTATCGGCCATTCATGCGACATGTGTCGCACGTTCACACCAAACCGAGCCGCCCCAGCCACACACGCCTCAGCCGCCCCATGAGATCACCCCAGGATGTCGCGCCGCACCACGTTCTGGTCCCGGCCCGGGCCCACGCCGATGTACGACATGTGGCAGCCGGCGAGCTCCTCGAGCCGCAGCACGTAGTCGCGGGCGGCGGGCGGCAGGTCGCTGAACTCGCGCGCCCCGGTGATGTCCTCGTCCCAGCCGGGCATGGTCTCGTAGATCGGCGTGGCGTGGTGGAAGTCGGTCTGCGTCATGGGCATCTCGTCGTGCCGGACGCCGTCCACGTCGTAGGCCACGCAGATGGGGATCTCCCCGATGCCGGTGAGCACGTCGAGCTTGGTGAGGAAGTAGTCGGTGAACCCGTTGACGCGCGCGGCATAGCGGGCGATCACGGCGTCGTACCAGCCACAGCGGCGGGTGCGGCCGGTGTTGACGCCCACCTCACCGCCGGTGACCTGCAGGTACTCGCCCCACTTGTCGAACAGCTCGGTGGGGAACGGCCCGGCGCCCACGCGGGTGGTGTACGCCTTGACGATGCCCAGCGAGTGCGTGATCCGGGTGGGGCCGACGCCCGCGCCCACGCAGGCCCCGCCGGCGGTGGGGTTGGACGAGGTGACGAACGGGTAGGTGCCGTGGTCGACGTCGAGCATGGTGGCCTGCCCGCCCTCCATGAGGACGGACTCGCCGCGGTCCAGCGCCTGGTTGAGCATCAGGGTGGCGTCGCAGACCATGGGCCGCAGCCGGTCGGCGTAGCCGAGGAAGTACTCGACCATCTCCTCGACCTCGACCGCTCGACGGTTGTAGATCTTCACCAGGATCTGGTTCTTGAGGTGCAGCGAGCCCTCGATCTTCTGGCGCAGGATCGACTCGTCGAAGATGTCCTGCACGCGGATGCCCACCCGCGAGACCTTGTCCGCGTAGGTGGGGCCGATGCCGCGGCCGGTGGTACCGATGGCCTTCTTGCCCAGGAATCGCTCGGTGACCTTGTCCAGCGCCTGGTGGTACGGCGCGACGAGGTGGGCGTCAGCCGAGATGCGCAGGCGGGACGTGTCGGCGCCGCGGGCCTCGAGACCGTCGATCTCCTCGAACAGCGCCTCGAGGTTGACCACCACGCCGTTGCCGATCACCGGGGTGGCCGTGGGCGACAGGATGCCGGCGGGAAGCAGCTTGAGCTCGTACTTCTCGCCGCCCACCACTACGGTGTGGCCCGCGTTGTTCCCGCCGTTGGGCTTGACCACGTACTCGACGCGGCCGCCCAGGATGTCGGTGGCCTTACCCTTGCCCTCGTCGCCCCACTGGGCGCCGATCAGAACGATCGCTGGCATGGTTCGCTTTCACCTCGAAATGAGTCGTCTACACGGTGAGGGACGGACACATCGTCGTGATTCCGCGCACACCAGCGCTCCAGAATAGTCGCATCCGCGCTCTCACCCTAGTCGCCGACCCCCCGCAGCCTGCGCAGCCGCACGGGCGTTCCGGGCAGGAGCTGCGAGATCCTGTCCGCCGAGCGGGCGGTGAGCACCCCGATCACCGGGTAGCCGCCGGTGACGGGGTGGTCGGGGCCGAAGACCACGGGCGAGCCGTCGGCGGGGATCTGCACCGCGCCGCGCACCATGCCCTCGCTGGGGATCTCGCGCGTGTCGAGGCGCGGGACGGGCCGGGCGGGGTCGATGCGGACGCCCACCCTGTCGGCGTGCCCGCTGACGTGCCCGGTCGCGGCGAGCACGTCCCACGCGGCGGGCGGGAACAGGTCGTCGCGCGGCCCGGGGATGACGTCCAGCTCCACGGATTCCCTGGCGCCGGTGACCGCGCCCCCGCCGACCACACCCCGGCCGGCGGAGACCTGCCAGCCGTCTGCCCACGGCCCCACCACGGCGTCGCCGACGTCCAGCACGTCGCCGGCCACGACGGGCGGTGGGCCCAGCCCCGCCAGGGTGTCGCGCGATCGACTGCCCAGCACCGCCGGGACGTCGATTCCCCCGCGCACGCCAACGTAGCTGCGCACCCCGGCGACGGGCCGGCCGATCTCCAGCGACGACCCGGCGTCCAGTCGGAGGACCTCGCCGGTGGCGACGGTGCGTCGGGAACCGTCGGGGGTGACGACGACGACGAGGGCCTTCGCCCCCGTGACCGCCACGACCGCGGGCTCATCCGTCATGACCGTCAGCCCACCGAGCAGCACCTCGAGCACGGCGGCCGCCGGGTCGGTGCCGACGGCCCGCAGGGCGGTGGCCGCGGCGGCGCGATCGGCGGCCCCGGACGCGGTCACCCCGACCGAGGCGTGGCCGGGGCGGCCGAGGTCCTGCACGAGCGCGGACGGTCCGGCCCGCAGTACGAGCAGGCTCATCGGGGCGCGTCCGGGCTCATCGGGACTCGCCCGAGCGCCCGCGGTCGTCCCCGGATCGCCCGCCCAACTCGCGGAACCGGACGGTCATCCCGGGGGCGAGCAGGGCGGGGTCGGGCCGGTCGAGGTCCCACAGCCGGGCGTCGGTGGTGCCGAGCAGCTGCCACCCGCCGGGCGAGGCCCCGGGGTAGACGGCGCAGAAACGGTCCGCCAGGCCGACCGCTCCGGCCGGGACCCGCGCGCGCGGCGAGTCCAGCCGCGGCACCGCAGGCATAGCGGGTTTCGCCGACGGCCCTCCGGCCGCCTCGCTCGCACCCGCCCCGTCCGCATCCGCCCCGCCCGCATCCGCCCCGCCCGCGTCCAGCTCCCGCGCGTCGACGAGGTAGAAGAAGCCCGGCGCGAAGCCTCCGAACGCGGCCCGCCACGTGATCGAGCTGTGCGTGCGGACCAGCGCCTCGGTGGACATCCCGGCGAGGTCTGCGACCGCGGCCAGGTCGGGCCCGTCGTAGCGGACGTCGATCGTCACGACGCCCCCTCCCGCGCCCGAGCTGCCCATCGACGCCGCACCCGCCTCCGCGCCCGCGTCCCCGCCCGCATTCGCGCCCGCATCCCCGACATCCGCTACTCCCCCTACGGATCCGCTATTCGGATCAGAAGCGCCGATCCGGAATCCGGATAGCCGATCTCGGGAGGGCAGATTTGAGGCGGGCCGATTTCGGGAGGGCAGATTGCCGGAGGATGGCGGAGCGACGGACTGTTCAGCGGGGTCCGCAAGCAGGGCCTCCAGTCGCCGCCGCAGCTCGGGCAACGCAGCGGCGTCGCGCACGGTCACCAGCACCGTGCGGGCCGCCGCCACCACGTCGAGGGCGTCCGGTCGCCACTGCTCGATTCTCGCGGCCAACGAGACCGCCTCGGCCAGATCGACACAGTCGAGCAACAGCGCGGTCTCCCCGCAGCGGCGGATCCTCGTCGTCGTCATCCGGGGCCGGGCTCCCCCACCGAATCACGCCCGGACCCGTCCCCCACCGGGCCGCGCGGCGGGGCGTAAGGCGCGGCGAACGGCGCCACCTCCACCCCGGCCTCCTCGAGCGACGCGCGCACGCGACGCGCCAGGTCGACGGCGCCGGGAGTGTCCCCGTGCACACACACCGAGGCGGCGGCCACCACGACCTGCGACCCGCCGGTGGCGGTGATCGACCGCCCGGTCGCCATGGCCACGACCCGCTCGGCGACCTCGTCGACATCGGTGATCACCGCGCCCGGCTCGCCGCGGGGCACGAGCGTGCCGTCGGGCCGGTACCCGCGGTCGGCGAACGCCTCCGTCACCGTGGGAACGCCAACTGCCGCGGCGTGGGACAGCACCACAGCACCCGGCAGGCCGAGGATCGGCAACGGCTCCTCCGAGGCGAGTTCGGCGTACCGCACCACCGCGTCCACCACTCCCGCAGCCTGCGCCGAGTCGTGGACGATACGGTTGTAGAGCGCGCCGTGTGGCTTGAGGTACCGCACCCGCGTCCCGTGCCGTCGCGCGGCCATGTCGAGCTCGACGAGCTGGAACTCCACGAGCCGGGCGACCTCCTCGCGGTCGAGGTCGTGCTCGATACGCCCGAAGTTGGCACCGTCCCGGTACGAGGGGTGTGCCCCCAGTGCGACCCCGCGGTCGGCGGCGGCGACGGCCGTGGCGATCATGGTGGGCCGGTTGCCGGCGTGGAAGCCGCACGCGACGTTGGCGGATGTCACCACGTCCAATAGTGCGGCGTCGTCGGGATCCGGCCCGGCGCCGGGTGCGAGTGACGCGGGCCACCGCGGCGTCCCCCGGCGGGCCTCGCCGAGGTCGCAGTTCAGATCGATCCTGCGCGCCTGTCCAACCACGCTTCCATCCTGCCCCAGGTTCGCCCCCGCCATCAGCTGCGGTCATGATGGAGGTCATGATCGTCATCCGCTGCGGCTCGGCCCCGGTCCCGACGGTTCTCGGTGAGCGCCCCCGCATCCAGGTCAGCGAGGTGCCGACCAAGGACGAGGTCAACCGTGCGTTGGCCGAGGTGGGCCCGGGGCGTCGACTGGTCCTCTGCGGCACCGACGCCGCGTTGGCCGCGGTGCTCACCCGCCTGCTGCGGACCGAGAATCTCGACGCGGAGATCGCCTACGTCGCCGACGAGCCCACCCCCGCCACCCGCGCGTACGGGCTACCGACAGGATCGGAGGCGGCCAAGCTCGGCATCCGCGGCACGTCGCGTGAGGTGCCGCTCGTCCGCGACGAGACCGGGACCGCCCTCGTCGGCGAGGCCCTCGTACGCGGCCCCGAGGGCGACCGACTCGTGGGCGAGGCCTACGCCGACGACACCGTCGTCTTCTCCGGCGAGACGGACACCCTCACCGTCCGGCCGACGCCCGAGCTGCCCGGCGTCCGGGCCACCGCCGCCCGGCCCCGCTGGCTACGTCGCCGTCAGTGGGTGGCGGCCCGGGCGGTGCAACTGGGCACCGAGGCAGGGCTGCTCACCCGGGACGGCCTCACCGGTCGGCGGACCATCAAGAGGACGACTTTCTATCGTCATACCGAGCCATGGAGGCTCGTGTCGCCCTGAGCGGCGGCATCACCGACGCCGGCCGGTCCGGCGCGTCCGGCCACTCCTCTGTCAGCTCCGGCTCGACGGCGGGGTTGCGGACGGTCGGCGGCAGCGTGGCGAGGGCCGAGATCTTGCTCAGCCCCGCGACCTGCATCATGTCCACCAGGATCGAGCGCAGCTGGGCCAGCATGACGGTCTCGGTCAGGCCCGACCCCGTGATCAGCTCCCGCTTGGCGCGCGACGCGACCGCCCGCAGCTCGCGGTGGACCTCGGCGTCCGTGGGTGCGTCGGAGTCCGCGGCCACCCGCCGGGTGAGCACCTCCAGTGCGCCGGCCAGCGCCGCGATCAACGAACTCAGCGCGGGCGGGACGTCCACCTGATCGTCCGCCGCCACGATCGCCCGGCGCGCGAGGACACGGATGTTGCGGATACCGTTGTCCAGCGGGTTGAGCATCGCCGTGAGGACGATCTCCTCCGGACGCCGCCGCCGGTAGAACGGGGAGATCCGCACCAGTTCCCGCGCCCCCGCGAGCTGCTCGGAGATCGCGTCGACGGCCGGCTGGGTGTCGCGGGCGTCCTGCAGGGCGGAGCGGATGAGCTCCGAGTCGCGCCGTTCCAACCCGTCCGCGACCTCGGCGAGCACCGACGACGCCACGCCCAGCAGCGACGCCGCCTCCCGGCGGGCGCGGCGCAGGGGATGGACGGGCATGAGCGCCATCGCGGCCAGCGCGACCACCCCGCCCACGGCAGCATCGAGCATCCGCTCGTAGCCGCCCGCGCTGCCCGGCGGCAGGATCGTCGCCACGAGGATCGCCGAGGAGGCCGCCTGGGTGCCGGTGATCGCCCCCCGGTCGACGAACACCGCCGCAGACATCGCCAGGATCACCACCAGCGCGATCTGCCACGCCCCGGAGCCGATCTCCCGGATCAGCAGGTCACCGAACCCGACACCGACTATGACGCCGAGCACCAGCTCGACACCCCTCCGGACGCGACGCCCCATACCGGTACCGAGGGCGATGGCGGCCGCGATGGGCGCGAAGAAGGGCGCCGAGTGGTGCAGCACGTCGTGCGCGAGGAACCAGGCCAGTCCCGCGGCGAGACCGCACTGCAGGATCGGCAGGAACGCGTAACCGAGTCGCCGGGCGCGCGCCCTCAGCGGGCCCGGCAGCGCGGCGTAGACGCCCAGCGCGCGGGCGTCCAGTCGGTCACGCCAGGCCGAGAGACGCGGCGGCGTGCGGGTCTGACTCATTGACCAGGTCCAGACAACGGATGTACTCGTCCTCCTCACCGATCGACTGCGCGGCGCGGGCCAGCGCGGCGACGCAACGGAGGAAGCCGCGGTTGGGTTCGTGGTCGTACGGCACCGGCCCGAAGCCCTTCCAGCCGTGGCGCCGCAGCTGGTCCAGTCCGCGGTGATACCCGGTGCGGGCGAAGGCGTAGGCGCTGATCACCTCGCCGGAGTCGAGTGCGCGCTCCGCGAGCTCGGCCCACGCGATCGAGGCGGTGGGGTGGGAGGCCGCCACGGTGCGGGGATCCTCCCCCGCGGCGACGGCGGCCTCCGCCTCCGGGTCACCGGTGAGACGGGTGGGCGGGGGGCCGAGGAGATCTCCGAACTGGGTCATGCCCCCATTGTCCACTAATCCGCCGCATCGCCTCTCCCGCCCCCATTTGCTAAGGTCGGGGGCATGCGGCGCCCCGGACGGGGCGCCGTGCGCTCGTCGCGGGCAGTGGTTTCACGCCCCTTCGGAGCGATCGTGGTCCCGGTGTCGAGGCCCCGTTACGCGGACTCCTCCAGTCCCCGCGTCGGACGAGCTTCCACCGGCACCAGTCGGAGCGAACGAACAGGCCGAACGTGGGCCGGAAGGAAAACTGTGTCTAGACAGCGTATTGCGATCATCGGAGCCGGGCCGAGCGGAATGGCCGCCCTGAGGGCGTTCGAATCGGCCCAGCGGTCCGGGGCCAAGATCCCCGAGATCGTGGCCTACGAGAAGCAGGACGACTGGGGCGGCCAGTGGAACTACAACTGGCGGTCGGGCACCGACAAGTACGGCGAGCCGGTCCACTCCTCCATGTACCGCAACCTGTGGTCGAACGGCCCCAAGGAGGCGCTCGAGTTCGCCGAGTACACGTTCGACGAGCACTTCGGCAGGCCCATCTCGTCGTATCCGCCGCGTGAGGTCCTGTGGGACTACATCGACGGCCGGGTCCAGGGGTCCGACGTCAAGGACAAGGTGCAGTTCTCCACGGCCGTCCGTTGGGTGGACTACGACCGCGATCTGGACACCTTCACCGTCACCGTGGAGAACCTCAGGTCCGGCAAGACGACCTCGTCGGAGTTCGACCGCATCATCGTGTCCACCGGCCACTTCTCCTACCCGAACCTGCCGGACTTCAAGGGCATCGGGACGTTCCCCGGGTCTGTCCGCCATGCCCACGACTTCCGCGGGGCCGAGAAGCTGGCGAACAAGCGCGTCCTGCTGATCGGCGCCTCCTACTCCGCCGAGGACATCGGCGTGCAGGCCTTCAAGATGGGCGCCCGGTCGGTGACGATCTCCTATCGCACCGCCCCCATGGGCTACGACTGGCCGGACGGGATGGAGGAACTGCCGCTCGTCCAGCGGTTCGACGGCGAGACCGTCCACTTCACCGGCGGCCAGACCCGCGAGTTCGACGCCGTGATCCTGTGCACCGGCTACCTCCACAAGTACCCGTTCCTGCCGGCGGACCTGGCCCTGCAGTCGCCCAACAACATCTACCCCGCGGGTCTGTACCGCGGCGTCGTGTGGCAGAAGAACCCCAAGGTCTACTACCTGGGCGCCCAGGACCAGTGGTTCACGTTCAACATGTTCGACGCCCAGGCCTGGTACGTCCGCGACCTCATCCTGGGCCGGGCAAAGTTGCCGTCCGCCGAGGAGCGGGTCGCCCACATGCGGGCCTGGCGGAACCGCTTCCAGGAGTTGGACGGGGACGCCGACGACGTACGCTTCCAGGCCGATTACGTCCGCGACCTCATCGAGGCCACGGACTACCCGATGTTCGACATCGACCAGGTGGTCGAGATCTTCCTCGCCTGGAAGAAGGACAAGAAGAAGAACATCCTGACCTACCGGGACAAGCCGTACCGCTCCGTCCTCACCGGCACCATGGCGACCGTCCACCACACCCCGTGGCTCCAGGAGCTGGACGACTCGCGCGAGCGGTACCTCTCGACTCCGGAGAAGACCGAGATCGAGGACCTCGTGGTGGGCGCCGACACCACCCCGGCACAGGACGCCCGGATCGACGGGGAGTGAACCCTCGGTGACGTCTGGGGCGAATCCGCTCCCGGACGTCACCCGAGGGGACAGACTTGAGCGCGTGACCGAGTCTCCCGCCCCCTCGCCCGAGTCTCCCGGGTCGGCCCGCATCGCCGGAACCGCCCCCCTCGCCGATTCCCACCCCACCGGTGGCATCGGCAGGCGCTCCCTCCTCCGGGCCGGAGCGCTGGCCGGTGCCGCCGTCGGGACCGGTGCCCTGGCCGGACGCACCGCCATCGCCGGGGCCGCGGCTGCCGGGGGCACAGGAGGTGGCGGGGCCCCGGCCGGAGCCGTCTTCCGGCACGGCGTCGCCTCGGGTGACCCCATGGCGGACCGCGTCATCCTGTGGACGCGGGTGACGCCCACCCCGCAGGCGAGCCCCGGTTCCGGGATCGGTGACCCCGTCGTCGTCGCATGGGAGGTCGCCACCGACCCGGGGTTCACCTCCCTCGTCCGCACGGGGTCCCTCGTCACCGACGCCGGCCGCGACCACACGGTCAAGCTCGACTGCACCGGACTGGCGCCGGACCGCTGGTACCACTACCGCTTCCGCGCGCTCGGTCAGGCCTCACGGACCGGGCGCACCCGGACCGCACCCGCCGACGGCGCCATGCCCGCCACCGGTCGCTGGCGCGTCGGCGTGGTGTCGTGTTCCAACTGGGAGGCCGGCTACTTCTCCGGCTACCGCCACCTCGAGGCGCGCGGCGACCTGGACGCGATCATCGAGCTCGGTGACTACATCTACGAGTACGGCCGCGGCGAGTACACCGCCGCAATCGGGGCGATACGCCCGCACGAACCACCGCACGAGATCGTCACCCTGGCCGACTACCGGATCCGGCTGGCGCAGTACCACACCGACCCCGACCTGCAGTCCCTGCACGCGCACGTCCCCTGGATCTGCACGTGGGACGACCACGAGCTGGCCAACGACTCGTGGGAGCAGGGCGCCGAGAACCACCAGCCGCACGAGGGCCCGTTCTCCGACCGCAAGGCCGCGTCCTCGCAGGCGTACTTCGAGTGGATGCCGGTCCGGCCGGAGTCGCTGCGCGACGGCGGGCACCTCTACCGGCGCCTGCGCTGGGGGTCGTTGGCCGAGATCAACATGCTGGATCTGCGCTCGTACCGCTCCGAGAGCCCCGATCGGTTCAACGGCCTGGCGATCGACCAGACCAACACGATGACCGGCGCCGAGCAGTTCGACTGGCTGGCCCGCGGGCTGCAGTCGTCGACCGCCCGCTGGAACGTCATCGGCAACTCGGTCATGGTCTCGCCCGTGCTCATCCCGCCGTTGGACGCGCGCACGACCGGCGCGCTCACCGAACTCCTGGGGGTCCCGCGGGAGGGCATCACCTACAACTCGGACCAGTGGGACGGGTACGCCGGTGAGCGCCGCCGCCTGTTCGAGGTCATCCGCGCCACCGGCAACCGCAACCACGTCTTCCTCACAGGCGACATCCACACGTCCTGGGCCAACGAGGTGCCGTTCGACCCGGCCGACTACCCGGGGGCCGGCACCGGGGCGGTCGAGTTCGTCACCCCGTCCATCACGAGCAACAACATCAACGACATGGTGGGCGGACTACCCGAGGGCAACCCGCTCTCGCTGGCCGCCCAGGGCGCCCTGACCGCCGCGAACCGGCACGTTCGCTGGGCCGATCTCGACCGCCACGGTTTCACGGTGGTCGAGTTCACCAACGACTTCGCCCACGCCGACTACTGGGCGCTCGTGGCCCGTGAGGACCCGAACAGTGGCGCCTACCCGATGGCGAGCTGGCGGACCCGGCACGGCACCGACCGCCTGGAGCCCGCGGGCCCGCTCCCCTGATCCAGCAGGTCGGGTGGGCCCGGGGGCCGGTGGGGCGAGTCGGGGGCCGGTCCCGGCACCGGCGCCCGTCAGTACGCGGGGTCGAGCGATCCCGCGTCCGTGCCGAGCGATCCCGCCGCGGACGCCGCGGATCCCCCGACGCTCCCCCACGGTGACGCCGGGTCACCGAGACTCGCGGTCGCCCCGCCCGTGGCGCGGGAGTCGGGAAACTCGTCGAGCGGGACGAAGTAGACGTTCCGGCTCTGGCTGGGGACCACCAGGGTGTCGTCGACGAGGATCGGCCCGGCCGGGGCCAACGGCCCCTCCAGCTCGAGGACGCCGGTGATCGCGCCGGTGCGGACGTCGAGGCGGTACACGTTCCCGGCGGTGGTCGAGAAGTAGGCACCACCCGCGTGGATCACCGGGGCACCCTTGATCGCGCCGACAGGGTTACGCCACAGTCGCTCGCCGGAGTGCAGGTCATACGCATAGGCGGCGCCCGTGGTGGGACTGCCCACGAAGACGGTGCCGTCGTGGATGGTCGGCGCACCGGACCGGTTGTTGGTCGGGGCGGGCCCGTCGCCGATCACGTCCCGCCACACCACCTCGCCGGACTGCTGGTCCATCGCGATGATCGTGTGCTCCTCGCGCGCGCCGGCGATCCCGGGCAGCAGGGCGCGGTTGGCCGTGGTGACGACGATCCCCTCGTCGACGGCCGGCGGGACGTCGTCCAGGCCGTGGGTGAACTCGGGGAACTCCCGCTGCCAGGCGAACTCACCGGCCACGGTGTCGTAGGCGAAGAACGTGTACGGCCGGGGCGCGCCGCCGCCGAAGTACAGCACCCCGCCCTGTTCCGACGGCGAGGACATGCTCACCACGTGGCCGGTCTCCACCACCTCGAGCGCCTCACCGGTCGCCGGGTCGAGCTTATACAGGCGCCGGTCACCGGTGACCGCCCAGACCGCTCCGCCCGTCACGGCGGGTGTCGGCATGACCTCGCCGGCGGTGTCGTGGCGCCACAGGATCGCACCGGTGTCCGGGTCCAGACCCAGGACACCGGACTCCCCGGTGCCGCGGTAGCCGCCCGGCCCGTCCTGGAAGAAGCGGTTCCCGAATCCCACGAACAGCCGCCCGTCAGAATGGATCATCTCCGAATGCACCCAGTTCGGCGCCTGCGCCTGCCACAGCAATTCGCCCGTCGCCAGGTCGAACGCCTGCAACTCCCCGGAGCCGTGACTGCCGACGAACACCTTGCCGTCGGCCACCACCGGGGTCGCCCGCACCTCGTTGGCGGTGGGAATGGCACCGGAGAAGATCTGGGCCCCGCCGGTGATGACGTGGGTGTTGTTGGTGGGGGTCGCGCGGTACTGGCTCCAGTCGCCGGCGTCAGCGTGGGCGGGGCCGATGCCGGACAGCAGGAGCGCCGAGACGGCCAGGCCGCCGGTGAGGACACGGACAGAGCTGAGACGGAGCCTGGGCATACCTGAAGGCTAACTGGCGATCTCGTGTGTAATTCCCGTGGCCTGACGGGAGCGGAGTCCGCGCCGGTGTAGTCGGTGCCCCTGAAGCACCGGAATCACAGGTCGGTCCGCTACGGTGGCGGGTCGACGCGGCCCGTCCGGGGCCGGCGACGCGCACCGGGAGTAGTAGATGACGACGACGAGCCAGCAGCCGGCCGCCGGGGAGCCGAACCCCGCGGGACAGCCGGGCGGGGGCCCGGAGGGTGGGGCACGTCCGGGCAGCGGCCGGCAAGGCGGTCGCGGCGGGCGGGGCGGCGTGGCCGTCGCGGCGGCCGTCGTCGTGGCGCTCCTCGTGATCGCAGCGCTCGTCTGGCTCTTTCTCGCGGGCCCGCTGTCGTCGTCCGCGCGGGCCGAGCGGGAGGTCGAGCAGACGCTGGAGAGCATGAGTTCGGCGGAGTCGTTCGCCGAGTTCAACGGGCACATGTGCGCGGAGAACCGCGTCCCGCAGGAGCTCGTCGACACGATCACCGCGTCGAGCGAGGCGACGGGCTCGGACCTCGACTCGATGTTCCGCGAATCGATCGCGGGTTCGTTCCCCCAGGATCTCGAGGTGCTCGGGGTGGAGATCAGTGACAACGGCGCCGAGGCGACCGCGACCGTGGAGTCGGCGTCCGACGGGACGGGCCCGGAGCAGATTCACATGCGCGACGAGGACGGCGCCTGGAAGATGTGCCAGCCCGGTGTCGGGATGGGCGCGGTCCCGCAGGACCAGCAGCCGGGCTGACCCGACCCGTCGAGGGCGACCCGACCCGCCAACGGTCAGGCGGGCCGGGTCTGCCGCTGGCAGTCAGGCTGGCCGGGAACCGTCTCGGCCGGTGCGGTAGTCCCGCTCGATGCCGGGCGGATTGGTGAGGTGGCCGTCGTCGGCGATGAGACGGTCGACGTGTTGTCGCCATCGGTGGTCGAGAATCCGGTCGCGCGCCTGGGCCAGCGGCCCGTGTGGTGTGGTGCGGTGTTCGTGACCGGTCTCGGTGATGATGGTCAGCTCACCGAGCGGTCCGGGCCGGTAGGCGCAGTGCCCGAAGGTCTTCTCCCGATGATGCTTGCGACAGAGGCACACGAGGTTCCACTCGGCGGTGGGTCCGCCCAGTTCAGGTCGCTGATGATCGAAGGCGATGACATGGTCGATCTCACAGTCGTGGGCGTCGACCGTGCACCCCGGGTGGCGGCACGTGCCGTCGCGGAGCCGGATTCGCTCGGCCAGCGCCGGGGTGATGAAGTACTTGAGCACCGCGTCCGGTGTGTCCTGAACACCCGGTTGCGGGTCGAGCAGTTCGAACCGGACCTTGGAGTCCCCGCCGGACAGGAGCTCCTCGCACAGCCAGTCGAAGCTCGAGTACGCGCCGTTCACGAACTGCACGCGGTTGGGCAGCCCCTGGGCGACGCTGTCGATGATCGAGATCCGGATGGGCTGTTCGGTGCCCCACGACGCTCCCAGCGGGGGCCTGTCGGCGGCTGCGCCGGCGCGGGTGCCGGTAGCGGCATCGCACGCGCCCGCCGACTCTTCCGCGTCGTACAGGCTCGTGCCGATGTCGTTGGTCGTGGGGTCCCCGAGTGCGCACAGGGCGTCGGCGCGCAGTTGGTCGCGCGTGCGGGGGTGGCCCGACTCCGAGGCAGCGCGGGCGGCGGAGTCGATCCGGCGACGGAGCTTCTCTGCATCCCCACTGGGCAGCGAGGCCCACATGCTGGTCATGCCGTCGCGTGCCGGGCGGAACCGCACTGTTCGCTGCTCGACCGCGGCGTCCACGGCGTCGCCGGCGGCCTGTGGGTCATGACGCTCCCGGGACCCGTCGACCGCGGAGTCCAGGTCGGGGCGACTGGGGCGGTGGCCCCCGTCGAGGTCTCGGGTCAGGGCGCCGACGACGTCCGATTCCACCGCGCCGATGATCGTGTCGGGCACCTCTGCCAGACGGCAGGCGGCGTCGATGGCCAGCTGTTCGGGGAACAGTCCGCGTTCTACAGCCTTGCGCAGACGCGGCAGGCGAGTGTGGATCTGCACACCGGCAGTGACCAGGCGGGCAGCGTGCCACCCGGTCAGCGACATGGCCGCGGCCAGGTGGTTGCGCGCACGCTCAGTGGGTTCGAGCCGGGAGTAGGCGGGACGGGAGTCCCCGAACGGCGGCGTATCGGCTGGCCCCGGGGAGCCCCTGTCGACACTCCCCATCGCCTGGACCAACAGGTGGGCCGACTGCAGCCGGGTCGCCGCCGCCAGGTTCTGCGCCAGCGTCGCCGAGCGCGCCACCTCGCTCAGGGCCTCGGCGCCCAGGGTGTCGAGGGGCTCCGGCACCGCGCGGAGCGCCCCGGCGAAAGCCGACCTCGTCGTCGTCGTCCCCGTTTCCTCGCTCACCACCGCACCCCCTTCAGCGTCGCGCCCGACTCGAACATACAGGCGATCTTACCGGTACCCTCCGCGTAGCACAAGGGTTCGATTCCGCGGCGAGTGGTCCACACACGACAGCGGCGCCCCTCCGGGTGGAGGAGCGCCGCTGATGGGGCGGTGTCAGGCCGCGATGAGATCCGACCGTCAGGCAGGCTGACCAGCCCGGCTGATCAGGCCGTGCTCGGTCAGGCCCGTTCGATCAAGCAGCGTTCACTCAAGCAGCGTTCGATCAAGCAGCGGCACCCTTGGACTTGCCGGCCGACTTCAGGTCGTTGCACGCCTCGACGACGCGCTCGGACATGGCCTGCTCGGCCTTCTTCAGGTAGGAACGCGGGTCGTAGACCTTCTTGTTGCCGACCTCGCCGTCGACCTTGAGGACGCCGTCGTAGTTGCCGAACATGTGCGCGGCGATCGGCCGGGTGAACGCGTACTGGGTGTCGGTGTCGACGTTCATCTTGATGACGCCGTAGGACAGCGCCTCCTCGATCTCGCTCTTGGCCGAGCCCGAGCCGCCGTGGAAGACGAAGTCGAACGGCAGATCACCGGCGTTGAGGCCCAGCTTCTCGACCGCGACGTCCTGGCCCATCTTCAGCACCTCGGGCTTGAGCTTGACGTTGCCCGGCTTGTACACGCCGTGGACGTTGCCGAAGGTCGCGGCCAGCAGGTAGCGCTGCCCGGTGTTGCCGGCGCCGAGGGCGTCGATGGTGGCCTCGAAGTCCTCACGGGAGGTGTAGAGCTTCTCGTTGATCTCGTTCTCGACGCCGTCCTCCTCGCCGCCGACGACGCCGATCTCGATCTCGAGGATCTGCTTGGCGTTGGCCGTCTTCTCGAGCAGCTCCTTGGCGATCTCCAGGTTGCGGTCGAGCGGGGTGGCCGAACCGTCCCACATGTGGGACTGGAAGAGAGGGTTCTCGCCGCGGTCGACGCGCTCCTGGGAGATCTCGATGAGCGGCCGCACGAAGCCGTCGAGCTTGTCCTCGGGGCAGTGGTCGGTGTGCAGCGCGACGAGGATGTCGTACTTCGCCGCCACCACGTGCGCGAACTCGGCGAGCGCGACCGCGCCGGTGACCATGTCCTTGACGTTCAGGCCGGAGCCGAACTCGGAACCGCCGGTGGAGAACTGGATGATGCCATCGGACCCGGCATCGGCGAAGCCCTTGATGGCCGCGTTGATGGTCTCCGAGGACGTGCAGTTGATCGCCGGGTAGGCGAAGCCCTCGTTACGGGCCCGGTCGAGCATGTCCTTGTACTGTTCGGGAGTTGCGATGGGCATGTGGTCTCCTCCAGGGTTCTCGGCTGTGCGACGTGCGCATCTCGGGGCGCCGCACCCCTGTGGAGGTGGGCGCACACCCTCCAGCCTAGGCCAGCGTGACGACGCGCACCCGCGAGCCGTGCGGTACCGGTCAGCCGGGGAGCAGTTCGGCCAGCGCCGCGTCGGCCCGGGCGAGGTCGTCGCGGTCGAAAGTCGAGGTGGACGCCATGATCTCGTCGGCCCCGGTCCGCTCGACGAGCACGGCGAGTTCGCGTGCGACCTTCTCCGCGTCCCCCTGGACGGCCCCCGCCATCCAGTCCTCCACCCGCCGCAGCTGCTGCGGACGGAACCTCCGTTCCAGGATCTCCGCCGGCGACCGCAGCGGGCCGAACTCCCCGGTCTCCCGGGATTCTGCCATCGCCCACGCCTCCGGGAGGAGCAGCTGCCGCGCGGTCCCGACCGAGTCGGCGACCATCACCTCCAGGCTCACCACCACATAGGGTTCCGGCGTGGCCTCGCTGGGCCGGAACGTCTCGCGGTAGCGATCCAGGGGCGACGGGTCGGCGAGCAGCCTCGGTCCCCCGACCACGACGGGCAGTCCGGCCCGTGCGGCGACCTCCAGGCCCCGACCGGTCGCGAGCACGAACAGCGGGGGCGGGACCTCGACGACCGGCAGCGCGGTGACGGGCCCCCGACCGTGGAGGAAGTCCTGCACCGCCGTGATGTCGCGGGCGAACGCGTCGGTGTCGTACTCGGCGACGCCGAGCGCCGCACGGACCGGTGCGGTGAACCCGAGCGAACGTCCCACCCCGAGGTCGATACGGCCCGGGTGCATCGCCTCGAGCATGGCGAACTGCTCGGCGACGATCAGCGGTCTATGGTTGGGCAGCATCACGCCCCCGGATCCGAGGCGGATGCGGTCGGTGCGCGCGGCGGCGGCCGCGATCAACAGCGGCGGGCTCCCGCTCGCGATCCCGGGCACGGCGTGGTGCTCGGCCGTCCAGTAGCGGTGGAAGCCCAGGGCGTCGGCCCGCTCCGCGCGGGCCAGGGTGCCCTCGATCGCGGCGGCGTGGGACTCGCCGACGCGGGTCCGGGACCTGTCCAGGAGACTGAGGCGGAGGGTGTCCGGCAGGTCGGTGGGGGCCACGACCACACCGTAGCGCCGGGAGTGACGTCGATCGCGGACGCGGCCGGTCGTGCGCCGATCAGCGTGGCCCGCGCCAGCGCAGCGCGACGACCGCGGCACCGATCACCACGAGCACCCCGATCCCCTGCAGACCCGGGGAGTCGTCGGCCTCACCGAGGACGACCGCGGTCGCCCCCAGCGCGATCATGGCCAGCACTGCGGCCAGGACCAGCAGGAAGTGCACCCGGCGCTTCATTCCTCGACCCATTCGAGCAGGTCACCGGGCTGGCAGTCGAGCACCCGGCACATCGCCTCGAGCGTGCTGAACCGCACGGCCTTGGCGCGCCCGTTCTTCAGCACCGACACGTTCGCGGGCGTCAGTCCCACCCGCTCCGCGAACTCTCCGACGCTCATCTTGCGTTTGGCGAGTTCGACGTCGATCCGCACGATGATCGGCATCAGACCACCGTGTCCATCTCGGAGCGCAGGGAGGTCGCCTGCCGAAGGAGCGCGCGCATGACGACCATGAGCAGCGCGGCGACCGTGATGACGACGACGACGAGGAAGAGCAGTAGCGGCAGGCCGGGATCAGTCGCGTTGATGCCGACCAGCACGAGCACCACCACGAGCATCGCCCAGGCGGCGACGATCGCCCCCAGGATCACATCGACCCAGACCAGGGACGCGTCCGTGAAGATGCGGTCGGCCTTGACCATCGAGAGCAGCTTCCAGGTGGCCACCACCACGACCTGGACGCACACCACCCAGTAGATCGATACGGCCGTCAACGGCCACCGCAGGTGCGCGTCGCCCGGTGACGTCTCGGCCATGTGCGCGAACTGCCCGGGCAGGGACATGGTCTGCAGCAGGACCAGTATCGCGAACAGCACCACGAGGCACACCCGCAACGGCAGGACCGCTCGTTTCTCGATGTTCATACACCGACTATGAACCTATACCTATCGAAACTCAATAGGCGGCGTGTTCGCGGATCCAGGCGTGCATGGCGATCCCGGCGGCCACGCCGGCGTTGATCGAGCGGGTCGAGCCGAACTGTGCGATCGAGACGGTCTTCGCGGCCCGCAGGCGCGCGTCCTCGCTCACCCCGGGCCCCTCCTGTCCGAAGAGCAGGACGCAGTCGCGCGGCAGGCTCGCGGTCTCGAGCGGCTCGGCACCGGGGAGGTTGTCGACGGCGACGACCGGCAGCCCCTCGGCGCGGGCCCACTCCATGAGGGCGGCGACGTCGGCGTGGTGACGCAGGTGTTGGTAGCGGTCGGTGACCATGGCCCCGCGCCTGTTCCAGCGGCGGCGGCCCACGATGTGCACCTCGGCGGCCAGGAAGGCGTTGGCGGTGCGCACGACGGTGCCGATGTTGGCGTCGTGGCCGAAGTTCTCGATGGCCACGTGGAAGGGGTGCCGACGGGTGTCGAGGTCGGCGACGATCGCCTCGCGGCGCCAGTATCGGTAGCGGTCGACCACGTTGCGGCGGTCGCCGGCGTCCAGGAGGTCGGGATCCCACCGGTCGCCGACCGGGCGCGGCTCCCCGGGATGCTCGAACTCCCACGGGCCGACGCCGACCGCGCCCTCGCCCCACTCGGTCGGGCCCGCCCCCGTCACGAGGTCAGGCGCTGATTGGACAGCTTGACGAGTCGGCTGGGGGCGACCTGCGAGGCCAGGTACATGGCGGTGGCCTGCTTCCCGACCGGCCGGTGGACCTCGCGGCCCAGCGCCCGGCGGATCCTGCCGAACACCCCGGAGGACTCACGCGCCGTCTGCTCGGCCAGATCGAGGATCTCGCCGGCGACATCGCCCTCCGTGAGGCGCACGCCCATCGTGCGCATCCCGGTGGTGTTCACGCCCTCGAGCAGCCCGGTGCCCACATAGAGCGGCCACACCGAGCACACCCGAATGCCGTGGCGGGCCCACTCCAGGTCCAGGGCCTCGGTGATCCCCCGGATCGCGAACTTGGTCGCCGAGTACGTCGCCATCTCGGCCTGGCCGTAGATCGCCGACGCCGAGCAGAGGTTCACCACGGCCGGGGTGGCGGACTTCTCCAGGAACGGGAACGCGGCGCGACAGCCGTAGAGCACGCCCTTGACGTTGACGTCCACCAGCGCGGCGTCCTGCTCGAAACTCGCGTCCATGAACGGAGTGCCGTAGAGCAGGCCGGCGTTGTTGACCAGCACGTCCAACGCGCCACCGCTACGGGCGGTGAGCTCGGTGAGAGCGGCCTCCCACGCGGCCGGATCGGTGACGTCGAGCGAGCCGGTGACGATCCGCTCGTCTCCCTCGGCCCACGCACAGGGCTGGAGGTCGTACGCACCCACGAGGTAGCCGGCGTTGGCGAACCGGCGCGCGGTGGCCTCGCCGATCCCGCGGCCGGCGCCGGTGACCAGAACCGTTCGGACCGTGCCGGTGGACGGCGTGCCGGGACCAGGTGCGCCCGCGGCGTTCACGAGGCGCTCCCGGCAGTACGCGCCGCTGCGGCGGTACCGGTGAGCAGCAGGAGCGCCGCGGTGGCGTAGGTGTCGATCACTCCGACGTCCAGCGCCCGGGCGAGTGCGGTCCCGCCCTCGGTCTTGCGCCGGGCCAGGATCAACGCGTCGCTGAGCAGGAAGACCGGCCCGGCGACCGCCAGGACCGAGGCCGCCGGTCCGTGCGACCGGTCGACGGAGGTGGCCAACGCGGACAGCGTGGCGAGCAGCCCGCCGTACGCGGCGAGCGGGGCGTTGGCGCGATCCTCCGTGAGCAGCACGGCGCCCGCGACGCCGGCGACGACACCGTGCACGGCGGACTGCACCGGCTTGAACCGCAGCCCCGACCGGAGCATGAGTCCGCCCAGGGCCAGGTGCCCCGCCCCGAACGCCGCCGCACCCGCGACGAGCCTCGACTTGGACCGGCTCGCGTGGCCGCCACCGAGCATGAGGATCACGTCGCCGGTGGTGTACGCCGCCCCGCTGGCAGACAGCAGTGCGGTGTCGACCGCGGAGAGCCGACCGTCGCGCAGCGCGATCGCCAGCGCCGCCGGCACGATCACCGGCTTGCACAGCTTCTCCAGCGCGCCGACCCCGGTGGCCTTGGCGATCTCCGTCCCCGCGGCGGCCGCGAGGAACGCGGGCCCCTCCGGGCGGGAGGTGTCGCCGAGTGCGCCCACCCGCTCCGTCAGCGTCTGCACCAGGCGATCGCGGAATGCCCTCGTCGTCGTCGTATCCATGCCGGTCACTCCAGTCCCAGGTCGGTCAGGCCCAGCAACGCGCGGTACTCCACGCCCTCGGCCCGGATCACGTCGTCGGCGCCGGTCGCGCGGTCCACCACGGTGGCCACGCCCACGACCTCGGCGCCCGCCTCGCGCAGGGCGGCCACGGCCGTGAGCGGCGAGTTCCCGGTGGTCGTGGTGTCCTCGACGACCAGGACGCGGCGACCGACGATGTCGGGGCCCTCGATGCGGCGCTGCAGCCCGTGCTTCTTGGCCTCCTTGCGCACCACGAACGCGTTGATCGGCCGGCCCGGCGCGTGCATGATCGCCGTGGCCACCGGATCGGCGCCCAGCGTCAACCCACCGACGGCGTCGAAGTCCCAGTCCGCGGTGAGTTCGCGCAGCAGCCGCCCGATCAAGGGCGAGGCCTCGTGGTGCAGCGTGGCGCGGCGCAGGTCGACGTAGTAGTCGGCCTCGCGCCCCGAGGAGAGGGTGACGCGACCGTGGACGACGGCCAACTCGGCGACCAGCTCGGACAGTCGCGTGCGGGCCTGGGCGTCGACGGTGACGGGATCGGTCATGGGACTCCTCGCGGGGACACGGTGTTCATTGACACGGTTGTGTGGTGACACGGTTTGTGGTGACACGGTGGGCGGAACGGCTGCCCCCGACTCTAGTCCGCCTCCGGAACGCCCCGACCCGCTGCGGCGTCGGGTCAGTCCCTGATGTCGGGCGGGAGCCGCAGCTTCGCGGTCTGCTCCACGTCCGGGTCGATGCCGGGACGCTCGCGGCCGGAGGCATCGTCCGCCTGCTCGCCGGCCTCGTGGCTGGGTTGCCCGTCGGCCTGCTCATCGGACTCCGCGTTCGGCTCCGCGTCCGGCTCCGCGTCCGGCTCCGCGCGCCGATGATGACGTCGCCCGCTCGACGGCGTCGCCCCCACCTTGGCCGCGAGGTCCGCGACCGTCAGCCGGCCCGACTCGCCCTCTGGATCCTCCTCGGTGGTCTCGGCCCCGTGCCGGCCACCCGACGTGCGGTCGAGGTCGGAGCCACCGTCGATGCGGGCGGCGTCGAACCGCTCGACCTCGTCGCGGATCTCGTCCTCGTCGTCCTCCGAGCCGAGCGGCTTGATGCCGGCGGCGCCGGTTGCCGCGCCCGCGGCGAGCGGAGGGACCGACGCGTCCTCGGGGTAGGCCTGCCCGACACCGCGAGTCGGACGCGACAGCGGGGGCCTCGGCGCCAGGTGGTCGGCCGCCACGTCGCCGCGGGCCGGGACCGGCCCCGACGGCTCCATGATCTCGGCGAACGGGTCGGGTTCTTCGGCGGCGGGTTCCGCGGTCTGTGCTGGCCCGGCGGCGACAGCGGTGACGGGTTCATCTGCGGCCTGGTCGCCCGCAGCGCCGTGCTCGGTGTCGTCGGCGGGGTCCCCCCGGTCGGCCACGACGGGCACGTCGGTCAGGTCGCGCGCCCCCCTGCGGTCGGGGACCAGGCGGAGGTGACCGGCCCGCCGGGGCTCGGGCGCCGGAGGCGACGTGCCCTCATCGGGGGTGACGGCGGTGGCCACGCCGGCGACCCGGCCGGTGTCCGTGTCCGTGTCCGTGTCGGTGTCGGTGTCCGTGTCGGTGTCCTCGTCGTCGACGACGGCGAAGTCCTCCGGGTCGGGCAGCGCCGCCGTCGCCGGGGCGCCGTTCGTGCCGGTGCCGACCTCGCCGTCCATCCCGACGGTGGGGTCGGCCTCGGGGCCCGCCGCCGCGCCGGGCGCTCCGGGATCGATCTCGGAGGGCAACGCGCGGGCCCGCCCCCCGATCGGCGGGAACGGAGCCAGCACATCGGCAGCCCCGTGCAGTGCCATCACCACGTCATCCCAGGTGGAGGGGTCGTCGACGCCGTCGACCGTCGCCGCCACCCACTCGCCCTCGGCCCAGATGCGACGCACCCCGGCGGGCACCTCCCGAACGGCGTCGACCAGCCGATCGCGGTCGATGAGATCGAGACGGCCGTAGTCCGAGGTCCGGGCCTCCAGGACGCCGACCTCGCCGGCGTCGTGGAAGCCGGGCTCGGCCTCGACGTCCGGGCGGCTCAGGTCGAGGACCACATCGGAGGCGGTGCCGCGGCGCAGCGCGAGGACGGTGCGTCCGCCGGTGACGCCCATGATCGCCCGGCGACCACGGAAGATCCCGTGGGACACGGTGCCCAGTGCGCTGAGTCCACCAGAGAAGTCCCCGTGCATGAACTCCGGCGCCGGAGTGGGGGTCGGGGCGAACTCCCGGTCCTCCAGCCAGCGCACGACCGGCGAATCCGCCAGCGGATCGGCGGGCGACTCCTCGACCGGCTCGAGCGCGGACGTACGCTGCCGACGCGCCGGCAGCAGTGCCCGGACCCGGTCCAGCAGCCGCGGCGACGACTCCGCCGTGGGCTCGGCCGGATCGAGCGGGGCGGGCTCGGCGAGACCGTCGTCTGCGACCGGGCCCCTCGTGGCGACGGCGTCCGCGCTCGCGTGCGTGTCCGCGTCCGTGTCCGCGTCGGAGCGGTCACCGAAATCGGCCACCGCGTCCGGCCCTGCCTCGGCGTCTGTGACGGGACCCCCAGCGCCATCCGCCGCCGCGGCCGTCTCCACGACATCGCCCGGCGCGTCGCCCGTGACCGGCTCCGTGCCCACCTGCGGCTCCGCGCCGCCCTCGGCCACCTCGCGCTCGATGTCGGACGCCTCGGACCGCTGGAACGGCGCGAGACGGGGCTCGCCCGCACGCTCGGCCGAACCGGGATCCTGTCCCACCTCATCCGCCGGCGCGTCGAGGAGCGGGACCTCGTCGTCGTCCTCCTCGTCCGGGGACTCCCCCACCGGCGGCGAGCCGACAGCCGTCCGCCTCTCGCGACGGGCGCCGCCACCCGCGCCGCCTCCCCGCTGCTTGGCGTCCAGGCGCAGCAGGACGAGCGCCGCGGCGAGCAGCACGAGGGCTACGAGGAACCAGATCCAGACCATGCCCCCAAGGGTAGTCAGGGGTGGCGGTGTGCCCGGCCAGGCGCAGCGGCGCGTGGGGGCGCGGCCGGATGAGAGACGGGCGTGGGCGACGCGCCGAGGGCGGTCAGCGGGGCTGCTCGCCGATCGAGACCGGCCGCTTCCGGTCCGCCGACCACGCTGACCACGAGCCCGGGAACAAGCGACCCGCCTCGATCCCGGCGACCTCCATCGCCGCCAACGCGTGGCAGGCGTGGATGCCCGAACCGCAGTACACGACCGCGTCGGACCCACTGGTCACGCCCACCTCGGCGAACATGCGGCGGATCTGGTCGGCCGGCAAGAAGCGGCCGCGCTCGTCGAGGAAGTTCCCGGTGGGTATGTTCACCGCGCCCGGGATGTGTCCGGCGCGCGAGTCCATCGGCTCGGTGCGGCCCTCGTAGCGCTCCGGGGTGCGGGCGTCGATGAGCACGCCCCGCTCGGGCCACGTCGCGGTGTCCTCGATGCCGACGGTGAGCATGTGGTCCAGATCAAAGGTGAAGTCGCCGCGCGAGACCGGGTTCCCGGGCCCCACCGCGAGGTCCTCGCCCTCCGCGATCCACGCCTTGAGCCCACCGTCGAGCAGATAGACGTCCTTCTTGCCGGCCCAGCGCATGAGCCACCAGGCGCGCGCGGCGGAGGTGTTCCCGCAGTCGTCGTAGATCACCACGCGACTGTCGTCGTCGATGCCCACCCGACGCATCGACTCCTCGAAGTTCTCGGGCGACGGCAGTGGGTGACGCCCCTCGCGGACGTTGCGCTGCCCCGCGAGATCGCCGGGCAGATCCAGGTACTGCGCGCCGGGGATGTGACCGGACCAGTAGTGCTCCCGGCCGCGGGGGTCGCCGAGCTGCCACCGCACGTCGAGGATGACGGGGGTGGGCAGGGTGGAGACGTCCTCGATCAGCTCACGGGCGGAGACGAGGAGGGGGCTGACCTGGGTGTCGGGGGCGGGTTCACTGGTCACGTGTCAAGGATAGTCCTTACGACGACGAGGTGGCGGGTCCCGATCGACCCGCCGTGAGCGGTCTCACGTGAACACCCGGCGGTGGGCGGCGCGCCCCGGCGCGGCCCCGCCGCCACAGGGAACCGCGGTTCAGGCGGCCGCAGGCCCGTCGCTGCGCGGGGCGAAGACCTCCAGCGGCCCCGGCGTCAGCTGCCACATGATGTCTGCGGCCTCCTGTGCCGTGTCGGCGAGACGCTCCAGCTCGCGCTGGCCGGCCGCGGGGCCGTACTCGCGGAGGAGTTCCGAGGCCTCGTCGAGCAGCCTGGCCACGTAGGTCCCGTAGGCCATCCGGTCCACGAGTGTCCGGGGGGCCGGGTCGTCGATCACCGATCCGCACTGCATGGCGGTCGCCGAGAGCAGCTGAAGAGGGACCAGCTCGAGCGGGGTCAGGGGCCGCGGGTCGGGGATCACCCCGACGCCGTCTCCCATGTCTACCACCTCCCTCGCGTGGTCGGGCCGCGGGGCCAGGTCCCGCTCGAGGAAGAACTCGAGGACGTCGTCGATCATCGTCGTCTCGTCGTCGGGCAGCGCGTCGTCGGGCAGGCCGGCGTCGGCATCGGCCGGGCCGCGGGCGACGTCCCCCTCCGCCCGGGCGATCGACCGGGCGAGAGCCCCGGCGGTACTGGCCGCCCAGCCGAGCTGCTGGCGGGCCTGTTCGAGTAGGACCCAGGCGGTGGTGGGGTCACCCAGCTCGCGGCGCTGGCGCAAGGACAGCTCGACCAGCGTGCTCATGGTGCAGAGCTGGTCCACCATCCTGCCCAGGTGGCGGGCCCGCTCAGAGGCCTCCTGACCGCGGCCGGAACCGTCCGGGGCGATGTCCGTGAGCCAGGTGGCCAGGTCCACGGTGAGGTACTCCACCACGTCGAGCGTGTAGTCCATGCCCCGGTCATGCTCCTTGCACAGGTGGGCAGTCGTGTACAGGACCGGGGACCCTCCCGTCAGGTCACCGTCGGTCGGGCCCCCGACCGTGGGCGGCGGGGCGGGCGGGGTGGGGTCGGTCGGGTCGGGGTCGGTCGGGTCGGGGTCGGTCATCTCAGGCCACCTTTCGGGGGTCGCGGTCTGTGGTGACGGAGTCGAGGAGGTCGGGAGCCAGGTGGTGCACCCAGAGGCCGGGTTGCCAGAGCCTCGAGGCCTGCCACTCCCAGCGGGCGACCTCCACGTGGGTCCGTCGCCTCCTGCGAATGTCGGCGACGCAGTCGGCGTGGTCCGCGTCCGCACTGACGAGGATCGCCGCGTCGGTGAGGCCGTCATCCGTCCACTGCGTCAGCAACTCCTGGACCGCCGCGTCCCCGTTCTCCTCGCGATGTCGACGGATCGGAACCACGGTGTCGTGCGGCGTCCGGTCTCCCGCGCGGGCCTCCTCGGCCGCGGCCCTGACCGAGACCATCCCGGGGTCGATCAGGGTGACCCGGGGGTCGCGGGCCCACTGTCGCGCGGCGGCGTCCTGGGCGGCGCGGGCCGCCGGGTTGGCGGCTCTCTCGTGCCTACCCAGGATGATCCCGATCCGCACCGCCCCGCCCGGCCGTCGGCGCCGGGCGACAACGCCGTCCGCGAGGCGGGGCATGTCGAGTGTGAATGTCGAGAGGGGGCGTCGCGAGTAGCCGAAGCCGTCCGCGGCTCCGAGTAGGACATTCCATCCGTCCACGATCACCGAGACGGATTCGGTGCGGGTGTGGAGGAAGGGCACGATGTTCGAATGGTGGTCGTTGTTCACGAGGGCTCCTGTGGCTTCGGGTCGGCGGGCCGGGCGCCCGTCGACCACAAGATGATCACACCTAACAGTGCAGGTCAAGTGCTATTTTGTTCGGCAAAGACCGAGGAAAACATCGAACTTAAACTGCGCCGTCCCCCATAGATCTCCGCCCCTTACCGGACCGGAAAAACCCTCGAATTTTCGAACAAATCGTGCGGGGTCAAATGCGGGAGGAATCGATAAATCGGTAAATTTCCTACCAGCGGCGATGCGCCCGGCCCACCTCCGCCGCCCCGGTCCGCGGCAGGTGCGCACACCTCTGGCACCCGCCCCGGAGGCCCGTCCCCGGGGCACGATCACGGGCCTCGACCAAGTCCGAACGCCCCCCCGGGGGGGACGCCCCGACCGCAGCCGCCCACCTCGAGAATCGTCTGTGTGATATTCATCACAGAGACGTCGAGGGGCCGTCCGTATCCCCGACATGACGAGAGACGGGCCCGACCACCATTCACGGTGGTCGGGCCCGTCAGGCACCGGACTCGTCAGACGCCGGTCAGTCGAGGCTGAGCGACTCCCCGTCCTCCGCCAGTGACACGGTGACCGTGTCACCGTCACGGACGTCGCCGCCCAGCAGGGACCGGGCGAGCTTGTCACCAATCGCCTGCTGCACCAGCCTGCGCAGCGGGCGGGCGCCGTAAGCCGGGTCGTAACCGCGCCGGGCGAGCCAGCCCTTTGCGGCGTCGTCCACCTCGAGCGTGAGGCGGCGACCCTTGAGGCGTCGCGCGAGCTCGTCGATCTGGATGTCGACGATCGACTCCAGCTGCTCCTCGCTGAGTGCGTCGAAGACCACGACGTCGTCGAGCCGGTTGATGAACTCCGGCTTGAACGCGCGCTTGACCGCGTCCATCATCTGCTCCCGCGTCCCGCCCGCGCCCAGGTTGGACGTGAGCACCAGGATGGTGTTGCGGAAGTCGACCGTGCGCCCCTGCCCGTCGGTGAGGCGACCGTCGTCGAGCACCTGCAGGAGGATGTCGAAGACGTCCGGGTGCGCCTTCTCGACCTCGTCGAGCAGGACGATCGTGTACGGCCTGCGTCGCACCGCCTCGGTGAGCTGACCGCCGGACTCGTAGCCGACGTAACCCGGAGGGGCACCCACGAGCCGCGAGACGCTGTGCTTCTCGGAGTACTCGCTCATGTCGATCCGGACCATGGCCCGCTCGTCGTCGAACAGGAACTGCGCGAGCGCCTTGGCCAGCTCGGTCTTGCCCACGCCCGTCGGGCCGAGGAACAGGAACGACCCGGTGGGGCGGTTGGGATCGGCGACCCCGGCGCGCGCGCGGCGGACCGCGTCGGAGACGGCCTGGACGGCCTCTCTCTGACCCACGACCCGGCGACCGAGTTCATCCTCCATGCGCAGGAGCTTCTCGGTCTCACCCTCGAGCATCTTCCCCACGGGGATTCCGGTCCAGGCGGAGACGACCTCGGCAACGTCCTCCGGACCGACCTCCTCCTTGAGCATCGCGCCGGCCGCGGCCTCGGACTCTTCAGCGTCTGCGAGTTGCTTCTCCAGCTCCGGCAGCCGGCCATAGCGGATCTCGGCCACCCGGGCGTAGTCGCCGTCGCGCTCGGCCTTCTCGGACTCGGTGCGCAGGGCGTCGAGCTCCTCCTTGATGAGTTGCACACCCTGGATGGCGGTCTTCTCGTTCTGCCAGCGGGCGGTGAGCTCGGCGAGCTTCTCCTTGGCGTCGGCCAACTCGGCCTGCAGGGCCACCAGTCGATCCTTGGACGCCGCGTCGGTCTCCTTCTGCAGCGCCACCTCCTCGATCTCGAGTCGACGGACGATCCGCTCGGCGGCGTCGATCTCCTCGGGCCGCGAGTCGATCTCCATCTTGAGGCGGCTGGCGGCCTCGTCGACGAGGTCGATCGCCTTGTCCGGCAGGAACCGCTGGGTGATGTAGCGATCCGAGAGCGCGGCGGCGGAGACCAGGGCGGAGTCGGTGATGCGCACACCGTGGTGCACCTCGTACCGCTCCTTGAGGCCGCGGAGGATCCCCACGGTGTCCTCGACGCTCGGCTCTCCCACGTACACCTGCTGGAAGCGGCGCTCAAGGGCCGCGTCCTTCTCGATGTACTTGCGGTATTCGTCGAGGGTCGTGGCGCCGACCAGTCGCAGCTCACCACGGGCGAGCATCGGCTTGATCATGTTGCCGGCGTCCATCGAGCCCTCGCCGGTCGCTCCCGCGCCGACGATCGTGTGGATCTCGTCGATGAACGTGATGATCTGCCCCTCGGCCGCCGTGATCTCGTCGAGCACCGCCTTGAGGCGCTCCTCGAACTCGCCGCGGTACTTCGCGCCGGCGACCATCGACCCCAGGTCGAGCGAGAGCAGGGTCTTGCCCTTGAGGGATTCGGGGACGTCGCCCGCGATGATGCGACGGGCCAGCCCCTCGACGATGGCGGTCTTGCCGACCCCGGGCTCGCCGATGAGCACCGGGTTGTTCTTCGTGCGGCGGGAGAGGACCTGGACGACGCGCCGGATCTCGGAGTCGCGCCCGATCACCGGGTCGATCTTGCCCTCGCGGGCACGGGCGGTGAGGTCCGTGGCGTACTTCTCGAGAGCCTGATACTGGTCCTCGGGGTTCTCCGTGGTCACGCGCGTGTTCCCGCGGACCGCCGTGAACGCCGCCTTCAGGGCGTCCTCGGTGGCACCGAGCTCGGTGAGGAGCTTGGCCGCATCGCCACCGGTGTGACCGGCCGCGATCCCGACGAGGACGTGTTCGGTGGAGACGTAGTCGTCGCCCATCTCCGCCGCGAGGGTCTGGGAGTAGTTGATGACGGCGAGGGCGTCCCGGTTGAAGTTGGGGGCGGCGAGCCCCGAGCCGGACGCCTTGGGGTAGCCGCCGACGAGGCCCTTCGCCTGGGTCAGGGCGAGCTGCGGGTCCACCCCGCAGGCCTGGAGGAGGGGACCCGCGATCCCGTCCTGTTGTTCGAGCAGGGCCACGAGCAGGTGGCCCGGACGCACATCCGGGTTACCCGCCGCGGAGGCGGCTTGGACTGCGGCCGACAGAGCCGCCTGGGTCTTGGTCGTGGGGTTGAACTGGCTCATCGACCGGTCCTTTCTTCGACGTATTGTTGAGCGTACTGGAATCAATACCGGTTCCGTTTCGGCCGGACGCCTCGTACAACCTCCGCCTCCTTGAGTCTATTCCGCTCAAGTAGAACGCCCGGATGTGAACGCCGTCACGATATGAGTACACTTTTAGACCTCCGGCGCCTCCCCCTCGACCGTCGCCCCCTCGACCCCCCAGGTAGATCTCGTGACCGACGTGCCCTCCCCCTCCCCTGTCCCGCCGACTGCGGAAAGCAGCCGGTAGGGCCGTGGATTACAACAGCCCCCTGGCCCGCGCGACCAGGATCGCCATCTACGTCCTGGCGGTCACGGTCCCGGTGGTGATCGCCCTTGCGGTGGTCGGCACCACCCCCTACCTACTGGACAAGGTCCCAGAACGGCACCGCGACACGGTCGCCGCGATCGGCGAAGGCGCGGTCCGGCTCTCCGGTGGCAACGGCGGGATCTTCCGCGCCGGCGACGCCCGCGCCGTGGACACCACGATCCCGGGCGCGCCGGAGCCGCTGCGCGGGGAATGGTCGCCGCGACGACCGGAGGATTTCCCGCCGCCGGCCGGGCTCATCGAGGGCGTCGACTACGCCGTCGAGACCACCGACGACGGGTACCTGGCCCACTGGCCGTGTGAACACGAGATCCCGGTGCGGTCCTTCGATGCCCCACCGGGGAGCGAGGCCGATCTGGCCTGGGCGGTGGATACGCTCGCCTTCTCCAGCGGGCTACCGCTGCGCTACACCGGACCGGGCGCTCCCGACCAGAAGGACGTGGAGGGTGCCCTGTCGGTGACGTACGGCGACCATCCGATGTTCCACACCCACGGCGCGGCGGGGGTCGGCGGCGGCGCGGTCTGGCCCCGGGGCCTCATCCTGCAGGGGACCGTCGTGATCCAACCCGGCCAGGTCAGTCCCGTCCCCGGAGACCCCTGGTCCCGAAGTCTGACCCTGCACGAACTGATGCACGCCGTCGGGATCGACCACGCCGGTCCCCACCGTCTCGAGATCATGACGGAGGAGCGGATCGGCGAGATCCAGACGATCCTCGGCTACGGCGACCGGTTCGCGCTGCACATGGTCGGGTGCCACTGAGCCCGGGCATCGCCCGAACGAGGAATGCCGCCGACCCCGCGGGCCTACGCTCGCCTCATCTGACGACACCATCCCCGGAGGTTCCCATGTCCACCCGTCCCCGCCCCGCGGCACTGGCCGCCGCCACCGCCCTCGCCCTCGCCGCGCTGACCGGCTGCGGTGCGATGGACCCGAACAAGGGAGGAGACACCACCTGTGGCGACTACATGGAGATGGCGCCCGAGGACCAGCGCGAGGTGATCACCACCTTCCTCGACGAGAAGGGGCAGTCCGATCCCGCCGGCATGGAGGTCACGCTCAACCAGGAGGCGGCCAAGCTGTACTGCAGCACCGTGGGTCAGACCAGCGATCCGATCCGCAACGCCGAGACCGGGTGACCCCTGAGCATCTCACCCCGTACCCCCACCCGACCGGAGTCGCCACCCAGCCCGCTGGGCGACCGCTACGAATAAGTGGTGAGAATGACGGTGGGAGAACCGGAGGTGCAGCGATGAGGAACGGCGTCGTCGTCGACATCGGCGGCAGTGGTACGCGGATCGGCGCCGTGGTCGACGGCCACGTGGTGGGCGTCCACGGGGCCGAGGTCGCGACGGCCGAGGACCTCGCCGCAGCGGTCCTCGCCGTCGACGACTCCCCCGCCGGCGTGGGCGTGTCCCTCCACGGCCACGTCGATGCGGACCGGGGACGAGTGGTGTCCTCGCGCGCCGCCGCCTGGGCGGAGGGCGACCTGCGTACCGAACTCGTGTCGCTGATCGACGCGCCCGTCTCCGTCATCGGCGACGGTGACGCCCATGCCCTGGCACTGACGCGACTGCCCGACGTGGAGTTCGGCGGGATCGCCATCTCGCTCGGCTCCTCCCTGGCGTTCGGTGCGCTCAATCACCACGGCGCGCTCATCCACCCGTGCGGCCACACCGGATGGGACCTCGGGCACTGGCGCATCGTCGGCGACGGCACCAACACCGAGGCCTGGTGGGGGCTCGGCGGTCACGGGCTGTACGACCTCGAGCGCGAGCACGGCGACGGCGCCGCCGAGATCTACGCCTACCGGCTCGGCTCGTTCCTCGTGGACGCCGTCCAGCTCTTCCGCCCTCAGACCGTCCTGCTCACGGGGGGCATCGTGGTCGGTCTGGGCAAGGCCCTGCACGGCCCGGTCGCCGAACAGCTCCAGTCCCTGCCGATCTCGGTGTCCACCCCTCGGGTGGTCTTCTCGCCGTCGCGGGACACCGCGCTGTTCGGGGCGGCCGTCGCCGCGGGGCTGGCCTTCCCCGAGCGACGCTGAGCCGACGCTCGTGGCCTGGCCCCGACACCCGGCCCGCACGTTCTAGTCGAGCAGCCCCCGCAGGTCGTCGGCGGTGAGCGCGGCCGAGAAGTGCTCACCGCTGTCCAGGACGGACGCGAACAGCTCGGCCTTGCGCCGCTGCAGCTCGACCACCCGTTCCTCGATCGTGTCCCGGGCGACCATCCGGTACACCAGCACCGGTCGGGTCTGGCCGATGCGGTGCGCGCGGTCGACGGCCTGGGCCTCGGTCGCCGGGTTCCACCACGGGTCCAGCAGGAAGACGTAGTCGGCGCCCACGAGGTTCAGCCCGACGCCGCCGGCCTTGAGGCTGAGGCAGAACACCTGCGCGCCCCCCTCGGTGAACTCGCCCACGGCCCCCGCCCGGTCGGTGGTCCGGCCGTCGAGGTGCGCCACCGTGATCCCCTCGGCGCGCAGGCGGTCCACGACCGTGTCGAGGTAGGTGGTGAACTGGCTGAACACCAGCGCGCGGTGCCCCTCGGCCACCACCTCCCGCAGCGCGGCGATGAGCTCGTCGGTCTTGGCCGAGGCGACCCCGGCGTGGGCCGGGTCGATCAGCGAGGCGTCCAGGCAGAGACGCCTGAGCACGGTCAGCCCGGCGAGGATGCTGATCCGGTTGGCCTCGAAGTCGTCGAGCAGCGCCAGCAGGGACGCGCGTTGCCGCGCCAGTTCCCGCTCATAGAGCCGGCGGTGCGTGGCCGAGAGTTCGATCTCCATCACCGCATCGGTACGCGGGGGCAGCTCGCCGGCCACGAGCTCCTTGCGTCGCCGGAGAAGGAAGGGTCGGAGTCGCCGCCGCAGCCGGTCCAGTGCGGCCGTGTCACCGTTCTTCTCGATGGGCGTGCGGTACTGGGCACGGAAGTCCTTGGCGTCGGGCAGGACACCGCGGCACGACAGCGCCGCGACCGCCCACAGTTCGGTGAGGTTGTTCTCCATCGGTGTGCCGGTCACCGCCAGCAGGAAGTCGGCGCGCAGCCCGGCCAGCGCGGCGAAGAGCTTGGAGGTGGGGTTCTTGGCCTGCTGGGCCTCGTCGAGGATCACCCCGGCCCAGTCGACACCCGTGTAGGACTCGGCGTCCAGCCGCAGGACCGTCGCCGAGGTCACCACGATGTCGTGCGCACCGGCGTCCTCGGCGACCGTGGTGGCGGACTTGGCCTCGGTCGCCGACCGCCGCGCCACGCGCAGCGAGGGCACGAACCGGCGGGCCTCGGCCTCCCAGTTGGGGACGACCGACGACGGTGCCACCACCAGGAACGGGCCGGGCGCCCCGGCGCCGGCCCCGGCGCCCGGCGCGTCGCTTTTCGGCCCGGTCTCCCCGGCGCCGGCCGTCTCGTGGGCATGGGCGATGAGCGCGAGCGCCTGCACGGTCTTGCCGAGGCCCATGTCGTCGGCGAGGATGCCGCCGATCCGGTGGCGCCACAGCATGGCCAGCCAGTCCAACCCGTGCTGCTGATAGGGCCGCAGGTCGGCGTCGAGCATGGCTGGGACGGGCACGGGTGCGGGCGTGTCGGAGGCCAGTTCGAGTAGCGCCTTGGCGCGGCCCGAGGGCGGGGCCAGGTCGTCGGCCAACTCGGCGAGGTCGGCGAGGAGACCCGCCTGCCCGAGGCCGATCCGCACGCCCGTGGAGTCCGGCTCCCTGCCCACACGGTCGGCGGAGGCCGCCATCGCCTCGTCGAGCAGCACGCGCAGCTCCCCGAATCGCTCGAGGTCCACGGGGACCAGCAGACCGTCGGCGGTGATGAACTCCTCCTGGCCGGTGACCACAGCCCGGAACACCTCCGCGAACGGGACGGGACGGCCCTCCACCGTCACCGAGACCGTCAGGCCCAGCCAGTCGATGCCGGACCTGTCGTCCTCGGTGGCCACGTGGATCCGCGGCCCCTCGCTCGCACGGCGGATTTGCGGCACGCCCTCGAGGACCGTCACGCGGACGCCGTCGAGGGCGCCGAGCTGCTCGATCCCGTCGGTGAGCAGCAGGCCGGCGTCGCGGCCGGCGATCCGGACCGGGCCGTCCGCGATCGTCCAGGCCCAGCCCGCTTCCGCGACGGCCGCCGCCAGCACCACCGCATCGAGGTCCGACGGGTCACCGCCGCGTGAGGCGACCACATCCGCCGTCAGGGGGCGGCGGCGCTCGGCCTCGGTGCCGTCGGACATGCGCATCACGTCGACGCGGTACCACTGCAGGACCAACTCCAGGCCCTGCCCGGCAGCGGACCCGGCAGCAGACCCGGCACCCGAGCCGCCGCGTGCACCGGCTCCCGCTCCCGCTCCCGCGAGGGGGCGGATCGTCAGTTCGAGCTCGACGCGGTCCCACTCGGGCAGTTCGAGCCGCCCGACGCGGTCGACCACCGGGAACCGGTCGGCGAGGTCGGGCAGGAAGTCGGCGCAGAACTCCGCGACGGCTTCGTCCGGGACGCTGAGCGCCCGCCAGTCGCGCAGTCGCCGGGCCACGCCGGGGTCGAGCCGCCCGACCGGGGAGAGCTCCAGCACCCGGCCCCGGACCAGCGCGACCATGTCCCCGTGCTCCCCCACGAGGGCGCCGGGCAGGGGGCGGTCGACCTCCTCGTCGTCGTCGGATAGAGGCCGGGTGCCGTCCGGTCCCGGTTCCACCTCGGCCGCGGCGACCAGCACCAGCTCCGAACCGTCGGGGCTCCACGCGGTCAATCCCACACGGCGGGGCGGCCCGGGCACGACCTCGCGCAGGCCGTCACCGGGCACGATCTCGATCTCCGCCTCGGCCGCGGTCGCGATGAGCGGCCACAGCGCGGGGACCTCGGCGTCGCACAGGTCCAGCCTCACGCGTGCCTGCCGGTGGCTGCGGGCGAGGGCGTCCACGGCGCGCAGCCACCCGGCCTGCGCGATCGACAGCGCGCCGTCCCAGCCGTAGCGGAGGCGGTCCCACTCGACCCCGGCCGACTTCCACCGTCCGCCGCTGCCGGGGACGACGATCCGGGCCTTGAGGCGGTTGCCCAATCCGGGACGTAGGCCGCCCGGGCCGTCGTCCGGCGCCAGTTCGTCCGGGACCACCGAAAGTTGCAGTCCCACCACCGGGGCCTCGGGTTGCCACCGCGGGGTGTCGAGCGCGCGCAGGGAGTCCTCGGCCTGCCGTCGCCAGGCGGGGATCGACTCGTCCTGGCTCGCCTGCTCGCTGACGAACAGCATGAGGGCGGCGGCGTGTTTGCAGTTCAGCCCGACGGGGCACGAGCACATGCTGCGCAGCGGGCGGCTGGACCCGTCCGCGGCCGGCACGGTGAGGTGAACGGCCGTGGAGTACCAGCGCCCGCTGCCCGCGGCGCCGCTGCCCTTGATGTTCGCGGTGAGCCGGTGGGTGGCGGCGTCGTACGCCACGTCGCGGATCCGCGTCGCGTTGGCGTAGCCGCGGGCGCGCCCCAGCGCCGCCGAGCCCACGAAGGACTCGACGTCGGACTCGGGAACCCGGACGGTCGATGTCAGCACGCCGCCAGGCTAGAGGACGGCGACGACGAGGTACCCGGACACCGGAGTCGGTGAGCCCACCGCTGTGGAGGCGGAACGGGCTGTGGAGAACCGGATGCCGAGAACCGGATGGAGGTTCGAAACCGACTCTTGACCGGCCTCGCCCACCCGCCTATCGTGATACCACATGGTTTCATATCGGGCACTCGAGGTGGACCCCGGCGGTCCGGACTACAGCGACGACGAGGTGGACCGGATCTTCCGGGCCCTGGCCGACGCGACCAGGCGGGACATCCTCCGGCGCACCCTGGCCGGCGAATCCACCGTCTCCGAGCTCGCGGACCGCTACGACATGTCGTTCGCTGCCGTCCGCAAACACGTCAACGTACTGGAGGAGGCAGGACTGATCACCGGCCATCGGATCGGCCGAGAACGCAGGATCCGGGGAGACCTCCGGGCGATCCGGGGAGCCCAGCGGCTCCTCGACGCCTACGCGGACATCTGGCGAGCACGCGTCGGCAGACTCGACGCCCTCCTCGCCGAGGACTGACCCGTCACCGCAGGAGACACACGAGGAAAGAGGCAGGCCATGCCTGTGATATCGGTAGACAGAGACCTCGACCGGCTGACCCTGACCATCACCGCGGAGTTCCCGGTGCCGGTCCGTCGGCTGTGGGACGCGTACGTCGATCCGCGCCAGCTCGAGAAGTTCTGGGGGCCGCCCACGTGGCCGGCCACCTTCACCCGGCACGACGTGTTCCCCGGCGGCCGGTCGGACTACTACATGACCGGCCCGGACGGGAGCCGCGCGTGCGGGTACTGGGAGTACCTGTCGGTGGACGAGTGCCGGTCGTTCGAGGTGCTCGACGGATTCAGCCACGACGACGGCCGGCCTAACACCGACCTGCCCACCATGCGGGCGGTGTTCACGTTCGGCGAGACGGACACCGGCTCCCGCCTCGAGACCACCACCTACTTCACCAGCCTGGCCGAGCTCGAGCAGCTCATCGAGATGGGCATGGAGGAAGGGACCCGCGAGGCGATGGGCCAGATCGAGGCCGTGGTCACCGACGACTCCACCTTCGCCGCCGACACCGGCACGCAGTCGCAACTCCTCGACGAGCGGACCGTGCGCGTCACCCGGATCCTGCACGGCACGCCCCGGCAGGTCTGGGACGCCCACCACGAGCCGGAGCTGCTGAACCGGTGGTTCCACGGACCCGACGGCTGGGCGCTGGTCGACTGCCGGGTCGCCCCGGCGCCCGGCGAGACCACCCGCTTCGAGTGGGCCCCCGACGACGGGGTCGAGGGCGAGGCGTTCGCCCTCACCGGGCAGCTCCTGGAGACCGACCCACCCCACCGGGAGGTCTTCACCGAGACGATGGAGGGCGTCGACGCACCGCCGACGCGCAACGAGCAGACCCTCACGGCCGTCGAGGACGGGAGCCTCATGACGCTCGTCATCACCTACGACAGCGCCGACCTGCGCGAGACGATCCTCGGCACCGGCATGGTCGACGGGATGGAGGCCGGCTACCGCCGGCTGGAGGCGGAGGTGCTGACCAGCCCCTGACCACGGCTGCGCAGATCACGGCCGCGCCGCCCGCCGCCCGACCGGCTATGGCCTACCCGCGGTCCTCGAGTGCGGAGGTCCGCGGGTCGGGGTCGGTGGTGGCGGTCTTGTCCGCGAACACCCGCTCGACGGCCAGCACGATCAGCACCACGACGATGCCGGCGGCCACGGCGGCCAGGACCGTCGGCCAGTTTGCGCCGGGGGCCAGGACCTCGGCCTCCTCGGTCTGCCACGGCCACAGCGCGCGCAGTGACCCCAGCATGAGCCCGGCCATGGCCACCAGGGTGGGCTTGCGGAAGTCCTCGAGCAGGCGGTCGAGGACCTTGACGAAGAGGGAGATCCCGACGAGCGCGCCCAGGGCGAACACGCCGAGGTAGGCGAAGTTCCGGTCGTCGACGGCACCGAGGGTCGGGGCGTAGAGCCCCATCGCCAGCAACAGGTAGGACCCCGAGACGCCGGGCAGGACCAGGGCGCAGATCGCCACCGCCGCCGCGACGAACACCAGCAGGTAGGAGGGGTCACTGATCGAGCCGCTCGGCAGCCCGGACAGGACGAACGCGAACGCGGCACCGAGGACGAAGATCAGGCCCAGCACCCAGTTGCGCCCACCCGGGGTGGACCGCGCCATCCCCAGCGGCACGGCGATGCTGGCGGCGACCATGCCGAGGAACAGCCCGCGGGCGATCTCGGGACTGCCCTCGACGAAGCCCTTGAGCACACCGGCCATGGTGAAGACCATGACGAGCATGCCCAGCGCCAGCGGCAGCAGCAGCCACCAGTCGACGTGCCGGAACGCCGCGCGGGTGCGGGCCCGACGCTCCGGCCCGAGGGCGGCCGAGCGCAGGCCGTCCACGACGTGCGCCCCGGAGTCCAACAGGCGCGGATAGACGCCGGTCACCAGCGCCACCGTTCCGCCGGAGACGCCGGGCACGAGCTCGGCCATCCCGATGAGCGCGCCGCGGACGACGTTGCCGGCCATCCCCAACGGTCCGGGCCGGACCGGCACCGGCGTGCCGGGGTCGAGATCGGCGTCGTCGACCGGGTCGTGGACGGACCGGACCGGATCGTGGACGGACCCGGCCGGGCCGTGGGGGTCGCGGGAGGGCCTCGACGAATCGGCAGTCATCGTTACAGCTTCCCCGAACCACGCCCCTCGATCCAAGCGACGCACCCGGAGCGCGGGGGGATGACTAGGCTCGACAGTCCAGCGGCACGTCATCCGGCGACGTGCCCCCGGGCCGGCGTGGGAGGTCGGGACATGCCGATGCACTACCCCCCGCTGCCCGACGGCACCTACCGGTACGGCGACCCGCCGCAGCCGTTGCCCTCCCCCGTCCCCGGGCCGGATCCGAGCTCTCCTGCCCCTGATCCGGGCTCCGCGTACCCGCCCCCGGCCCCCGATGGCCGCCCCGGCGACGGCCCACCGCCCGCCTGGGCCCCCGCGGAGGGCCGCCCTCCCGGCACCGCGGCGGCCGCGGCGATCATCGGGGTGGCGGCCCTCGTCGTCGTCGTGGTCCTGGGCGTGGTCTTCCTCGGCCCCGGATCCGACCCCGGCCGCGGTACCGACCCGTCGCGCGGCCCCTTCCCGCAGGTCCTCCCCCCGGCCGAGCGGGCACCGGGGTCCGGATCGTTCACGGTCGACGGCACGTTCACCGTCGTCTCGACCCCCGCGGAACCGGTCTCCGGCGACCGCACCGGCTGCGACCTGCCCATCACCCTGTCCGACATCGGCGAGGGCACCACCATCACGCTCATCGACAGCGGCGCCGCGCAGATCGGCACCGCCATGCTCGTCTACTCCGGCGGCGACCTGTCCTCGTGCACCTTCACCTTCGAGTTCCCCGACGTCCCCGCCGGCGGCTCGTTCTACATGGTCGAGCTGCCCGGCCGCGGCCAGCTGACCTACACCGAGGGCGAACTGCGCGCGGGCGTCGACATCACCCTCGGTCGGTGAACAGCCCAGGTCGGTGAGCAGCGAGGTCGGTGAGCAGCGCCGGGCGGGGAGGGCGCCAAGCGCGAAGGCGGGCCGGGGTCGCGCGCACTCCCGGCGGGGGTGCCGGGCGCGCGGATAGGGTGGGGACAGCGACGACGACGAGACGGGAGGCGTGCAACGGTGAGCAACGGCCCCGGACCGGACCATGGTGACGAACCGTTCCGCGCCTCCGAGGTGGAGCGCCTCGTGGAGGGCATCGACCTCGACCCGTTCCTCGGTACGCCTGTCGACCCGTTGGCCGAGCCGCTCGAGCAGCCGGTGCCCGTCGAGGCGCAGACCCCGCCGCTGCTGGTCCTGAGGGACCTGTTGGTCGACGAGCGGTTCCCGGAGCTGTTCGCCCGGGCGCTGCGCGCGGCCGACCCCGACTTCCGTGAACTGTTCCCCCGCGACGCCACGCCGGTACTCCGGGACTTCGCGCGGGCGATGCGGTGGGCGTTCGAGACCACCGAGTACGCGCGCGGCGACCGTGCCAAGGTCGATGAGGTCGTCGAGTTCGCCCGCCACCTGGGCGCCGATCACCGCAAACTCGAACTGACGCCCGGGCATCACCGGCGCTTCGGGGAAGCCCTGGCCCACACCCTGCGGCACCTCGCCGGACGCGCCTGGGACGACCGGCTGGAGACCACCCTGGGCACCGCCTACCGGGTGCTCTCGACCGCGCTGCAACAGGGCGCCGCCGTCGACGAGGGCCCCGCGCGCGTCGGCGCGACCGTGGTGGAGATCCTGCGACCCACCCGGGACGTCGTGGTGGTGCGGCTCATCAGCGACGTGATGGTCGACTACCACCCGGGGCAGTACCTCAGCGTGCTCACGCCCTACGCGCCCGGCGTGTGGCGGCGGCTCAGCCCGTCGATCCCGTCCAACCCGGCCGGGCAGATCGAGTTCCACGTCCGCGACGTGCCCGGCGGCGCGCTCAGCGGCTCACTGGTCCGCAGCGTCGGCGTCGGTGACCGTTGGGTGCTCGCCCGTCCCCTGGGGATGCTCGAGGTCGACCGGTCCGAGCCGACCCGGGACGTGCTCATGATCGCCGGCGGCACCGGGATCGCGCCCCTGCGGTGCCTGCTGCTGGACATGATGCGCCACGCCGACAACCCGCGCGTCCACCTGTTCTACGGGGCCCGCTTCCCCGGCGATCTCTACGACCTGCCGACGTTGGTCGACCTCGCCGCCACCGCCCCGTGGTTGACGATCCAGCCCGTCGCCGAGGAGGACGAGGACCCCTGGTGGGCCGGTCCGCGGCAGGACCTGCCCCGCACGCTGCACCGTCGGCAGACCGGGACCCTGGTCCGGGCGGTCACGCAGTGGGGGTCGTGGGCCGACCGGCAGGTCATCGTCTCGGGCTCACCCGAGATGCTGCGCGCGACGGTGCGCGGGCTGGTCGCGGCGGGCACCCCGCGGGAGAACATCAGCTTCGACCGCCCCTGACAATCCCGCCGCGCGGCGCAGCCACCCACGTCGCCATCCAGAAGACAGTTCCGCACACGACGCCCGAGAGCGGGTGTGCGGAACTGTCTTGTCGATGCGGGAAAGCGCCGCGGCGGCCGGATCAGCGCGCCGCCGCGACGGTGTCGGCGTCCTCGCCGGCGCCGGGCGCGCCCTCGTCGGGGTCGTCGGTCGTGTCACCGCCGTAGCCGGCTGCGGTACCGCCGTCCGCGCCGCCCCCACCCTCGTCGTCGTCGCCGGCCTGGGGCTCACCCGCTGGCGGGACGGGGGTCTCGGTGCTGGTCTGCGGAGTGGAGGTGGTCGCCCCCGTCGTGGTGGTGGGACTGGTCTGCGAGGTGGTGGTGCTGGTGGGCGCCTCGCACGGCTGGAACACGCGGCGGAACCGGTCGGGGACGCCCAGCTGCTCGAGTTGCTCGCGGCACACGTCCGAGGTGGGCTCGGCCAGGAACTCCCAGTCGTCGTCGCGCCACGAGAGCAGCTCGATCTCCCCGTCGTCGCGGGTGACCAGCAGGAACCGCTCGTCGCATTCCCGCACGGTCGTGCCGCTGCCCAGCTCATCGGCCACGAAACCCGGGCTACAGCGTTCGGCCGGACTCGGCGGGCCGGTCGTCGTGGGCTGCGTCGTCGGCGGCGTGGTCCGGGTGGTCTGCGAGGTGGTGGTCTGCGTCGTCGTGGTGGGGATGGCGACCGGGTCCTCGTCGCCGCCGGTCGCGGAGACCAGCCACACCACCAGCGCCGCCACCAATGCGACCGCGAGCAGGATGGCGGCGATCATCCACGGCGTGGACCCGCCGTCACCGCCACCGTCGTCCCAGGCGTCGCCGTCGTCCGGAGGCGGGACGTCCCCAGGAGGCGGCACGTCCCCGGCGGCGTGGCCGGGGTCGGGGACGCCCGCGGCGGTCGGATAGCCGGACGTGCCGGGACCAACCCCGGACACCCCGGCCCCGGCGGCCGCGCCGAACGCCCCGGCGCCGCCGGCCGCGCCGGCAGCCCCACCCGCGGCCGCGGCTCCGCCGTCCTCCGGGTACTGCGACCACGCCGTGCTGCCCTCCCCCGAGCCGACCGGCGGGAGGTGCTCGGTCGGCGGGTCGGTGGGCGGGAGTTGCTGCGTCGGCGGGTCGGCACCCGGCTCGACGGCCGGATTCGGCTCGGTGACAGCGTCGTCGCCCGGGCGCTCGGAATCAGCGGGGCCCTCGCCCCGGTCCGGGCCGTGCGGCCCGGTCACCGCGGGACCTCCCCGCCGGAGCGCTCCGTGACCCGTCCGTTGGCGAGCACCGGGATCACCTTCCGGATACCGGTGACCTCGTCGTCGTCGACATCCACCACCAGTAGCTCCGATCCGGCGCCCGCCTCGGCGCGCACGGTCCCGTCCGGGCCGACGAGCATCGAGTGACCGACGCCGGTGGGGGCGCCGGGCTTGACCTCCATGCCCTCCACCTCGGGATCGGCCTGCCCGACGGCGAACAGGAACGTGGTCGAGTCGAGCGCGCGGGCGCGGGCGAGCAACCGCCACTGGTCGACCTTCCCCTCGCCCGCACCCCACGAGGCGCTGCACAGGGTGATCCGGGCGCCGGCGGTGGCGAGCGCCGTGTACTGGCCCGGGAAGCGGATGTCGTAGCAGACACTCAAACCCACGCCCACGCCGTCGACCGTCACCACGTACGTGGCGTCGCCCGGCTCGACGGTGTCGGACTCGGCGAACCCGAACGCGTCGAACAGGTGGATCTTGTCGTAGCCCAGGTGGAGGTCGCGGTCCGGCCCGCCGCCGGCGTCGCCGGCCGGGCCGGTCACCAGGAGGGTGTTGCGGACGCGACCGCCCTGCCCGGGCGTGAACATGCCTACGACGACGAGAACACCGTGCTCACGAGCCGATTCAGCCACCGAGGTCGCCCACGGGCCGTCGAGGGGTTCGGCGATCTCGTCCAGCCGGCCCGCACCGAACGCCCGCATGGTGGCCTCGGGGAACACCACGATCCGGGCCCCCTGCGCGGCGGCCTCGGCGACCGACTCGCGGACCAGCCGAAGGTTGTCCTGCGGGTCGCGTCCGGTCAGGATCTGGGCGGCGGCGATGCGCACGGGTCGTCCTCCTCGTCGGCAGGGGTCGGCTACGGGGTCTCGGGTACGGGGTTTCGGCCACGGGATGACCGGGCGGCCGACCGATCCTGGTCGTTCGTCTCCCCGACGCTACCCGCGTGCGGGGTCGGCGTCCCCGCCCCGGGCGGGGACCCGTCGCGCGATCCCGACACCGCGCTCCCACAGCCACCACACGCACACCCCCACCGCGAGCGAGGCGACCCACGAGAGCCACGGGTGGCCCGCGTCCCGGATCGGCGGATAGACGAGGAAGTGGGTGAGGTAGATGAAGAGCGAGGCCGCCGCGAGGGGGGTCACCACCCGGACCACCGGCCGGGGCAGCCGGACGACGGGGATCCAGATCAGGGCGAGGATCCCGGCCACGATCACCACCTCCCGCCCGGGGTCGCCGAACCAGCCCGGCACGCACACGAGCGCGACCGCGGAGCAGGCGAGCCGCGCCCACATCGCGGTGAGCGCTGCCCGGTGCCCGCCCGATCCGCCCGGCCCGCCCGGTCCGGACCCCCCGGGTTCGGCCCGCGCCACGGCCCAGCCGAGCGCGAACAGCCACAGCACCGCCGGCGCCGAGTACCACACCAGGGGCCCGCCGCCGAGATCGATGACCGCGTAGCGCACGAGCAGTCCGAGCCCCACCAGCGTGGCGGGCAGCGCGAACGGCCACCGCCTGTCGAGCCTGCTGACCGCGGGAATAGCCATGAGCGCGGCCACGCCGAGAAGCAGGTAGACCGTCGCCTCGACGAACCACATCTGCCACGGGTTCCACCACCGGTCGTCGGACCAGGAGCGGGGACCCAGGAAGTGGGTGGCCAGCAGCGGCGAGTACCAGTGGTAGCGACTGGTCAGGGGGGTAACGAGCAGCAGCCACACCACGGCGGGGACCGCGATCCTCCCGACCGTCGTGAGCACGCCCCGGGCCCGCTCGCGGGCGCTGGCGGAGTGCAGCCGGAAGCGGGCCAGGGAGTAGCCGGTCAGAGCCACCAGGACGTGGGCGCCGCCGTAAACCGCGAACGCCCGGGTGTGCCCGCCCACGATCGTGAGGATGAACAGGGCGCGCAGCACCACCGAGGTGTCGACGCGGGCCCACGCCCGCCAGGGGGTCCAGCGGGAGGCCGCCGGGGGACGCGGTCCGGCAGCGCGGGTGTCGAGCTCCCCCAGTGGGCGCAGGTGCCAGTCGCGGGGTAGGCCGGGCACCCGCTCCTCGAGCCGGGTCGAGAGCACCACGTAGGTCAGGGAGTCCCCGCCGAGGTCGACGAACGTGGCGTCCGGCGGGCAGGAGTCCAGGCCGAGCGCATGGGCCACGAGCGTACTGGGCGCGTCGGCGCCCGCCCCGGCGCCCGTCCGCGCGCGGTCGGCGACGAGTGCACGGAGTGCGGCCTGGTCGACCTTGCCGGCGGGAGTGCGGGGAGGGTCGACGACGACGACCTGCTCGACCGCCGAGGTGGGCAGTCCCGAGGCCGTCGCGGCGGCGGTGGCGAGGGCCTGCGAGCGCTCGCGGGTGACCACGACCAACCGGTCGGGCTCCCCGACGCACCAGGCGTCGAACCCGCCGTCCGCCAGGGTCGATTCCACCCGACCCAGGTCGATCCGGTGTCCGAAGATCTTGGTCTCGCGCCCCATCCGCCCGACGATCTCCACGAGGCCGTCGTCGGCGATGCGGGCGAGGTCCCCGGTCCGCAGCTCGTCCAGTTCGGGCCCGCGGGCGAGGTCGGCCGAGGTGCGGGCGTACCCCATCATCACGTTGGGGCCGCGGTACACCAGTTCACCGGGGGCGTCGGGATCGGTTCCCCGCGGACGGTCGACGCGGAAGGAGCCGCCGGGGATCGCGATCCCGATGGCCCCCGCACGGGTCCGCGCGAGGTGAGGGGGGAGGTACGCCATACGCGCGGTCGCCTCGGTCTGGCCGTACATCACGACCAGTTCTGCCCCGCGTGCTTCCAGGTGCGCGGCCAGGCGACGCACCGCCTCCGGCGCGAGGCGCCCGCCCGCCTGGGTGAGGTAGCGCAGGCGGGTGAGGCGGTCCAGCCGGTCGAGACCGACGCGCTCGAGGAGTTCGACCGTGTGCGGGACGGCGGCGAACGTCGTCACCTGCCCGGCCTCCGCCCGGTCCCAGAACGCCGGTGCGGAGACGGAGTCGGAGTTGAGCACCACGGACGCGCCGGCCAGCAGGTGACTGTGCAGGACGGACAGGCCGTAGCAGTAGTGCGGCGGCAGGGTGGTGATCGCCCGGTCCCCCGGCACGATGCCCAGGTAGTCCACGATCGACCGCGCGTTGGCCAGCACCGCCCGCCGGGACTGCCGGACGAGCTTGGGTGCGCCCGTGGACCCGGAGGTGCTCAGGAGCAGTGCGAGGTCGGGATGCAGGTCGTGCCGCGGCGGCGCCGTGAGCACCCCGGCCGGGAGGGGTCGGCCGTCCCCCGCGACAACGTCGGGGTGCCACGCCGCGAGGAGGTTGTCGGTGGCCGCGCCGTCCGGCGGCAGGAGGAGCGCGACGTGGCCGGCGGAGTGGGCGGCGAGATAGTCCACGAGGAACTCGATGGTGTTCGTTGCCACCAGGCCGATCAGGCGACGACCGGTCGTCACGGGCGGGTATTCGGCGGCGCGCTCGGCGCTCATCCGGGAGAGCGCGGAGTAGGTGTACTCCGCCTCGTCGGTCACCACGGCGACCGCGGTGCCGCGCCCGGCGGACTCGTCGAACAGGCCGGGCGGAGCCTGCCCCTGATGCGTACGTGCGACGGTCACGCGCCGAACTATATTAGGTGAGGCTTCGCTATGAAAGTCGGGCGGATCCGGTCATCAGCCGTCGCGGCGGCCCGTCTCCCGCTGGTGACGGGGCCGCCACACGACCACCGACGTCGAGCGGGGCACGTGGACGAGTTCACCGCCCGCCCGGCCGGAGGACCCAGAACGGCGACGAAGTTCGGCGACCTCCTCGACCAGTTCTGACACGCGGCTGCGCAGGGCGTCGACCTGATTGGTCAGCTCGATTATCCGCTTGATGCCGGCGAGGTTGACGCCCTCCTCCTGGCTGAGGCGCTGGACCTCGCGGAGCAGTGCCACGTCCCGCAGCGAGTAGCGTCGCCCACCGCCGCTGGTGCGCTCGGGGGTGACGATCCCGAGGCGGTCGTAGGTTCGCAGGGTCTGGGCGTGCAGCCCGGACAGTTCGGCGGCCACCGAGATCACCAGGACGCTGTCGTCGGGCCCCAGCTCCCCGACGTCCCGCCGGGGGCTCATGCCGACCCGGCCCAGCCCGACCGCGGATCGAAGCCGGCGGCGCGCAACGCGTCGTCATAGGCGGCGAGCTCGGCTTCGGCCATCCCGGCGGGGGGCGTGGCCACCCGGAGGGTGACCTTGAGGTCACCGGTTCCGGACTTGCGTGCGATACCCCGGCCACGCACCCGAAGGATCTGTCCGTCGCGGGAGCCGGCGGGGATCTTGACGGTCACCCGCCCGGTGAGCGTGGGTACCGACACCTGGGCGCCGCGGACCAACTCCGGGTAGGACACCGGCAGGTCGACGAGCAGGTCGGCCCCGTCGCGGTCGAACACCTGGTCCTTCTGAACGGTGACCGTCACGTACAGGTCGCCCGACGGTGCCCCGCGGAAGCCCGCCTCACCCTGCCCGGAGAGCCGGATGCGCTGGCCGTCGGAGACGCCGGCCGGGACCTTGACGTTGATGGTGCGGGTGCGGTCCGTGACGCCGCTGCCCGCGCACTCGGTGCACGGGTCATCGATCTTGGACCCGGTGCCGCCGCAGTCGGTGCAGGGCTCGGCGAAGCCGAAGGCCCCCTGGGTGCGCTGGGTGACGCCCGCACCATGGCAGGTGCCGCACACCTTGGGGCTGGTCCCCGGCTTCGCGCCACTGCCGTGGCAGATCAGACACGGCGAGGCGGAGGAGAGTTTGATCTGGACCGTCTCGCCGAGGGCGGCCTCACGGAAGGACAGGGTCAGGGCGGTCTCGACGTCCTGGCCGCCCCGCGGGCGCTGTGCCCGGCCGCGGCCGGCCCCGCCGCCACCCGGGCGGGCCTGGTTGAACAGGCCGCCGAACAGGTCCGAGAATCCCCCGGCGCCGCCGGCGGGCCCGCCGCCACCGAAGAGGTCGTTGATGTCGAAGTCACCGCCGGAGGCGGTGTACCGGCCCCCGCCGCCCGGGGCGAAGCCGCTGAACCCGCCGGAGGTGACCTGGTCGCGGAAGGCGTCGTACTCCTTGCGCCGGGCGGGATCGCCGATGACGTCGTTGGCCTCGCTGATCCGCTTGAACTTGTCCTCCGCGGCCGCGTTGCCCGGGTTGGAGTCCGGGTGGTTCTCCCGCGCTAGCTTGCGGTAGGCCTTGCGGATCTCGTCCTGGGTGGCGGACTTGGAGACGCCCAGTTCGGCGTAGTAGTCCTTCTCGACCCATTCGCGCTGACTCACCAGACGCCTCCCTTCTTCTTGTTGCAGTTCTTCTTCTTATTGCAGTGTTCGGGTCTACGAATTCTCTCAGTTCCCCGGCACATCCGGGGTGGGTCGGCGTGCGGGTGCGTCCCGAGATCATCGGGACGCCCCCGCACGCCGGGGTGATGAGCCGGTGGGCTCAGCGGACGCTGACCATCGCCGTCCGCAGGGTCCGCTCACCGTGGCGGTAGCCTTTGCGCAGGACCGTCCCCAGCACGGGCTCGGATCCCTCGGATTCGTCCTGCACGGCCTCGTGGAGGGCCGGGTCGAACGGATCGCCCTCGTTGCCGAAGGACTCGACACCCTGGGATGCCAGTAGCGCGCGGACCTTGTCGGCGAAGACCTTGAGCGGCCCCTCGGCGAGGTCGCCGTGCGCCTCGGCCCGGTCGAGGTCGTCGACGATACCCAGCAGCTCGGTGAGGACCGAGCCCTTGGCGGTGTCGATGATCGATTGGCGGTCACGTTCGACGCGGCGCCGGTAGTTGGCGAACTCCGCCGACACCCGCTGCAGGTCCGCGGTCCGCTCGTCGAGCTGCGCCTGCAGCGCGGCGGCCGGATCGTCCGCGGGAACGTCCCCGGTCGGGGCGCCCCCCGCGTCAGCGGCATCGGCTGCGGTGCCGTCGGCGTCGCTGTCGGTCGACGGCGGGGCGTCGTCGACGATCTCGGCCTCGACCGCCTCGGCGGCCTGCTCGGCCTCGTCGTCAGCGCCGGCCCACGCCGCCTTCTCGGAGGCGTCGGTCTGCTCGGGGCGGGTCACTTGGACTCACCCTTCGACTCGTCCTCGTCAACCACCTCGGCATCGACCACGTCGTCGTCGGCCGAGCCCGCACCCGACGCGTCGCCGGCCTCGGCACCCTCGGCCGCGGAGGCCTCGTAGATGGCCTGGCCGACGGCCTGCGCCTCGGTGTTGACCTTCTCGACCGCGGACTTGATGGCGTCGACGTCCGAGCCCTCGAGGGCGGTCTTGGCGTCGGCGATCGCGGCCTGGAGCGACTCCTTCTTGTCGGCCGGGATCTTGTCCTCGTTCTCCGAGACGAACTTCTCCGTCTGGTAGATCGTGGACTCGGCCTGGTTGCGGGCGTCCGCCTCCTCGCGACGCTTGTGGTCCTCGGCGGCGTGCTCCTCGGCGTCCTTGATCATCTGGTCGATCTCCTCCTTGGACAGGCCGGAGCCGTCCTGGATGATGATCGTGTTCTCCTTGCCGGTGCCCTTGTCCTTGGCGGTCACGTGGACGATGCCGTTGGCGTCGATGTCAAAGGTGACCTCGATCTGCGGCACGCCACGCGGCGCGGGGGCGATACCGGCGAGCTCGAACGAACCGAGCAGCTTGTTCTGCGCCGCCATCTCGCGCTCGCCCTGGAAGACCTGGATCTGCACGGACGGCTGGTTGTCGTCGGCGGTCGTGAAGGTCTCCGAACGCTTGGTCGGGATCGTGGTGTTGCGCTCGATGAGCTTGGTCATCACGCCACCCTTGGTCTCGATGCCCAGCGACAGCGGGGTCACGTCGAGCAGCAGGACGTCCTTGACCTCACCGCGGAGCACGCCGGCCTGCAGCGCGGCACCCACGGCCACGACCTCGTCCGGGTTGACGCCCTTGTTGGGCTCCTTGCCGCCGGTGAGCTCCTTGACCAGGTCGGTCACGGCGGGCATACGGGTCGAACCGCCGACCAGCACGACGTGGTCGATGGAGCCGACCGAGATGCCGGCGTCCTTGATCACGGCCTGGAACGGGTTGCGGCAGCGATCGAGCAGGTCCTGCGTGATCTTCTGGAACTCGGCGCGCGAGAGCGTCTCGTCCAGGAAGAGCGGGTTCTTGTCCGCGTCGACGGTGATGTACGGGAGGTTGATCGAGGTGGACTGCCCGCTGGACAGCTCGATCTTGGCCTTCTCCGCCGCCTCGCGCAGGCGCTGCAGGGCCATCTTGTCCTTGGTCAGGTCGATGCCGTTCTGCGCCTTGAACTTGTCGACGAGCCAGTTGACGATCCGCTGGTCCCAGTCGTCGCCACCGAGGTGGTTGTCACCGGAGGTCGCGCGGACCTCCACGACGCCGTCGCCGATGTCGAGGAGGGAGACGTCGAAGGTGCCGCCACCGAGGTCGAAGACCAGGATGGTCTGCTCCTTGTCGCCCTTGTCGAGGCCGTAGGCCAGGGCGGCCGCGGTGGGCTCGTTGACGATGCGCAGGACGTTGAGGCCCGCGATCTGACCGGCGTCCTTGGTGGCCTGACGCTGGGCGTCGTTGAAGTAGGCCGGAACGGTGATGACGGCGTCGGTGACGTCCTCACCGAGGTAGGACTCGGCGTCGCGCTTGAGCTTCTGCAGCGTGCGGGCGCTGATCTCCTGCGGCGTGTAGGTCTTGTCGTCGATCGAGTCCGACTTCCAGTCCGTGCCGATGTGGCGCTTGACCGAGCGGATGGTGCGGTCGACGTTGGTGACCGCCTGGTTCTTCGCCGGCTGGCCGACGAGGACCTCGCCGTTCTTGGCGAACGCGACGACCGACGGGGTCGTGCGCGCGCCCTCGGCGTTGGCGATGACCGTGGCGTCGCCGCCCTCGAGGACCGCGACGGCCGAGTTGGTGGTGCCGAGGTCGATGCCTACTGCACGTCCCATGATGTTCTCCTTCTACTGACGTGTACGGGTTCTCTCTAAGCGGACCCGGCTCAAGGCTCGGATCGATGGCTCCACCCTGCCTGCCGGTGGTCTGCCGCGTCAACCTGAGTTGAGCCTGTCCCGCTGAGGTTTGTCGCCCCGTATAACCCCCGCCCTGCCGGATCCATTCCGGCGGTGGCGCAACTCACACTATTCATTGAGCCCAGCGGGCTCAACAACGAGAAGAGCGCCCCGGCCACCGCCTCTCGGCGGTGCGGCTCGGAGCGCTCTTCGCATGGGAAGGGGAAGGTGCGGGAAGGAGAAGAAGGTACGACGACGACGAGGTCCGCCGTCACCCGGATCAGATCAGATGACACCCTGCGCGAGCATGGCGTCGGCGACCTTGCGGAACGCGGCGATGTTCGCCCCGGCCACCAGGTCACCCGGGGCGCCGTACTCCTCGGCGGTCGCCGCCGCGGTGGCGTGGATGGAGGTCATGATGCGGTCGAGCTCGGAGTCCACCCGCTCGAAGTCCCACAGCAGCCGACCGGCGTTCTGCCGCATCTCGAGACCGCTGGTGGCCACGCCGCCGGCGTTGGCGGCCTTGGCGGGCCCGAAGAGGATGCCGGCCCGGTGGATGACCTCCACCGCCTGCTCCGTGCACGGCATGTTGGCGCCCTCGGCGATCACGCGGCACCCGTTCTTGGCGAGCGTGCGCGCCTCCTCGGCGTCGAGCTCGTTCTGGGTGGCACAGGGCAGCGCGATGTCGCACTCCACGTCCCACACGGAACCGGTCTCCCGGTAGGTGCAGTTGCCCCGCTCCCGCGCGTAGGCCGACAGCCGTTCGCGGCGGACCTCCTTGACGTCCAGGAGCAGGTCCAGGTCGAGACCGTCCTCGTCGTGGACGTAACCCTGACTGTCCGAGCAGGCCACGACGGTCGCGCCGAGCTGGGCCGCCTTCTTGGCCGCGTAGATCGCGACGTTGCCGGAGCCGGAGACGACCACCCGGGAGCCCTCGAGGCTGTACTCGGTGTCGCGGAGCATCTCGCGGACGAAGTAGACGAGCCCGTAGCCGGTCGCCTCGGTGCGAGCCCACGAGCCGCCGTACCCGACGCCCTTGCCCGTGATGACGCCCGCCTCGTTGCGGCCGGTCACCTTCCGGTACTGGCCGTACAGGTACCCGATCTCGCGCCCGCCCACGCCGATGTCACCGGCCGGGACGTCGAGGTCGGCACCGATGTGGTGCGCGAGCTCGGACATGAAGGACTGGCAGAAGCGCATCACTTCCGCGTCGCTGCGGCCGTGCGGGTCGAAGTCCGAGCCGCCCTTGCCGCCGCCCAGGCCGAGGCCGGTGAGGGCGTTCTTGAAGACCTGCTCGAACCCGAGGAACTTCAACGTGTCCTCGTCCACGGACTTGTGGAAACGCAATCCGCCCTTGTACGGGCCGAGATCGGAGCTGAACTGCACACGGAAGCCCCGGTTGACCTGGACCGCACCGGCGTCGTCGACCCACGGCACCCGGAAGGACACCACGCGCTCGGGCTCGATGATCCGCTTGAGGATCCCGCCCTCGACATATTCCGGGTGCTGCTTGACCACGGGTGCGAGTGACTCCAGCACCTCGTGCACGGCCTGCCGGAAGAGGTGCTGTCCGGGATTGCGTCGCACCACGGTGTCAAGGGCGTCGTGCAGTGCGGCGTCAGCGTCGGACATGGGACCTCCGGGTAATGAGTCTTTGGTGATGACGCGTACGTCGTTGCCGAAGAGGCAGCCTAGCGGCAGGGCCCCCGATTCTCCGACTCAGCTGCGTCACATGAATCGACGACCGAATCCCACTAATCACACGTGTCACACTGGACTCACTAATCACATCTCCGTAATCTGAGCCGCGACACACCGAGCCACTGCCGGTCGACGCGCCGTCGCCCAGCCGTGCATTCCGGAAGGCCATCATGCGTATCACCTCGAAGTTCGCCGCCGTCGCCGCCGCCGCGGCGCTGGTGGTCACCGCGACCCCTGCCGGCGCGGCCCCCTCCCCCACACCCGGGAGCCCGGCTCCGTCCGCCTCCCGCCCCGCCGTCGCCCAGCCCCTGCCGGCGTTGGCCGACGCGCTCGGCCCGGAGCTGACCTCACTCGTCGAGGCACTGCGACGTGATCTCGGACTCACTCCCGAGCAGTTCCTCGCCCAGGCCGGCATCGGAGAACGTCTGGCCGAGGCCCGTCCCCGGTGGGAGCAGCAGTTCCGTCAGTCGTTCGGCGGCGTCTGGCTGGACGAGGAGGGCACCGGCCTGGTCGGCGTGGTGGCCGGCGCCGCCGGAGACGAACTGCGCGACGAGGCCACCCGGTCCGGGTTCACGGTCAAGGACGTGGCGCTGACCACGAGCGAACTCGAGGCTCGCGAGCGCCAGGTCATCAAGATCATCGAGGGCACCCCCGAGGACATGCAGGACCTCGTCACCGACGTCCGCGTCGATCCGACCCGCAACGCGGTCGTCGTCACGACCCGCGGGGGCGAGGCCGCGCAGCTCGGGAACCTCGACGCCCGCCTGCGGGACCTCGCCGAGATCGACATGATCGAGGCCCCCGACCCGGCGTTCGACACGGCCCCGTTCGGCAGCGAGGGGGGAACCGGGTCCGACGGCGGCCCGACCGTCGACGGCATCGAACCGGCCACCACCCGCGCGGACGACCCGGACGGGACCGGCGCGGCGCCCGGGAGCGGCGGCGACTCCGGCTCGCTCGGCAGCCTGGCCCTGCTCAATGACGCCGGCCTCGTCCCCGAGGGCCCCATGCGCACGGTCATCGACCTCCTCGCCGGCCTGACCCCCGGCACCGGGTCGATCATCGACGGGATGATGGCCCAGACCATGGTCGACCCCGGCACCCCCGTGCCCGAGGACCAGCCGCGCGCCATCGAATCGGTCCCCGCTCCGGCGGGGCCCGTCACGGGCGGTACCGCGTACCAGGTGGGCGTCCCGGGAGGAATCCTCGAGTGCTCGACCGGGTTCAACGGTGAACTGGACGGCAAGCCCGTCGTCATCACCGCCGCGCACTGCGCCGGCGCCGACGGCACCCGCGCCGCCCTCGCCGACGGCGAGGAGTTCGGCACCATGACCCGCAGCGAGCGGGAGGGCATCGACACCGCCCTCATCGCGGTCGACGACGACGTGGCGGACCGGTTCCGTTCCAATCTGGTGGGAGACGGGCCGGACAGCACCCAGGAGATCATCGGCACCGCGGACCCGGTCGTCGGACAGAAGGCCTGCAAGACCGGATTCCGGACCGGCTTCTCCTGCGGGACGATCTCGCAGGTCGGCGCCACGATCGACGTGGCGGGCACGCGCACCATCTCGAACGCCTTCACCGTGGACCTGTGCGCCCTGCCCGGCGACAGCGGCGGCGTCGTCTTCTCCGGCGACCGGGCCCTGGGCATCTCGAGCGCGTCCAACGTCGCGGACTCCGTCACCTGCGCCGACGCCGACGCCGTGGCCCGGACGGCCGGGTTCACCCCGCGCCTGTCCGCCGTCCCGATCGCCGACGTCCTCGCCGCACACCCCGGGCTGACGCTCCGGACCAACTGACCCTCCCCTTCCACGCGGGCCCCGCCTGCGAGTGGAGCCTGCTCCGGTAAGGGCAGCCTCAACTCGGCAGACGGGGCCCGCGTGGCTTACCTTTGACCTCGACACAGTCGACGGGCGCCCACAGGGTCCTATGAGTGCTCGTGCGTCGAGAAGTGCGACGAAAGGCCGCGAACCATGTCAGGCGTGACCATCACACTCGGGACGATCGGCGTCCTGCTCAGTCTGTTCTGTTGGGCATCCTTCATAGGCGGCGTCACGCGCATGGTGCGCAGCCTGTTCCTGGGACAGAAGGACGGATTCGACCGGCTGCGGCCGATCCTGCCCCGTTTGAAGAACGTCATCGTCGAGGTGGGCGCCCACACCCGGATGGCCCGCAAACGGTCGGTGGGCTTCTTCCACTGGTTCGTCATGGTGGGCTTTTTGCTCGGCTCGATCGTCTGGTTCGAGGCCTACATCCAGACGTTCAACCCCCGCGGTGGCTGGCCCTGGCTGTCCGACCAGGCCTGGTACCACGCCGTCGACGAGTTCCTGGGCCTGGGCACCGTCATCGGCATCACCGTGCTGATCATCATCCGTCAGATCAACCAGCGTCGCGGCCTCAACCGCTTCGTCGGCTCGGACCGCAAGGCCGCCTACTTCGTCGAGACCGTCGTGCTCCTCGAGGGCCTGGGCATGATCTTCGTCAAGGCCGGCAAGCTCTCGCTGCAGGCCGCCGACGGGTACGACTTCCACTGGTCCACCGACTGGGTCACCGGCCCGCTGTCGACGATCCTGCCGGCCAACGAACTCATGGTCTCGGTCTTCGCGCTGATCAAGCTGCTCACCGGCATGATCTGGCTGTACGTCGTGGGCCGCAACATCACGTGGGGCGTCGCCTGGCACCGCTTCTCCGCGTTCTTCAACATCTACTTCAAGCGCGAGGCCGACGGCCGCACCGCGCTCGGCCCGCTCAAGCCGATGACCATGGACGGCGTCCCGCTGACCATGGAGAAGGTCGAGGAGCTCACCGAGGCCGACGAGGACTTCGAGCCCAAGCTGGGCGCCGGAGCCATCGAGGACTTCTCGTGGAAGGGCTGGCTGGACTTCTCCACCTGCACCGAGTGCGGCCGCTGCCAGGAGCAGTGCCCCGCCTGGAACACCGGCAAGCCGCTGAGCCCCAAGCTCATGATCATGTCCCTGCGCGACCACGGCGCCGCGAAGGCGCCGTACCTGCTCGCCGGGGGGCAGACCACGATGGGCGAGGAGACCGGACTGGTCGACGCCGACGGCAACCCCGACGAGGCCAGGCTCGCCAAGATCCCGGAGGCGGCCCGCCTCGAGGCCCAGCGTCCTCTCGTCGGTCACACCACCGCGGACCTCTCCGACGACCCGATGGCCGCCGGCATCATCGACCCCGAGGCCCTGTGGTCCTGCACCACGTGTGGCGCCTGCGTCGAGCAGTGCCCGGTGGACATCGAGCACGTCGACCACTTCATCGACATGCGCCGCTACCAGGTCCTCATCGAGTCCGAGTTCCCGACCGAGCTCGCGGGCCTGTTCAAGAACCTCGAGAACAAGGGCAACCCCTGGGGCCAGAACAACTCCGGTCGCGACGAGTGGATGAACTCCCTCGACTTCGAGATCCCCGTGATCGGCAAGGACATCGAGGACTTCGCCGACACCGAGTACCTGTTCTGGGTGGGCTGTGCCGGCGCCTTCGAGGACCGTGCCAAGAAGACCACCCAGGCCGTGGCCTCGCTGCTGCACACCGCCGGAGTGAAGTTCGCGGTGCTGGGTCAGGGCGAGACCTGTACCGGCGACTCGGCCCGCCGCGCGGGCAACGAGTTCCTGTTCCAGATGCTCGCCCAGCAGAACATCGAGGTCATGAACGACGCGTTCGACGGCGTGCCCGCCGCGCAGCGCAAGGTCGTCGTGACGTGTGCCCACTGCCTCAATGCGCTGAAGAACGAGTACGGCGACTTCGGCGGCGACTACCAGGTGGTCCACCACACGCAGCTGCTCAACCGTCTGGTGCGCGAGAAGCGCCTCGTGCCGGTGGCCCCGATCGACGGTGGCGTCACCTACCACGACCCGTGCTACCTCGGCCGCCACAACCAGGTCTACGAGGCCCCGCGTGAGCTCATGGACGGCTCGGGCGTGACCCTCACGGAGATGCCCCGTCACGGGCAGCGGTCCATGTGCTGTGGCGCCGGTGGCGCGCGCATGTGGATGGAGGAGACGGTCGGCAAGCGCATCAACATCGACCGTGTCGACGAGGCCCTGTCGACCAAGGCCACGAAGATCGCGACGGGCTGCCCGTTCTGTCGCGTGATGCTCTCGGACGGGGCCACCGCCCAGACCGACGGCACCGAGCAGGAGGGCCAGGTCGAGGTCGTGGACGTCGCCCAGCTGCTCCTGGAGTCCGTCTCCCGTGACGGCGGCCTGCCCGAGCCTCGCGAGGCCGCGTGGCTGGAGCAGCCCACGCGCGAGAAGACCAAGGCGGAGAAGGAGGCCGAGCAGGCCGAGCGCGACGCCGCCGAGGCGGAGTCCGCCACGGCCGCCGCACCCGCCGCCCCGGCCGAGGCCGCGCCGGACAACGCCGTCGTCGACGAGGGCGAGGGCGCGGAGGTCGCCGCCGCCGGAACCGGTGGCGCCGCCAGCGCCGCCGAGGCCGGCCCGTCGGCCGCCGATTCGACGGGCGCTCCCAAGTCGGGTGGCCTCAAGCTCGGTGGCGGCGGAAAGGCCCCCGGCGGCCCCAAGGCCCCGGGTGCGCCGAAGGCCCCCGGCGCTCCGAAGGCCCCCGGCGCCGCCGGGACCGGCGAGTCCGCCACCGAGGCCCAGTCCGCGGTGAAGGACGCCGAGCGCACGGAGGAGACCCGCGAGGCCGCGCAGGGCTCCGCTCCGGCCACCACCGGCGCTCCCAAGCCGAGCGCCGGCGCGCCGAAGTCCGGCGGGCTCACCCTGGGTGGCGGGGCCAAGGCTCCGGGCGGGGCCAAGGCTCCGGGCGGGGCGAAGGCTCCGGGCACGGCCACGGCTGCGGCGTCCGAGCCGTCCGCGGGCGAGTCCGCCGCCGCGCAGACCGAGACCGCCGATGCCGGGTCCGGCACGGACACCGCCCCGGCCGCGCCCGCGAAGCCGGCCGTCGGCCTGGGCCTCAAGGGTGCAGCGAAGGCACCCGGCGCGCCCAAGGCACCCGGCGCTCCGAAGGCACCCGGCGCTCCGAAGGCACCGGCCGCCGCCCCGGCGACCGAGGCCCCGGAGAAGGCCGAACCCGCCGACTCCGCTACCCAGGCTGAGACGGCCGAGGCTGAGTCACCTGCGACCGAGTCAACTGCGGCAGAGTCGACGTCGACCGACTCCCCGGCGAAGCCCGCATCGAACGGGGCGATCCCCCGTTCGAAGAAGTCGGGAGGGTACGGCCTCTCCCTGGGCTGACGCCCACCGGACGCCACCGCGGCCCGTGATCAGGACTCCTGATCACGGGCCGCGGTCGTTTCATCTCCGTACTCGCCACCGTCAACAGGTGTGGTGAGCCTCCTGCAGCTTGTAGACGGGCGTCGGAATACCCTCCATCCGGGCCTTGAGCTGCAGCGCGAGATACCTCGAGTAGTGGCGGGACTGATGCAGGTTGCCCCCGTGGATCCACAGTTGCTCGACGTTGGTCGGCTTCCACATGTTGCGCAGCTCGCCCTCCCACGGTCCCGGGTCGCGCGTCGTGTCCGACCCGTAGCCCCACACCTTCCCCACCCGGTCGGCGACCTCCTGGGACACCAGGTCCACGAGCCACTGGTTCATCGACCCGTACCCGGTGGCGTACACGATGATGTCCGCCGGAAGCACCCGGCTGCCGTCGAGCTCGACGCCGTCGGGCAGGATGCGTGACACTTGGCCACTCTCGAGCGCGACCTCGCCGTCGATCAACAGCTGACTCGCACCGACGTCGATGTAGTAACCCGACCCGCGCCTGAGGTACTTGAGGAACAGACCGGAACCGTCCTCCCCGAAGTCGAGGTCGAATCCCACCTCGCGCAACTGGTGGTAGAACTCCGCGTCCTTCTCCGCCATCTGCTCGTAGACCGGGATCTGCGCCCCCGGGAGCAGTCGGTAGGGCCATGAGGCGAAGAGCATGTCCGCCTTCTCCGTGGTGACACCGGCGTCGAGAGCCTCTTCCGAGTAGAGGGGGCCCAGCGCGAGGGACATCAGGGATTCACTGCGGGAGATGTGCGTGGATGAGCGCTGCACCATCGTGACGTGCGCACCGTGATCCCACAGAGCCGCGCAGATGTCGTGAGCCGAGTTGTTCGACCCGATCACCACGGCCCGTTTGCCCGCGACGTCGCCCTCGCCCGTGAACTCGGACGAGTGCCACTGCCGGCCGGCGAAGTCCTCCGAGCCCTCGAACCGCGGGATGTTCGGGTACCCCGACACCCCGAGCGCGAACACGAGTTGGGTCGGGCGCAGCACGACCTTCTCGCCGCGGCGGTCGACCTCGACACGCCACGTCCCCGAGTCCTCGTCGAAGTCCGCCTTGAGACACTCCGTCCCGGACCAGTAGTCGAGGTCCATGATGGCGGTGTAGTGCTCGAGCCAGTCACCGACTTTGTCCTTCGCGGGGAACACCGGCCAGTCTTCGGGGAAAGGGATGTACGGCAGGTGGTCGTACCAGACCGGGTCGTGGAGATGGAGCGACTTGTAGCGCTTGCGCCATGAGTCACCCGCGCGTTCGTTCTTCTCGATGACGATGGTGGGTACCCCGAGGCGCTTGAGACGAGCGGCGAGCCCGATACCGCCCTGGCCTCCGCCGATGATGACGGCGTAGGGCTGCTCGGTGTACCCGAGGGTCTCCTGGCGCTCGATCTTCTGCTCGAGCCAGGTCTTCCGGCCCCGGGTGATGACGTGGTCGACACCCTGGTCGCGACTGTGGCGCTTCTTCTCCTCGTGGCCCTTGAGTTCCTGCAGGGTCGTCAGAAGAGTCCAAGCCCGCCCGTCCCTCAGTCGGAGGTGGCCCCACCCGCGGCCCGTGGCCGTCTCGAAACGCACCCACGCCTCCACCACCCCGTCGCTGTCGGTGGCGGGTTCGTCGAGGGCCCACCCGGACGGTTCGACGGCTGCGAGCTGGCGGCTCAGCATGTCGCGGATCTGGTCGCGGCCCTCGAGTGTTCTGAGGTTCCAGGTGAAGGCGACGAAGTCGCGCCAGTACCCGTCGGCGTCGAACAGGTCGGCCGCCCGGCCCGGGTCCCCCGATCGCAGGGCCTCGTCGAAGGCAGCCAACCACCGTTCGACCACTTTGTCCGGCTGAACGCGGTCGACCTCCGGACCCCCGGGGCTGCGGTCTGCCGGTGCCTGCTGAGTCTCGGTCATGTCCACTCCTCCACTTCCTGTAGCTTCTGGGATGACGTAGATCACACTTTCTTCCCAAGGGGGTGGCAATGTCGTTGCACGCGACGTTGCGGTTCTCCGACCCGGGGGCGTTCGCGGCGCAGTCGATCAGGGCGCACGAGTCCGCCCTGGCCGGTGGGCTCCCCCCCGATCTGGACTCACGGCTCCTGCGCGCATGGAGGCGCAGCGGGGAGGCCGGCGTCTCCCCCGACCAGGAACTCCCGGCGAGCGTGCTGTCCGGCGACGAACTCGTGACCGCTCGAGCGGACACCCCGCTGCGTCACATCGCGGACGACGTCGTCTCCTCACTGGCGGACACCTCCGCGGCCGGGCGACACGTGGTCGTCATCTCCGATGTCCGTGGTCGGGTGCTCTGGCGATCGGGCAGTGCGCAGGTGCTCCGTCGGGCGGACTCGATCGCGTTCGCCGAGGGGGCCGACTGGTCCGAGCGGGGTATCGGCGCCAACGGGATCTCGATGGCACTGGACGCAGGGACGCTCGCGCACGCCACGGCGGGGGAGCACTTCGTGCGCGCCCACCACGGGTGGACGTGTACGGCGAGTCCCATCAGGGACCCCCACGGACGGGTCCTCGGTGTCCTCGACGTCTCGCATCCCCTCCGGTTCTCGTGCGCCGAGACCGTCTCGCTGGTCCGGTGCGGTGTCCGGCTCGCCGAGACGCTGTTGACCGCCCGGGGCACCGCGACCCCCGCCGTCGCCCCCGGGCCGGATGCCCCCGGCCCGCACGACCCACATCCCGAACCCGACGGGACGCGCTCCCCCGTGACCTCGATCCGTCTTCTCGGGTGGAAGCCGGCGGTGGTCCGTGCCGACGGGACCTCCGTCGCCCTGACCCCGAGGCGGGCAGAACTCCTCGCGCTCCTGGCCTCGCGGGAGGCGTGGTCAGCGCGCGCCCTGTCCGAGGCCCTCTATGACGACGGGTCCGCCACGACCACGGTGAGGGGCGAGGTCCGGAGACTTCGCCAGGCCACCGGTCTGAGCATCGGATCGCAGCCCTACTGTCTGGCGGCGCACGAGCGGCAGTGTGTGGACTACTTGTCCGTCGAGCATCCTGATGACCTCCTGCCGGACTCGGAAATCCCGGCGATCGTCGACCTGCGGTACGGGATCTGACCCCGCACCCCTCCCGGCCGGTCCGTGACACCGGACACGCGGACCGAGGTGGCACAATCGCAAGGTATGACGCCTGAGACCACGGGACGAACGCTCCACCAGCTGCGCACGCTCGACCAGTCCTCCAAGCTCAAGGACGTCCTCTACGAGATCCGCGGGCCGGTACTGGCCAGGGCCAATCAGCTCGAGGCCGAGGGTCACCGCATCCTCAAGCTGAACATCGGCAACCCCGCGCCGTTCGGGTTCGAGGCGCCGGACGTGATCATGCGGGACATGATCGCCGCGCTCCCCCACGCGCAGGGTTACTCCGAGTCCAAGGGAATCTTGTCGGCCCGGCGGGCGATCTTCACCCGCTACGAGCTCGTCCCGGACTTCCCCCGTCTCAGCGTCGACGACATCTACCTGGGCAACGGCGTCTCCGAGCTCATCACCATGACCATGCAGGCGCTGCTCGACGATGGCGACGAGGTCCTCATCCCGGCACCCGACTACCCGCTGTGGACGGCCATGACGTCGCTAGCGGGCGGCAAGCCCGTCCACTACCTCGCGGACGAGGACGACGACTGGAATCCGTCGTTGGAGGACATCGCCTCCAAGATCACGCCGCGCACCAAGGCAATCGTGGTGATCAACCCCAACAACCCGACCGGGGCGGTCTACTCGCGCGAGGTCCTGCAGGGGATCGTCGACCTCGCCCGCGAGCACAGCCTGCTCATCCTGGCGGACGAGATCTACGACCGGATCGTCTACGACGAGGCCGAGCACACCTCCATCGCCACCCTCGCGCACGACCTGCTCGTGCTGACCTTCAACGGGTTGTCCAAGACGTACCGGGTGGCCGGGTACCGGGCCGGCTGGGTGGCCATCACCGGGCCCAAGGCGCATGCGGCCGGGTTCCTCGAGGGGCTCGAACTCCTCGCGTCCACCCGACTGTGCCCGAACGTCCCGGCGCAGCACGCCATCCAGGTGGCTCTCGGCGGCTACCAGTCCATCAACGAGCTCATCGAGCCCGGCGGCCGGCTGCACGAGCAGCGAGGCATCGCGTGGGAGAAGCTCAACACGATCCCGGGCGTGAGCTGCGTCAAGCCCATGGGTGCGCTGTACGCCTTCCCCAAGCTGGACCCGAACGTCCACGAGATCCACGACGATCGGCTGTTCGCCCTCGACCTGCTCGAGCAGGAGCGGATCCTCATCACCCAGGGCACGGGCTTCAACTGGCCGGACCCCGACCACTTCCGGGTGGTCACCCTGCCCGCCTCCCGCGATCTGGGCGTGGCGATCGAGCGGATCGGCAACTTCCTGGCCTCGTACCGGCAGTAGCCCGGGGCCGCGTCGGCCGGTGTCAGGTCGGCCAGTGCCAGGTCGACGGGTGTCCGGAGCGCATCGACGGGACGACGCCCGTGCGGCGGGTGGCGCCCTCCACCGGCACCCCGCGTCCGAGGGCGCGGTAGGTCCAGCCGGCGGCGCGCCAGCGGTCGGCGGGCATGCAGTTGCGACCGTCCAACACGACCCGGCCTCGCGCCACCCCGGTGACCGCGGCCGGGTCCAGCTCGACGAACTCCGGCCACTCGGTGGCCACCAGCACCACGTCGGCGCCCTCACAGGCGGCCAGCGCCGATTCGGCGTACGTCAGCGTGGGAAACAGGGCGCGGGCGTTGTCCAGGGCCTGCGGGTCGTACACCACGGTGCTCGCGCCCTTGAGCGAGAGCATCCCCGCCACGTTCAGCGCCGGCGAGTCCCGTACGTCGTCGGAGTTCGGCTTGAACGCCGCCCCCAGCACCGCGACGGTCTTGCCGATGACCGTGCCCCCGCACGCCTCGACGGCCAGGTCCACCATCCGCTCGCGCCGGCGCATGTTGATCGAGTCGACCTCCCGCAGGAACGTCATCGCCTCGTCCGCCCCCAGCTCGCCCGCACGGGCCATGAAGGCGCGGATGTCCTTGGGCAGACAGCCGCCGCCGAAGCCCAGGCCGGCGTTGAGGAAACGCCGCCCGATCCGCTTGTCCATGCCGATCGCATCGGCGAGCACCGTCACATCGGCGCCGGCGGCCTCACACACCTCCGACACCGCGTTGATGAAGCTGATCTTGGTCGCCAGGAAGGCGTTCGCGCTGACCTTGACCAGCTCGGCCGTCGCCAGGTCCGTCACGATCACCGGACACGGATCGGCCTCCAGGATCGGCGCGTACGCCTGGGACACCAGCTCCCGCGCGAGCCCCAGTGCCGACTCACCGCCGGCCAGGCCGATCACGATCCGATCCGGCGTCAGGGTGTCCTTGACCGCGAACCCCTCGCGCAGGAACTCCGGGTTCCACAGCACCTCGACCCGCACCCCGTCCGGGGCGCGGGAGTCGGCGATCTGTTGCAGCCGCGCGGCCGTGCCCACCGGCACCGTCGACTTGCCCACCAGCGCCGCATCCGCGGACAGCAGGGGCGTCAGTCGCGCCACGACGTCCTCCACGTGCGAGGTGTCGGCGGCGAACTCACCCTTGCGCTGCGGGGTCCCGACCCCGATGAAGTGCAGGTCGGCGAAGGCGGCCGCCTCGGCGTAGTCGGTGGTGAACCGCAACCGCCCCGACTCCACGTGCCGCAGCAGGATCTCCGGCAGCCCCGGCTCGTAGAACGGCACCTCGCCCCGGCGCAGCCGCTCGATCTTGGCCTCGTCGACGTCCACCCCCAGCACCTCGTGGCCCAGCTCGGCCATGCAGGCGGCGTGGGTCGCACCGAGATACCCGGTCCCGAACACGGTCATACGCATGGCGCTGTTCTACCCCGTCGACGCGGCGCGGTGGGAACGGGCTGGTGAACGGAGGGCGAGCAGTGCGCGCCGGATGGCCGCCGCCGTCCGCCGGGTCACCGGAAGTTCAGGTACGCCTTGGAGGCGGTGGGGCCGCGCTGGCCCTGGTACTTCGAGCCCACGGAGGCACTGCCGTACGGGGTCTCGGCGGGACTGGAGAGCCGGAACAGGCACAGCTGGCCGATCTTCATCCCGGGCCACAGCGTGATGGGCAGGTTCGCCACGTTCGACAGCTCGAGGGTGATGTGGCCGTCGAACCCGGGGTCGATGAAGCCGGCGGTGGAGTGCGTGAGCAGCCCGAGTCGACCGAGCGACGACTTGCCCTCGAGCCGGCCGGCCAGGTCGTCGGGCAGGCGGAGTCGCTCGAGGGTGGCCCCCAGGACGAACTCGCCGGGGTGCAGGACGAACGGGTCCCCCTCGGCGGGCTCGACCAGTTCGGTGAGCTCGTCCTGCTGCTGCGCGGGGTCGATGTGGGTGTAGCGCGAGTTGTTGAAGACCCGGAACATCCGGTCGAGCCGGACGTCGATGCTCGACGGCTGGATCAGCGCGGGGTCGAGGGGGTCGATGCCCAGCCGCCCGTCGGCGAGCTCGGTACGGAGGTCACGGTCGGAGAGCAGCACGGTCCTGAGGGTACCGCGCGCCCCCGGCGAGCAACCGGAGCTGGGTCCCCAGCTCGGTGACGTCCGTGCAGGCCTCGGCGAACGGCAGCCGTTCGCGCCGCGCGCGGCCCTCGCGGTCCGTCAGCTCGAGGTCGACGCCGGCGCGGTCGATGCCGATCAGGAGGGGGCGCTCGGCGGGCAGGCACCGGCAGACACGCAGGGCCAGCCGCGGCACCACCTGGCAGCGCGGATCGTTGAGGTGGTCGAGCCAGTGCCCCTCGAGGTCTGTGAAGGGGTCGGGCCCGGAGGTGGCGAGGTCGTCGAGGGCGATGTCGGTGACGCCGGAGTCATCGGTGAGCAGGATCCGCTCCGTCCGGAGCCGGACGAGCGCCGACTCGGATCCGACCCCGAGCAGGGCCGAGTCGGGCAGGTCTCGCGCGATGCGGGTGGCGGCGTGGCGTTGGGCGCGCGTGTCGATCTGTTCGACCAGTCCGTCGACGACGACGAGGCGGCGACACCGGCCCCGGGCTGCCCCGCCGAGGATCTCGTCGAGCACCTCGAGACGGGCGTGCACTCCCCCGGACGGGATCGCCGCGGCGTCGGCCGTCGGGAGGACGAGGCTGAGGTCGGCCGTTCCGGAAGTCCGGTGCGCGAGCGCGACCGCGGGAGTGGCGTTCACGCGGGAGCCGGCGGTGGGAGCGGGGAGACTCAGCGTGGCCCTCGCGCAGCGCCGCAGTGCCGAGCTCGCCCGTTCGGCCGGCTCGGGAACCGGTCCCACCAGTGATCGCATGCCTTCGCCCTCTCGTCATCGCGGTCCCGGCCTTTTCCGTTCCGGCGCCTCAGGGGTAGTGGCGCCGGAACGGAAAACACCGGAGCGGGGACGTGACTACCCGCAGCGATTAACTTAGGTAAGGCTTACCTGTAAAGGCAAGGGCTTTCAGGAAATTCTTGTGGAACAGCTCACCGCGACAGCGCGGCGAGTTGGGCGAGGACGTCGTCGGAATCGGCGCAGACCTGCGCGAACGGGAGCCTGACGAGCTCGCCGAACCCGCCCCCGGTCGATCCGATCACGAGGTCGACCCCATACCGGTCGATCGCCACGATGCGCGGATCCGTGCCCGCGATCTGCCGCCCGGCACGCAACGCGAGACGGGAGGCGAGCCCGGTGTCGGCGGCGAGACGGTGCAGCCAGACCTGCTCGTCGACGCCGATCGGGTCGACCGCCGCGGCGGCGAGGGACGCCCGGGGCACCACGTGGACGCCGTCCGCGGTGAGGTAGGTGATCTCGAGCGGCTGCAGCTCGCTCAGGCGGAGCGACCCGCCCTCCGAGTTCGGGCCCGTCCCGCCCCCGTCGGCGGTGACCAACCTGCGCCGACGCGCCGGGGACGAGGCCGTCACGATCCCGGAGAGGGTGACAACTCCCCGGGCGACCGCGCAGTCGTCGTCGTCGCCCCCGGCAGCGCGCCCCCCACCGCCGACTCCTCCGCGTCCCGCACCACACGACGCGGGGCGGCCGTCGAGAGCGAACGACGGGCGCGGCGCGGAACCCCGGCACCGACCGGTACACACCGTGTCGACGATCTCGACGGTGGCGGTGGCTCCGGCGGCCGCGACCCGGTCGACGTCACCGGCCTCACGCGACATGCCTCCCACGTCGACCACCAGGACGATCACTCCGTCGTCCCGGACGCGCGCCGAGCGCAGCGGCCGCCTGAGGATCCCGGCCTCGATGGTTCCGGCCGCACCGCGGGCGAGCACCGTCCGCACCCGTTCGGCGATCGGCCGCTCCATGGCCTCGTGCACGTCCACCACGCACCTCCTGCAGGGCTGAGCCCGCGGACCGGCCACCCGGTCGCACAAATCGGACTGTCCTCCAGTTCAGCGCATGACACGCCCGTTTCGTTCCCGAACCAGCCCTCGAAACCACGTGAGACCTGCCACATCCCGACGCTCCCGCGGCCCGGCGACCCCCCGAGAGCATTCGGCGGATATGCGCCGCCCCCCGCTGACGTGGTGAAATGGGCCCATGGACGAGATCAGGGACGAGCCCTCGAAGTACTTCTGGCGCTGGACCCAGTGGTCGTGGGTGTGTGTCGGCGTCGCCGTACTCATCGTGCTGATGGGGATCACCGGCGGCGGGTCGGTCACACCGTGGATCATCGGCGCGATCGCGGTGGCGGTGATCGGTGGCGTGGCGTTCGGGTTCGTCCCCCGCGCGTCGCTCAACCAGCCCAAGCGGCCGATGACCACGAGCGCCAAGCGCAAGTCCGCCCGGAAGTGACCCCACCGCGCCTGCGGCCACCGGGGCTCGTGCTAACCTGAAGCCGCCTCCAGCAGGCACTGCCGATGTAGTTCAATGGTAGAACTTCTGCTTCCCAAGCAGACAGCGCGGGTTCGATTCCCGTCATCGGCTCCGCAAGACGAGAGGCCTTCCCAGATCGGGAGGGCCTCTCGTCATTCAGGAGATCACTCGGTCTTGCCGTTGTCCCCGCCGCGGCGGCGCAGGAGTTGGAATCCGGGGATGCCGGCGACCGCCTCGAGGCACTGTTGCGCCACCTCGAGGATCTGGTGGACCTCGGGCGCGACGGTGTCCAGGGAGGCCAGGACCGGCATGACATCGTTCTCGAGGGTGTCTCCCAGCGCCGGCAGATGGTCGATGAACTGGATGACCGCCTTGATCTCGTCCGGGTCGACCGACTCGAGGACGTCGTCGGCGATCGGCTCGAGCAGCCGGATCGTCTTGTCCGCCCACGCCAGGACCTCGGTCATCCGGGTCGCGACGACCCGGGCGGTTTCCGCATCCAGGTCGGCGTCCACGAGCAGTGCCTCGACGACCGGCCTGACCTGAGCGAAGGTGGAGTCCGCGAAGTCGACGAGCGGGACGACCCGTTCGATGAGCCCGCCGGCGTCGAGGACCAGATCGTCGGCGGTGTCCACCGTCGTCCGGACTCGAGCCACCACGCTCTCGGCGGAATCGATGGTGCCGTCCACGCGCCGCACCACGCCCTCGGCGGAATCGACGGTGCCGTCCACGCGCCGCACCACGCCCTCGGCGGAATCGACGGTGCCGCCCACGCGCCGCACCACGCCCTCTGCGGAATCGACGGTGCCGCCCACGCGCCGCACCACGCCCTCGGCCGAGTCGACGGTCGAGCCCACCCGGCCCACGATCCCCTCGGCGGCGGAGACCGTGTCGGCGACCTCGTCGACGACCCTGTTGGCCCTCGCCACCGTGGTGCGGACACCGTCGACCGTGTCGACGGCGGTGGCCACGATCCCGTCGATCTGGCGCACGGTGCGACTGACCTCGTCGAGCAGGTCCTGGATCCGGACGACCACGTCCTCCACGTCCGCGAGCAGCACGAGCACCCGGGCGGGCAGCATGAGCAACTCCCTGGCCATTCGCAGCTCCCACTCCACGACACGGAACGCCGTTCCCACCACGGAGGAGGCAGAGGGAACACGGAGCTGGATGTCGGCCATGCGCTGATTGTGCCTGAACCGCCCAACCCGGGCAGCCGGTCCGCTCACCATGGAGGCAGCAACGGTTCCGACCGGTCGGGCCGCGATCTCGAAGGAGCGAACGATGGACGCACGATGGGTCGCCGATTTCGCCGAGCTGAGGCTGGCGGACGCACCGGAGTACGGCGGGAAGTCCGCCAATCTCGGGGAGATGACGGGCGCGGGGTTCCCCGTGCCGCCGGGATTCTCGGTCGGCCAGTCGGCCTACCTCGCCGCGATGGAGACGGCCGGTGTCCGGTCGCGCCTCTACGACGGCCGGGTCCCTGCCGACGGGATGAGCGAGACGGAGCTGATGTCCCTCGCGGCGGAGTTCAGCGGCACCGTCGCCGGGGTCGAGATGCCGCCGCGACTGCGCGAGGACATCGTGGCGCACTACCGGTCGCTGGGGTCGGACGTCCCCGTGGCGGTGCGTAGTTCCGCGCCCGCGGAGGACGCCGGTGACACCTCCTTCGCGGGGATCCACGAGTCGTACACGGACGTCGTCGGCGAGGAGGCCGTGCTCAAGGCGGTTCAGGACTGCTGGTGCTCGTTGTGGACGCCGCGCGCCATGACCTACCGGGCGGTGTCGGGGTACGACGACGAACCGTCGATCGCGGTGGTGGTGCAGAAGATGGTCCGTTCCGACACGTCGGGCGTGGCCTTCACCGCCGACCCCCGCACCTCCCAGGTCGACCGCGTGGTGATCGAGGCGGCGTTCGGACTCGGCGAGGTGGTGGTGGGCGGCAAGGTCGAACCCGACACGTACGTCGTGTCCAAGGCAGATCTGAACCTCCTCACCGTGCACGTGGGCCGGAAGGTCGCCCGGATCGTCGCGGGCCGCACGGTCGACGGGCTCGTCCCCGTCCCGGAGGCCGAGCAGTTGGACCGGGTGCTCGACGACGACCAGGTGCGCCGGGTCGCCCGCCTGGCCGTGATGTCCGAGCAGCACTACGGCGTGCCACAGGACACCGAGTTCGCCTTCGAGGACGGTGAGCTGTACATCGTGCAGACCCGCCCGATCACCACGCTGGACGCCGAGGCGGGGCGTGCGGGCGATCCCGTCGGCGCGGGGGGCGAGGTGGAACCGATCGTCTCCGGACTCGGCGCCGGGCCCGGCACGGCGATCGGGACAGCGCGCGTCCTCACCGAACTGGCGGACGGGGTGAACCTGGCCGCCGGCGAGATCCTGGTGGCCACGATGACCGACCCCGACTGGCTGCCGATCCTCCAGCGCGCCGCCGCGATCGTCACCGACGAGGGGGGCGTGACCTGTCACGCCGCCATCGTGGGGCGCGAACTGGGGCGTCCCGTGATCGTGGGCACGCGGTCGGCGACCGCCGACATCGCCGACGGGCAGACCATCACCGTCGACGGCACCGCCGGCGTCGTCTACCCGGGAGAGGTCCGCGCGGCCACGGCACCGCAGGCTCCCGCCGATGCCGGTGCGGCTCCCGAGGTGCGCACACGCGAGGTCACCGCCACAGCCGTCTACGTCAACCTCGCGACGCCCGACGCAGCGGCGCGAGTCGCGGCCATGGATGTCGACGGCGTCGGCCTGCTGCGGGCGGAGTTCCTCATCACCAGCGCTCTGCAGGGGTTGCACCCGCGCCGGCTCATCGCGGAGGGCAGGACGGAAGAGTACGTGGAGCGGATGGCCTCGGGGATCAGCACCATCGCCGCCGCCTTCGATCCGAGGCCCGTGGTGTACCGCGCCACCGACCTGCGGTCCAACGAGTTCCGGGGGCTGCTCGGAGGGGAGGTGGAGGCCGAGGAGCGCAATCCGATGATCGGCTACCGGGGCTGCTTCCGCTACACCCGGGAACCTGACCTGTTCCGGTTGGAACTGGACGCGCTCGAGCGGGTGCGGCGGCGGCACCGGAACCTGCACCTGATGATCCCGTTCGTCCGGACCGGGTGGGAACTGCGTGCCTGTCTGGACATCATCGACGCCCATCCGATCGGTCGGGACACGGGGCTCAAGCGCTGGATAATGGCCGAGGTGCCCTCGGTGGTGCACTGGATCCCCGAGTACGCCGCCATGGGCATCGACGGCGTATCGATCGGTTCCAACGATCTCACCCAGTTGACGTTGGGGGTCGACCGCGACTCGGAGGTGTGTGCGGACCTGTTCGACTCGATGGACCCGGCGGTGCTCGCGTTCATCGACCAGATCATCGACCGCTGCCACGAGTCCGGCCTCACCGTGTCCCTGTGCGGACAGGCGGCGTCGACCGATCCCCGGATGGCCGAGCACCTCGTCCGGAAGGGGGTCACGTCGGTCTCCGTCACGCCGGACTACGCAGAGGTGACCCGGCGGACCGTCGCCCGGGCCGAGCGGACGATCCTGCTTGACGCCGCCCGGGCCGCCGCCCGTCCCGGGCGTGACTGACCGCGCGGCGCGCCCTCGCAGGTCCGCGCCGAAATCAGAGTCTTCCCTCACCTTGGACTGTTTGCTGACAACGCACTAGCATCAGTTTTGTTACCGGCGAGTAGGTTCCGGCGTACCAGTGGTTACGTGCACCGACTCCTCGGGCGCGACACAGTCATGACACCGCACTCCGAACGGAGAAGACCGTAATGGGTCACTACAAGAGCAACGTCCGCGACCTCGAGTTCAACATGTTCGAGGTCCTGCGTATGAACGAGGCACTCGACGCCGGCGAGTTCGGCGACATGGACACCGAGACCGCCAAGGGCATCCTCTCCGAGGTCGCGACCCTGACCGAGGGCCCTGTCGCGGAGTCCTTCGCCTCCGCCGACCGCAACCCGCCGGTGTTCGACCCCGAGACCCACTCGGTCTCCATCCCGGAGGACTTCAAGAAGTCCTTCAAGGCCTGGTACGACGCCGGCTACTGGTCGATGGGACTGCCGGAGGAGCTCGGCGGGATGCCGGCCCCCCGCGCGATGGTGTGGGCCACCGGCGAGATGATGCTCGGGGCCAACCCGGCGGCGTTCATGTACGGCGCCGGCCCCGCCTTCGCCGCCGTCCTCTACGAGAACGGCACCGAGGAGCAGAAGCAGTGGGCCGCCACCTGCGTCGAGCGCGGCTGGGGAGCGACCATGGTCCTCACCGAGCCCGACGCCGGCTCCGATGTCGGTTCCGGCCGCACGAAGGCGATCAAGCAGGACGACGGCTCCTGGCACATCGAGGGCGTCAAGCGCTTCATCACCTCGGCCGACTCCGACGACATGTTCGAGAACATCTTCCACCTGGTCCTGGCGCGCCCCGAGGGCGCCGGCCCCGGCACCAAGGGCCTGTCGCTGTTCTTCGTGCCGAAGTTCCACTTCGACTTCGAGAAGAACGAGATGGGCGAGCGCAACGGGGTGTTCGTCACCGGCGTCGAGCACAAGATGGGCCTCAAGGTCTCCACGACCTGCGAACTGACCTTCGGCGGTCACGGCGTGCCCGCCAAGGGCTGGATGGTCGGAGGCGACGAGCTCAACCAGGGCATCCGTCAGATGTTCGATGTCATCGAGCACGCGCGCATGATGGTCGGCACCAAGGCCATCTCCACCCTGTCGACCGGCTACCTCAACGCGCTCGAATTCGCCAAGGAGCGTGTCCAGGGCGGCGACATGACCGAGATGGCCGACAAGACCGCCCCGCGCGTCACCATCACCCACCACCCGGACGTGCGGCGTGCGCTGATCCGCCAGAAGGCGTTCGCCGAGGGTCTGCGCGCGGTGTACATGTACACGGCGGCCCACCAGGACGTCGAGACCGCCGCGCGCGTCTCCGGCGCCGACGGCGAGCTGGCCCATCGGGTCAACGATCTGCTGCTGCCGATCGTCAAGGGCGTCGGTTCCGAGCGCGCCTACGAGCTGCTCACCGAGTCGCTTCAGACGTTCGGCGGGTCGGGCTTCCTGCAGGACTACCCGATCGAGCAGTACATCCGCGACGCCAAGATCGACTCCCTCTACGAGGGCACCACCGCGATCCAGGCACAGGACTTCTTCTTCCGCAAGATCGCCCGTGACCGCGGCACCGCCGTGGGCCACGTGTCGGCGCAGATCAAGCAGTTCCTGGACAGCGACGCGTGCGGCGGCCGACTGGCGGCCGAGCGGGAGCTGCTCGCGACCGCTCTCGCGGACGTCGAGGCCATGATCGGCACGTGCTTCGATCACCTCATGGGTTCGCAGGACGACCCCAAGCGCCTGTACACGGTCGGGTTCGCCTCGGTGCGCGTCCTCATGGCGTTCGGTGACCTCATGATGGGCTGGCGTCTCCTGGTCGGCGCAGAGGTCGCCCTCGGCGCGCTGGACGGGGCGTCCGACGACGACAAGGACTTCTACAACGGCAAGATCGCCGCCGCCCGGTGGTTCGCCAAGAACGAGCTGCCCCTGATCAGCGCCACCCGCGCGATCGTCGCAGACCTCGACAACGAGCTGATGGAGCTGGACGAGTCCGCGTTCTGATCCGCACCTCACGGGCCTGACGAGGCCCGCCCGTCGATCCGCCGCCCCTGCCCGGGCGGCGGATCGACTCGTTTCGCCGGACGCGGGCGGCCCACCCCCACGAATCGGCTACCCGGATTCCGGATCCGCTATGCCTATGGGAGTAGCGGATCCGGAATCCGGGTAGCGGATTCGGCGCTCTAGTTGCCGGGTACGCCGGGAATGCGGAACTCCGGTAGGCCCGGGATCCGGATCGGGTCACCGGGTCCGGGGAGCGGGGGCGGCGGTGGTGGCGGCGACGAGGTGGGATCGTCGTCCTCCGGAGTCTCGGCCCGGCACACGATCCGGTCTCGCGGCGCGTAGCTCGACGAGACGGTGTCGGTGCTCACGGTGTCGCCGCCGCGCAGGACGACCCGGGTCACGCGGGCGGTGTACCCGTCCGCGCCCGGACTCGGGGTACACCCGGCCGTGCTGACGACCCGGGTCTGGGCCCGCCGGATGTCGGTCCGGGGGGCCGTCGAGACCCTCACCGTGTACTCGGGCGTCCCCCACAGCCGGACCGTCACCGAGTTGCCGCTACCCGAGGCATCGATCACCAGGCCGGTGTCCTGGGCGTTTCGGAATCCGACGTCGGCCGAGGCGGTGGCATCGCGGCCCGCCGGGAACGCGTCGCCGTCGACACCGCGGGAGCTGCGGACGAGGTCCTGTGCGCCGGATTCGAACGCCGCGTTGAACAGGGCGGTGGCGACGGCGTCGGCGGACACGTCTCCGGAGACCGTGCCGGCGACCTCCGCCATGGAGAAGCTCCCGCCCGCCGGGATGAAGTGCCCGGCCAGCGAGGCGATCATCGACTGGGCCTGTCCGCTCGCGCCGACGGCCACGGTGAACTGGCCGACGGGCTCGCGGATGCCGGCCTGCTCGGCCTCCGCGGTGGTCAGCTCGGGGTCGCGGCCCACGTAGCCGACGGGGAGCACACGCGGGCCGTCGACGTCGGTGAGTTGCCCGGGCAGCCGACCGAGCAGCGGGCCCCATTCGACGGTGCGTCCCTGGACCGCGGGCACGATGGTGGCGCTCGACCCGCTGAACTCGAAACTCGCGTCCCTGCCCACCTGCTCGGTCTCCTCCAGGAGCGGGTCCAGGATCCCCTTGGCGGCGTCGGCGTCGAAGCGGGGCTCGAGCACGTCGCCCTCGCGGACGAAGCTGAGGTACTCCCCGATCCGGTCGCGGGGGAACAGCACCGGCACCGCGCCCGGGTCGTCCGGGTCGACCATCTCGATCTCCCGCTCGGGGGGCTCGGGCCGCTCGCGCCCGGGGCCCGGTGGCGGGGCGGGGAGCCTGGTGGTGACGGTGGTGGTCGCCGGCTCGGTGCCGTCGTCGCGCATCCGCGAGGCCAGCAGCGTCAGGTCCCGAGAGGCGGCGGGCTCGGCCACGTCCCGGATCAGCGCCCGCACCTGTTCGGCGTCGGTCTCGGTGGGCGTGTAGTCGACGGGCAGGTCCACTCCGTCGTCGTCGAGCCAGTGCTCGAGCACCGCGTCGCGGGAGTTCTCGATCTGTAGGCGCTGCCCGTCGAGCGGGATGGCCGAGCGGACCTGATCCCGGTCGAACCAGATGGCGCCCTCGCGGGGTTCGAAGTCCGCCTGGAGGGCGAGGCGCTCGAGGAAATCGGTCAGCCGGGCGTCCGGGATGACGCTGGCGATCCCGACCTCGGTCGACCACACCACGCTGATCAGCCGCTTCAGCGGGTTGAGGGGCTGTTCACCGCCCCGGTCGAGCGTGCCCTGCCAGTCCACCGACAGGCCGACCGAGTCGGGGTCCAGCGTGGTCGACACGGCCCCGGCGCGCAGATCCACCTCGTCGTCGACCCGCGGTCCGAGCTCGGCGATCAGTCGCTGTTCGGCGTCGGCGGTCCGCATCCCGCCCACCTGGATGCCGGCGACCTCCGTCCCGCGCGGGACCCGGCCGATGCTGTGCACGAGATCGAAGCCGTAGAGGACCGCGAGTGCCATGAACAGGCCCACACCGGTGTAGATCCACCGCGACCGCACCCGGTACCGATGTCGGTCGGACGCAGCCGGGTGCGGGCCCGCGCCCTCGATCGCGACGGGGCGTGCCGGGGTGTCGTCATCGTGGGACTCGACCACGCGCTATCCACCTCCTCCCGAGCGGGGGACGGCGGAACCCCGCGGGCCGCCGGCCGGGGACGTCCCCGCCCGAACCACTGTGAACACCACTATGACGGACCGATACCGATGAGTGCAGCCCCCGCGCCGGACGCGGGGGCTGCGCTCATCGGACTCACGGGAGGAGCCCGCGGCGAGGTGGACGAGGTGCGGGGGTCAGCGCTCCACGATCGCGGTGACGCCCTGGCCGCCCGCGGCGCAGACGGAGATGAGCGCCCGGCCGGAGCCCTTCTGCTCGAGCAGCTTGGCCGCGGCGGCCAGGATGCGGCCGCCGGTGGCGGCGAACGGGTGACCGGCCGCCAGCGACGAGCCGTTGACGTTGAGCTTGGAGCGGTCGATCGACCCCAGGGCCTTGTCCAGGCCCAGGCGCTCGGTGCAGTACTCCTCGGACTCCCACGCGGCCAGGGTGGCCAGCACCTGCGAGGCGAACGCCTCGTGGATCTCGTAGTAGTCGAAGTCCTGCAGGGTCAGGCCGTTGCGGGCCAGCAGCCGCGGCACCGCGTAGGTGGGGGCCATGAGCAGCCCGTCGGGCGTGCGACCGTCGTGGCCGTGGACGAAGTCCACCGAGGCGGTCTCCGAGTCCACCAGGTAGGCGCGGACCGGCAGCTTGTTCTCCTTCGCCCACTCCTCGCTGGCCAGCAGCACGGTGGACGCGCCGTCGGTCAGCGGGGTGGAGTTGCCGGCCGTCATGGTGGCCTCGGTGCCGTGGGCCTCGGCGTCGCGCTTGCCGAAGACCGGCTTGAGCTTGCCCAGCTTCTCCTCGGAGGAGTCGGGCCGCATGTTGTCGTCGCGGGCCACGCCGAGGTACGGCGTCACCAGGTCGTTCTGGAACCCGGAGTCGTAGGAGGCGGCGAGGTTGTGGTGGCTGGCGACGGCCAGCGCGTCCTGGTCGGCGCGCGTCACCCCCATCTCGCGGGCGGTGATGGCGGCGTGCTCACCCATCGACAGCCCGGTACGCGGCTCGGCGTTCTGCGGCTGCTCGGGCACAAGGCCCTGCGGGCGGATCTCACCGAGGAGCTTCAGGCGGTCGACGGTGGACTTGGCGGAGCTGACCTTAATGAGGGTCTTGCGCAGGTCGTCGTTCACCGAGAGCGGCGCATCCGAGGTGGTGTCGGTGCCTCCGGCGATGCCGGACTCGATACGCCCGAGGGCGATCGCGTCGGCCACCTGGATCGCGGCGGCCAGGCCGGTGCCGCAGGCCTGCTGGACGTCGTAGGCCGGGCTGGCCGAGTCGAGCACCGAGCCGATCACCGACTCGCGGGTGAGATTGAAGTCGCGGGAGTGCTTGAGCACGGCGCCGGCGACGACCGACCCGACGCGCTTGCCCTGGAGGTTGTAGCGGCTGGCCAGTCCGTCGATCGCGGCGGTGAGCATGTCCTGGTTGGAGGCGTCCGCGTACTTGCCGTTCGAGCGGGCGAAGGGAATTCGGTTGCCGCCGACGATGGCGACCTTGCGGGGGCTGGTGGTCACGTGTGTCACTCCCGTTGTGTTCTCGGTGTCCGGTGGCCCGAAACGCGGCCCTGCACGTATTGTTACTCAGCAGTAAGTTATTTGTCGACCCGTAGTACCGCACCTCTCCAGGAGATGATCGCCATGGCACAGGGCAACCTCGACCTCTACTCGCAGTTCGTGACCTCGGCCCCGGGGTCGTTCATCGCCGGCAAGGTCGGCCTCCCGCAGCCGGAGCAGCTGCGCCGGTACGAGGCCGGGCAGCCCGCCCTGCACGGTCCCGTCCTCATCGGCGGCGAGGGCCGCCTGGCCGAGCCCGTCCGGGAGATGCTGGCCGGCGACTACGAGCTGGCCGCCGCGGGCGCCGAGGGCAAGTTCGCCGGTCTCGTCTTCGACGCCACCTCGCTGCGTCGCCCGGAGGACCTCAAGGCCCTGTTCGAGTTCTTCAACCCGGTCGTCCGCAACGTCGCCGCCAGCGGCCGCATCGTCGTACTGGGCACCACCCCGGAGGAGACGGGCTCGGTCGAGGAGCGCATCGCCCAGCGCGCGCTCGAGGGCTTCACCCGCTCGCTCGGCAAGGAGATGAAGCGCGGCTCCACCGTCCAGCTCGTGTACGTCTCCCCCGACGCCGACGCGGGAGCCTCCGGACTCGAGTCCACCCTGCGGTTCATCCTGTCCGGCAAGTCGGCGTACGTCGACGCGCAGGTGTTCCGCGTGGGGGCCGGCTCGGCCACCGCCCCGGCATCGTGGGACCGCCCGCTCGAGGGCAAGCTCGCCGTCGTCACCGGCGCCGCCCGCGGTATCGGCGCCGAGATCGCGGCCGTGCTCTCCCGCGACGGCGCGCACGTGATCTGCTGCGATATCCCGGCTGCGGGCGAGTCGCTGTCCGCCACCGCTAACAAGGTCGGCGGCACCTCGCTGCCGCTGGACGTCACCGCCGCCGACGCCGCCGAGGTCCTGGCCAAGCACGTGACAGAGCGTCACGACGGCCGCGTCGACGTGCTCGTCCACAACGCCGGCATCACCCGTGACAAGACGCTGGCCGGCATGGACAGCGCCCGCTGGGACTCCGTCATGGCCGTCAACCTCATCGCCCCCGAGCGCATCACCGCCGAGCTCGCCGAGAAGGGCGTGCTGGGCGAGGGCTCGCGCGTCGTGGGTGTGTCCTCGATGGCCGGCATCGCCGGTAACCGCGGCCAGACCAACTACGCGGCCTCGAAGGCCGGTGTCATCGGGTTCGTCAACGGCGCCTCGGCCGAGCTGGCCTCGAAGAACGTCACCGTCAACGCCGTGGCGCCGGGCTTCATCGAGACGCAGATGACGGCCGCCATCCCGTTCGCCACCCGCGAGGCCGGCCGTCGCATGAACTCCATGCAGCAGGGCGGTCTGCCGGTCGACGTGGCCGAGACGATCGCCTACTTCGCCAACCCCGCCTCGTCCACGGTCACCAACAACGTGATCCGCGTGTGCGGCCAGTCGCTGCTGGGTGCGTGATCTGACGTGGAGTACACCCGCCTTCCCGCCATCCCCAACCTGCTCGCCCAGTACGGCAAGGCCGCGGTGGGCGCCCTTCCCGTCGTGGGCGGCTCCCGCGACGGTAAGTCCATGCCGTCGAAGGGCGTCGAGGTCGCCGGCGTGCGCGTGGACGTGGCCAACCTGGCCGCCTACGCCCGCGTCTGTGGCCTGCGGCTGACCGACGAACTGCCGCTGACCTACCCGTTCACCCTCGCGTTCCCGCTGAGCATGCAGCTCATGCTGGATCCGGACTACCCGGTGCCGGCGATGGGGTCGGTGCACCTGACCAACGAGATCGAATCACGCCGCCCACTGCGGGTCGGGGACGAGCTCAACATCCGGGCGCACGCCGAGAACCTGCGTGAGCACCCCGCCGGGTTGCTGCTGGACGTGGTCACCGAGATCCGAACCGGTGACGACGACGAGCCCGCCTGGGTGCAACGGTCGGGCCTGCTCTCGAAGCGGCGGACCTCGCTGACCCCGGCCAAGGACGCCCCGCGCCCGCCGAAGCCCGAGCCGCCGACCGCAGCCGAGATCGGCGACCCCACCGTCGTGAAGTCGGTGTCCGAGGCGCAGATCGCGGAGTACGCGGCCGTGTCCGGGGACCGCAACCCCATCCACGTGTCCAAGGTGGGTGCCAAAGCGTTCGGCTTCCCGAACGTCATCGCCCACGGCATGTGGACGGCCGCGACGCTGCTCGGCACGGTCGAGGGCGGCATCCCGGAGCGGGCCCGCTACTCGGTGGAGTTCGGCAAGCCCGTGATCCTGCCGGCCAAGCTGGGCATCTACGCCCGTCGCGGCGGCGCGGGTGATCCCGCCTGGTCGTTGACCGTGCGCAATCCCAAGAAGCTGGGCACCGTGCACGCGACCGCGAGCATCGAGGAGCTCTAGGCCCCACCCGACGCGCGGCCCGACCGGGCCCCGGCGTCGAGAAGAGCGTCCCGCACACGTCGCCCGAGAGGCAGGTGTGCGGGACGCTCTTCTCGTTGGCTGGCCGGAGCCTCCGGGCCGGAGCCTCCGGGCCGGAGCCTCCGGGCCGGTACCGCCGGGACGAGATCCGGTGTCGCGCGGGCCGCGCGTCGAATAGGTTCGGCCGCACGGGGAGCCCTACCGCATCCCCTGATCCCGGCCCAGGAGTAGCCGTGCACCGCACCGAGTTCCCCCGTCCCCTCTCCCGGCTGGCCGCCCTCGTGGCAGTGGCCGTGGTCGTCACCCTCACCGGCTGCTCGACGACCGGCGACCCGGACGGCGGCGGTTCCGGTGGCGTGGGCTCCGGTGGCGTCGGCTCCGGTGGCGCCCCGGGCGCCGACCGACCCGGGTCGCAGCCGCCCGGGCGAGCGCTCCCGGCAGGCCCTGCCGTCGAGGTGGAGACGGTCGCCGACGGGCTGACGATCCCCTGGGACGTCGTCCGCGACCCCGAGGGCGTCATCGTCACCGGCGAGCGGGGTTCGGGCACCCTGTACGCGATCCGCGGGAGCGGGGAGCGGACCGTTGTCGACGCGGACCTCGGCGAACTGTACGACCGGGGCGAGAGCGGCCTGATGGGGATGGCACTGGCAAGGGACTTCGCCACCAGCCGCGAGGTGTACACCTGCCATTCCTCGGCCGATGCGGACGACAACCGCGTCACCTCCTGGACCGCCGCCGAGGACTGGTCCGCCCTCGAGTCGCCCCGGGTTCTCGTGGACGGCATCCTGCTGGCCGACCGGGGCCTGCACTCGGGCTGCCGCATCCTCGTCCACCCGGACGGCACTCTGTACATCGGAACGGGGGATGCATTCACCGGCCCGGCGCCCCAGAACCTCGATGCGCTCTCGGGCAAGATCCTGCACATCACCCGCGACGGCGAGCCGGCCGACGACACCATCGGCGACTCCCCCGTCCTGACGTACGGCCACCGCAACGTGCAGGGGCTGGCCCTGCGGCCGGACTCGGACCAGATCGTCGCCGCCGAGCACGGGCCGGACGTCGACGACGAGGTGAACCTCGTGATCCCCGGGTCCAATTACGGGTGGGACCCGAACGCCGGCGGCCGATACGACCAGGACGTGCCGATGACCGACACCCGCGACTTCCCCGACGCGGTGGAGGCGTCGTGGCGATCCGGGGACCCGACCCTCGCGCCGGGCGGGATCGCGTTCCTCGACGACCCCGCGTGGGGCGAGTGGGACGGAGCCCTGGCGGTCGCAATGCTCAAGACCAGCCAGATCGTCCTCATGACGCTGTCCGAGGAGGGCACCTCCGTCACCGCGACCGCAGCGATCCTGCGAGGAGAACACGGCCGCCTGCGATCGATCACCCCGGAGCCCGGCGGGTCGCTGCTCGTCACCACCTCCAACGGTGGCGGCACGGACAAGGTCCTGCGCGTCCGGCCCGCAGCGGGCTGAGTCACCCGGCCCCGGCCGCGGCCCCGGACCGGTACCGCTGCCCGCTCGTGACCCCTAGCCTGTGGCTCGCATCACTTCTCACACCACAGCAGGGAGCTCTTGGGAGCTCTCCGTGCACGACCGCGCTATATCCCGTTCGTCCCGCACCCGCACCCGCTCCCTCGCAGGGGCCGCCGCCGCTGCCGCCGTCGTCGTCGTCATGCCCGCCGTGGCGTTCGCTCAGAGCAGTCTGCCCGGTGGCTCCTCGGGGTCGCTCGACACCAGTCTGATCCCGCCGGGCATCCTGTTCCCGCCCGAGGTGGGTAATGGTGCGGGGGACGGCGTCGAGGTGGTGGAGGGCCCGGCGGTCCGCGCCACCACCGTCATGGAGGGGCTCAACATCCCCTGGGACGTGGTCCGCACACCGGACGGGACCGTCCTCACCGGCGAGCGGGGTGGCCGGATGGTGGTGCAGGAGCCCGGCGACGAGCAGCGCACGGTGCAGATCGACCTGCCCGGCCTCGTCCGCCAGTCCGAGAGTGGCCTCATGGGCATGGCCGTGGACCGCGACTTCGCCGAGAACCGCGAGATCCACGTGTGCTGGTCGCGATCGGCGGACGGTGAACGCGACAACCGGATCACCACTTTCGAGGCCGCCGACGACTGGTCCGAGTTGACCAAGGTCCGCGACACCCTCACCGGCATCCCGCTGGGCGAGGAGGGCATCCACAGCGGGTGCCGGCTGCTCACCGCCCCGGACGGCACCCTCTACGTCGGCACCGGTGACACGTACACGGCCACGGCCCCGCAGTCGCCCGACTCGCTGGCCGGGAAGACCCTGCACATCAAACCGGACGGTTCACCCGCGTCGGGCGATTCGGTGGTCCACACGATCGGTCACCGCAATGTCCAGGGGCTGGCCATCGACCCTGACAGCCACCGCGTCTACTCCGCGGAGCACGGGCCGGACGCCCACGACGAGGTCAACCTCCTCCAGCCGGGCGCGAACTACGGCTGGAACCCGAACGTCGACGGACGCTACAACCAGAACGTCCCCATGACCGACACCGAGGAGTTCCCGGACGCGGTCGAGGCCGTCTGGTCGTCCGGGGAGCAGACCCTGGCCCCGTCGGACATCGAGTTCCTGCGGGGATCCGAGTGGGGGCGAGTGGGAGGGGGCGCTCGCGATGGCCAACCTCAGGAGCCAGAAGCTCGTCCTCCTCCGACTCAGCGAGGACGGGCGGTCTGTCGTCGACTCCGCCGTGCTCCTCGAGGGTGAGTTCGGTCGCCTGCGGTCCCTGGCGCCCGAGCCCGACGGCTCGCTGCTGGTGACGACCTCCGACGCCGACAATCGCGACTCCGTGTTCCGCGTCAGCCCGGCGGCGGGCTGACCGGCCTAGAGACGTAGGACCTGCCGGGCGGCGTCGGCCAGCGCGATCGCGTAGCCGGCGCCGTGCCCGGCGGAGTGGGTGGCCAGCGGGTGCAGTTGATGCAGCGGGACCCTGTCGCGCCATCCCTCACGAAGCGGGTGCGCCTCGTCGTACCCGCGGAGGATCTCGTCCGGGTGCGGGGCGCCGAAGAGGGCCAACATGGCCAGATCGGTCTCGCGGTGGCCGCCGTGCGCGGCGGGGTCGATGAGCACGGCCCCGACGTCGTTCTCTCCGCCGCCCTCCCCTCCGGCCCGCGCCGGGGTCCACAGCACGTTGCCGGTCCACAGGTCGCCGTGGAGGCGGGCGGGGACGTCGTCGGGGTCGTCGAGTCCGCCGGACGCGACGCGGTCGCAGGCCCGCTCGACCACGGCGAGGTCGGCGCCGCCGAGGACACCGAGGTCCACCGCTATCCGGACGAACGGGCGGACCCGCTGCTCGGCGTAGAACTCGCCCCACGACGCGGTGGGCGCACACTCCTGGGGCCGGTTGCCGATGAAGCACCGGCCCGCCCAGCCGTCCGCGGGTGCGCCCCAGGCGGCCGCGCCCGCATCGTGCATCGCCGCCAGCGACCGACCGAACCGCAGAGCCGCCCGCGTCGTCGCGCGACCCGCGGGAATTCTCTCGAGGGTGATCTCGTCGTCGTCGACCTCCTCCACCCGGACCACCCTCGGCCCGCCGGGGGCCGCGGCGAGCCAGGCCAGACCCGCGGCCTCGTGGCGGAAGAAGTCGGGGCCGTGGCGGGAGCCCCTCTTGACGAACACCCGGTCATCCACGTCGATCTCCCCTCGTGTGGCGGCCGAGCAGCGGCCCCGCGAGCGCGGCGATGAGCACGCCGCCCACCAGCATCGGCACGACCGTCCAGCGCATCCCGACATGCTCCGCGATGAGACCGACGAGCGGCGGGGAGGCCAGGAAGCCCAGTCGCAGGACCCAGTTGAGCACCGCCAGGCCCGCGCCGGGAGCCAGGCCGGGCACGGAGTCGGCGGCGACCATCGCACCCGGGATCACGGTGGCGATGCCCCACCCGGCCAGCGCGAATCCCGCCAGCAGGACCATCAGCAGGGCGGGGCCGTCGAGCAGCGACGACGCGACCAGCGCAGCACCCGAGCCCAGCACCACGCACGCTCCGCCCATCCGGCCGACGTGCGCCGCGCCGAACCCCTCGACCAGGCGGTCACCGGTGACGCGACCGACGAGCTGCGTGCCCTGCACCGCGACGAACCCGAGACCCGCCAGGCCGGCGCCCGCTGCCGCGACCTCGCGCAGGTAGAGCGCGGACCAGGTCTGGGCGAAGTCCTCGACGAGGGTGGCGCATCCGGCGAGCACCCCCAGCGCGAGCAGGAGCAGCAGCGCGCGACCGACCGGCACGCGGCGGGAGACGCGCCGCTCGGCGGGAGACGACGCGGCGGACGGGGGCATGGTGTCGAGGTCGCGCCCGGAGTCGTCCTCGGCGACCGGCGGACCCAGCCGGAGGGGAAGTGCGGCCAGCGCGGCGAGCGCACAGACGACTCCCGCCACGATCATCTGCCCCACCACCGGCGTGCCGGTGCCCGCGGCCACCGATCCCCCGGCCGCCCCGAGCGCCGCGCCGAGCGACCACACCGCGTGGAACCGGTTGATCAGCGACCTGCCGTGACGCGACTGCACGCGGATCCCGTGGGCGTTCATCGCCACGTCGGTGATCGCGTCAGTCAGCCCGAACAGCAGCAGCAATCCCGCGAACACGGCCACGACGGGCGAGAAGCCGACGAGTGCCGCGATACCCGACGCCACGACCATCGCCGCGACCGCGACCGCCCCGTCCGAATGCCGCCGCATCAACGCGGGGGTGAGCAGGCCGCCGACCAGCGCGCCGGCCGGATAGCAGGCCATGGCCAGGCCGAATCCGGCCGGGCCCAGGTCGAGCGCGTTCTTCAGGTCGGGCAGGCGGGGCACGATGGCGCCGAAGATCGCACCGTTGGCGGCGAAGAGCAGGGCGGTCGCTGCGATCGGTCCGCGGGTGGTACCGGTCCGGGCACTACCGCCACCCACTCGCCTCCCGGTCGTCGCACTCACGACCGCCACACTACGTCCGGCCGGCGCGCCGGTAGCGTTACGCGGCAAGAGCAGCGGACCGGTGAGGGGAGTACGCCCGTGTACGACGTGACGGCGGGGATCGAGACCGAGGACGGCGGTCGGCGCGTGGCGTGCCGGGTGCCGCTCCCCGTGGCGCCCGCGGTGGTGTGGGACGCGGTCGCCACCGGCGAGGGCATCTCCTCCTGGTTCGTGCCGTGCGCGATGGAACCCCAGGTCGGGGGCCGGATCGTGCAGTTCGCCGACCCCGGCGCCCCCGATCCCACGACCGGCCCGGAGGCCGCGGCCGAGGCGATGCTCACCGCGACGGTCGGCGAGATCACCGTCTACACGCCGCCCGCCGGGAGTGTGCCCGGACTGTTCTCCTACGCCGAGCGGGACTGGATGGGCGAGGGCGTCCCGGTGCCGCCGTGGGAGACGTCGTGTGAGGTGGTCGACGACGGCGAGGGCGGCAGCGTGCTCACCCTGCGGTCGGGGTTCGGCTCCGGCGGGCAACTGGCGGAGGAGTCTGTGGATGGCAGTCTCGACGGGTGGGTGCAGGCGCTGACGGTGCTGGCCCACCGGCTGACCCATCGCCCGGCCGACGGAGTGGTGACCGTCGACGCGGCCACCGATCCGGTCGAGGCCACGGTGCCGGAGCTGTGGGCCCGCGTCACGGCGGCGCTCATCGCCCCGGCGTCCGGTGTGGGCGGGAACCCGGGCGACGGTGGCGTGGTCGCCAGGTCCGGTGAGGTGGGCGGCATCGTGGCGACCGGGTCCGAGGCCTCGCGGACGCTCATCCTCTCGGCGCCGGCCGACGGCATGCTCGAGCTGTTCGCCTTCCCCGCCGGCGAGACCCACGAGGACGCCGTCGGCCGGGCCGCGCTGGCGGTGCGGGTGTTCGAGTACGTCGACGCCCCCGGTGGCGACGGCCGACCGCTCGGGGCCGCCGCGGTGGACGTCACTCCCACCTGGGACGCGCCGCGCTGGCGGGAGTGGCTCGAGGGGCTCGCCCGCGGGTGAGCCGCGCACCGGAGGGGGTGGCCGCTGTCGGGGGCGAAACGTCACGGTCGTATGTGCCGATGTTCTCACCGACCGCAGTACTGTTGCGGAGAAGTATCGTGACGGGCCGCGCCAGCGGGACCCGATCCCGAACCGCACACCGACGAGGAGCTACATCCGTATGGCGGATTCCAACGAGACCGTGACCATCGCGACCGGCGCGGGCGCGCCCGGCTCCACCCTGCTGGGTATCGGCGCGTACCGCCCTGAGCGCGTCGTCAGCAACGAGGAGATCTGCGAGACGATCGACTCGACCAGCGAGTGGATCTACGAGCGGTCCGGGATCCTCAACCGTCGTTTCGCGAGCGCAGACGAGTCGATCGTCATGATGTCGACCGAGGCGGCCCGGAAGGCCGTGGCCTCCGCAGGGATCGACCCCGAGCTCGTCGACGCGGTCATCCTGTGCACGTCGACCAACTGGACCCAGGTGCCCCACGCCGCGCCCCAGGTGGCCACGAACCTCGGACGCAACGGCATCGCCGCGTTCGACCTCACCGCCGGCTGTGCCGGGTTCGGGTACGGCCTCGCGGTCGCGACGAACATGATCCGTGGCGGTGCCTCCCGGTACGTCGTGGTGATCGGTGTGGAGAAGATGAGCGACGGCATCGACTTCACCGACCGCAACACCTCGTTCATCTTCGGCGACGGCGCCGGCGCGGTCGTGGTGGGCCCGGCAGAGACCAACGACATCAGCCCGGTGGTCTGGGGCTCCGACGGCGAGCAGGGCAGCGCCATCAGCCAGACCAAGGACTTCAAGGCGTACGTCGACGAGGTCGACTCCGGCGCCGAGGACGTCCGTCAGCCCTTCCTCACCATGAACGGGTCCAAGGTGTTCCGCTGGGCCGCCGTGCAGGTGTCGAAGGTGTGCGCCGAGACGCTGGAGACGGCCGGGGTGACCGCGGAGCAGATTCAGGCATTCGTCCCGCACCAGGCCAACGGCCGTATCAACTCGGCGATGGCCAAGCACCTCGGTCTGCCCGACACCGTGGCGATCGCGAACGACATCGAGCAGACCGGCAACACCTCGGCCGCCTCGATCCCGCTGGCCATGGAGACCATGCTGCGCGAGGGCCAGTCCAAGCAGGGCGACGTCGCACTGTGCATCGGGTTCGGCGCCGGCCTCTCCTACGCCGGCCAGGTCGTCCGACTCCCCGCGGCCCCGCCCGTCGACTGACGGCCCGGGCGTCCCTCCCGGGGCCTCCCCGCGTGCCCCGGAAGGCCTCGGGAGGGACGCCAACTAGACATGTGTTCATGAGACAGTGATCCCATGCACACGTCTCCTTCCCGCCGCGCCGCTAGCCGCCTGGTCTCCGGTGCCGTCGCGGCCACCGCCGCCCTGCTGTCCCCGCTGCTGGCGGCCCCCGCCGGGGCCGCGCCCGCCATCCCCGGACCCGTCGCGCCGCAGGCCTCCCCACTCGAGCTCGTCAGCGGATCCGCGCAGACGCTGGGCGGCACCATCGCCGGACAGGTCACCGGCACCGGGATGGGCCCGACCGTCCTGTCGGGGGCGGGCACCGGCCCGTCCAAGTACGTGGCGCTGGGCGACTCCTACGCCGCCGTCGGCAGGATCGCGCCCGGCGCGTGGGGGGCCGGTCCCGTCGCGTGCGTGCGCACCGACGACGCCTACCCCACCGTGGTGGCCCGCGAGCTGGGGGTGGGCACGTTCGTCAACGCGAGTTGCGGCGGCGCGGTGGCCGACGACTTCCTCGCGGTCGGCAGGACCGGGGCCCCGCCGCAGTTCGACGCCCTCGACGCCGATACCGACCTGGTGACCATGACGATCGGCGGTAATGACGTGGGCTTCGCCGCCGTGATCGTGGCGTGCGCCCTGCGGCCCAACACCGCACCCGAGCTGTTGCCGCTCGTCGACGGCGCGACGGCGAGCCTGTCGAAGGGCTTCGATCCCACCGCCGGGTGCTCGGACGTCATCGACAGGCAGGCCGCCCGCGCGCTCGAGACGCTCGACCAGCGCATGGACGCGGTGTACGCCGGGATCGCCGAGCGCGCACCGCAGGCCCGCGTGGTGACGGTCGGGTACCTGGCCGCGGTGCCCGCGGACGACCGGATCATCGAGCAGTCCCCGGCCTGCGCTCCGTTCATGGCGATCAGCCGGGAGGAGCGGGCCAAGGTCCGCGGCTTCCAGGACAGCATCAACCGCGTCGTCCGCGACGCCGCCGAGCGCAACGGCGCCACCGTCGTGATCCCCGATGAACCGGGCCACTCGATGTGCACCCCGCCCGAGAACCGCTGGGTCGACTTCACGGGCCTCGAGACCGGCGCGGTGCCGGTCCATCCGACCACCGCCGGCCATGCGCACGTCGCGGATCGGGTGGTGGCCGCGCTTGACGGCTGACACCGGACACTTCATCTGACAGTTGTCCAAATCCGCCCGAATTCCTCCCGAAGCGGCGACGATGAGAGAACACTGAGCCCATGCTCACCTCTCCTCGGCACCGCTTCGCCGGTTCCCGCACCCTCACCACGTCCCTCGCCCTGGCCGCCTCGGTCACACTGGCCGCAGCCCCCGTCGCCGCCGCCCAGTCCACCACCCAGGCCGACGGCGCAATCGCCGTCAGCTCGCTCGGTTCGACCACCGACGCTCCCGGCAGCGTCTCGGGTTCCCTAGGATCGCTCGCCTCCCCGGCCTACGCGGAGTACGTGGCGCTGGGAGATTCGTACGCCGCGCTCGGTGACAACACCGAACCCGCCGGCGGCCCCGCGGGCTGCGGCCGGAGCCTGGCGAACTACCCGAACCAGCTCGATGCCAACCCAGCTGTGGGCGAACTCACCGACGCCACCTGCGGCGGTGCCCAGACCGAGGACATCCTCATCGAGACCCAGTACCCGGGTGCGCCGCCGCAGATCGAAGCCCTCGATTCGGACACCGATCTGGTGACCCTGTCCATCGGCGGCAACGACGTGGGTTTCGGCACGATTGTCGGGTGCATCACCGCGCATCTGCAGCCTGACGGGCCCGATCAGCCGATCGACTGCCGCGAGGAGATCGGCGAGGTCGTCGCGCAGGACATCGCTGACATCTTCGGAGAGGACGGAGCGGTCGACGAGGTCTACGCCGCCATCGACGAGGCGTCGCCCGACGCGACCGTTGTCGCTGCCCAGTACCTGCCACTCATGCCGGCGTCGGATGAGGATGGTTGCTTCTTCACCACTGCGATCGGAGAGGCGAACCTCGAGTGGTCCCGCGAGGTCACCGCAGCCATCAACGACGCGGTCGATGAGGCCGCACTGCGCAACGGACACATCTCGGTCCTGCCCACCTCGGACACCGACCGAAGCGGATGCGCCCCCGTGGACGAGCGGTGGGTCGTGTTCGCTGATGGTTCGGCGAACAACACCGCCGCCTTCCACCCCACGGCCCTAGGGCAGCAGGCCATGGCCGACGCGATCGCCGCGGCTATCTGACCCGACCGACACAGCCGCCCCCGGGCGTGGCGTCACGCGCGCACCGAAGCGCACGCCGGACGCCACGCCCGGGGGCGGATGCGTTCCGGCCGAGCAACCGCTGGAGCGGATGCGGGGCACGGCCGCGCCCGACCAGGCCCGACCAGGCCCGACCAGGCCAGGCCAGGCCAGGCCCGACCATGCCAGGCCAGTTCGGCTGAGCCCCTCACCCCTCGAACAGCCCCTGGCCCACGTACCCGCCCTCGGCCGCGCCGGGCGGGAGCGCGAACACCGCCGACCCAATGGGGACGGTCCACGTGTTGAGCGCGTCCTGCTCGGCGAGCCGCTGCTGGACCGGCACGTATGTCCGCACCGGATCGGCCTGGTAGGCGGTGAACAGCAGCCCGGAGTTGCTGATCTCGCCGCCCTCCGGCGGGTCGTCGTAGTTGTACGGCCGCCGGAGCATCGCCTCGCTCCGCCTGAGCTGCCGCGCCCGGGCGATGTGGGATTCCGGCGGGATCACCGGAAGGCCCACCTCGTCGATCGCCTCGAAGTCGGCCGGGTCGTGCTCGTGCACCCCGGTGAGCGGGGCCCCGGTGTCGAGCCGTCGGCCCACGCTCAGCTCCCGCGAGGTGCGGTCGATCTCCTCCCAGGTGTCCATCGTCATACGGATGCGGCGCAACACGAGCGAGGACCCGCCCCGCATCCACCGCTGGACCTGCCCGTCCGCGGAGGTGCCATCGGAGAACAGGATCTGGTCGAAGTCCACGTCCTCCTCGGTGGGGTTGACGGTGCCGTCGATCTGCCCGAACAGATTGCGCTGGGTCCGCCCGGTCGGGTCGGTGCCGACGGCCTTGCGGAAGCCCCGCTGCGCCCACTTCTGCCGCGCCACGCCCCGCACGCCAGAGGCCAACACCCGCGCGGCGTGGGAGACGATCACCGGGTCGTCGGCGCAGATCTGCAGCAGCAGGTCCCCTTCGGACCACCGGTCCTCGAGCTGGTCGATCTGTGGAAACGCCGGCAGCTGCGCCAGCCACGAGGGCCGTCGGTCCGGCATCCCGATCGCGTCGAACAGCCCGGGGCCGAACCCGATGGTCACCGTGAGGCGCGCGGGGTCCTCGGCGAGCTCCGGCTCGAGGTCGGCGAGTCCGCCTCGCCCCCGGGTGAGCCGGGCGGCGTCCTGGGACCACGCCCGCAGGACTCCCTGGATCTCCGTGCGGGTCGCCCCCGGGACGATGTCGAACGCCACGAACGCGGCGTGCGATTGCGGTGGCGTGGTGATGCCGGCCTGCCGCGGGCCGTGGAACGGTTCGGTGGTCGCCCCGACGACTCGTGAGTCGGCGACGGTCTTCCAGTCCCCGATCACCTCGTCGTCGTCGACGACACCTCTCCCCACGTATCCCGCAGCGCCGCCCACCACCGCGCCACCGACGACGCCCGCACCCACCGCCGCCGCGACGCCGCCGCTGAGCACCGACCGCCGGGACAGACCGCGACGGGCCTGCTCAGCCATCGTGGCTCGTGCCCCCGCTCATCTCGCCGTGACCGCCGCCGACGTACTCCTCTTCCCCGCCCTGGAAGTCGCGGGCGGAGACGGTGACGTCCTGCTCGGCGCCGTCGAACTCGAGGGTGAGGGTGATCTGCTGGCCGGTGGTGATGGGGCGCCCCAGCTCCATGAGCATGATGTGGTTGCCGCCGGGCTGCAGGACCAGCTCGCCGCCGGCGGGGATGACGAAGCCGTCCTCGCGTTCCTGCATCATCATCCCGCTGCCGCCGGGGACGGTCTCGTGCAGTTCGGCGCTGCCGCCGAGGTCGCTCTCGACACCGATCAGGTGCAGGTCGGTGTCGCCCGGGTTGGTGATGGTGCCGAATACGCCGGTCATCTCCGTGCCGGTGGCCTTGGCCCAGCCGTCGTCGAAGGTCACGGTCGTGGAGGCTGCGGTATCGGCCGCGGCGGCGGGAGTGGCGGCGGTCGTGGTGTCGGTGTCGTCGGTCGCGCAGGCCGTGACGGTGAGGGCGAGCGCGAGTGCGGAGGCCGCGGCGAAGGCGGCACGGGTGTGGGTACGCATGGTGTGGGAGTCCTCGGTGTGGTGTGTGTGATCGCCCGGCAGCGCGGGGCGCGTACCGGTGCAGGTGGTGGTCACACGGCCACGGGCGGCGCGCGGGTTCCCCCGCGGGCCAGGAGGAACCGTCCGCGGGGGGTGTCGGCGTCGTAGGAGGCCAGGAGTCGGGCGACGACGACGAGGTGGGCCGTCTCCACCATGGGCGGTATCCGAGCCGCCAACCAGGACAGTGTCCCGGAGAGGATCGCGACGAGCGCGAGCGTCGTGGCGATCGCTGCAACGTGGGCACCCAGCATTCCCGGGGTGAGTAGTGCGGCCGCGGAGGATGCGGGGGCGGGGCCGATGCCGTCCATCGCGGCCCGGAGCGCTGCCGGGTCCGTGGCGTGGTGGCCGAGCACACCGGTCGTGCCGGTGGCGCCGTGGGTGTGGCCGGAGGCCAGTACGAGGTGGACGAGTCCCTGTCCCGCGATCAGGCCGGCCGCGGCGGCGAGGACGGGGGTCCGGCGGCGGGCGACGGATGCGGCGACTGCACCGATTCCCGCGCTCGTGGCCGCGACGGCGAGGATCTGGCCCGACGTGGGCGGGCCCGCGAGCGCGCCGGCGGCCAGTCCGTGGGCGCTGATGCCGAACACGCCGCTGACCAGCGCCACCACGATGCCCACGCCCGCGGTCACCGCGGGCGGGACCTCGGCGCGGAGGCGGTCGGCGGACATGACTCGATTCTATGCCCCGGGGGGTGTAGCAGGCTATCCGGTGTCACCCTCGGTGGTGGTGACGATGCGGGCGCGCTCCTCGTCGGCCAGCCCGGCGTCGATCCGGGCGAGCATGTGGGGTCGCATCTCGGGCAGGTCGTCGACGTCGAACCAGCGGACGTCGGTGTTCTCCCCGTCGGCCGGGTGCGGGTCGCCGTCCAGGTAGGTGCAGGCGAAGGTGTGGTCGATGTACTGGGCTTGGTCGCCGTTGTCGTAGGTGACCATGCGGGAGACGCCGATGGAGGCGACGCGGTCGACGCGGATGGCCACCGCGGCTTCTTCGTGGGCTTCGCGGACGGCGGCGTCGGCGGGGTGTTCGCCGGGGTCGACGATGCCGGTGACGGGCGTCCACCAACCGTTGTCGCTGCGCCGGACCAGGAGCACGCGGGCTGCATTGGGATCCCGGATGACCGCGGTCGCCCCGGCCAGCCACAGCGGGGCGGTGCCCACGTGCTTGCGGAGTTCGAGGACGAAGTCGGGGGTGGCCATGTCCGAGAGCGTATCCGGGGGGGCCGAAATGGCGGATCCCCCGCCGACCGTGTGGTCGACGGGGGATCGCCGGAGAGCTATCCGGTTGCTGACTCAGTCAGCGGCGGAGGGGGCAGAACCTCAGTTCTGCTCCTCCTCGGGCTCGCACTCGTCCTGCTCCATGGAGCCGTTGCTCTTGAGGAAGTCGATGGCCTCCGGCGGGAGGTTGCAGACGAGGCCCACGTTGATCTCGGGGAGCGGCGGGAGGTTCACGCCGCCGGAGACGACGAGTCCAAGGCCGATCCCGGCTCCGGCCAGCGAACCGAGGGCCAGGAGGGTGCCGGCGTCCGAACCCGCGCCCGAGCCGGGGACGTTAATGTCGCCCGAACCGAAGTCGGAACCGGTGCCCCCCGTCAGCGAGCCCAGGTCCAGGTTGCCGTCAGCGTCCGTCGAACCCGCACTCAGCGAATCAAAGGGGTCGGTGATGCTCCCGAGCGAGCCCAGGTCGAGGTTGCCGTCAGCATCGGTCGAACCCTCAGTGATCGAACCGAAGTCAGGAGCATCCTCACCCGTCGAACCCT
>NZ_JALJRF010000012.1:0-156819 GCF_024519835.1 Dietzia sp. Die43 | reverse complement strand
TCCTCCGCCTGGTCGACGCGGCCGTAGAAGAGGCCGTGCGGCAGGACGAGCATCGTCGCGGCGAAGCGGTCGCTGCCCGGCTACTGAGCCGGATGCGTGGTCCTCGGCCGGTGCTCACGGACCGGGAGTCCGAGGTCCTGCGCGCCGTGACCGAGGGGGCTCGAGCAACCGGCAGCCCGCCGAGTCGCTGCACCTGTCCGAAGGCACGGTCAAGACCCATCTCGTGCATGTCTTGAGAGAGGATGCTGTGAGACCGGTGCCGTCATCGTCCGGCGCAAGAACTCGGCCGTGATCCCGCCGGCGTGGCGGCTGTGCGGGGTCAGGCCGGCGAGCACCGGGAACGCGTGGACTGCCGAGTACCACCGATGGGTCTCGACGGGCCGCCCGGCCGCGTGGAGGCGTTCGGTCAGCTGGAGCGCGGCCGGTTCCACGAGTTCGCCCGCAGCCAGGGTGATCAGCGTCGGCGGGAACACCTCCGGATCGCAGGTGAGCATCGAACGGCTGCTCTCCAGCCCGTCGGCGTGGAGCTGCCACAGCCTCTGGAACCGCTGCACCGTGACGGCCGGTTGGTAGGAGTCGCGCGTGGCCCACGGCCCCTCACGCACCTCGCCATCGACGTCGAGCAGGGGCGAGTAGCCCACCATCGCGGCGGGCTGGCGGACGCCATCGCGGGCGGCCAACTCGCAGATCGCGGCGGCCAGGTACCCGCCCGCCGAGTCCCCGGCCACCACGATCCGGTGATCCGCGGGCAGTTGCTCGGACAGAGCGCGATACCCGGCGTAGGCATCCGCGACCGCGGTCGCCAGGTCGACCTCCGGCAGCATCCGGTAGTCCAGCGAGTGCACGGTCACGCCGAGGTCTATCGCCAGCCGGCCGCAGAGCCCACGGTGGGTGCCGGGGCCGCAGAAGACGAACGCGCCGCCGTGGAGGTAGAGCAGGGTCACGTCGGCCAATGCGTCCGGGCCGACGGAATCGGGGGTCGACGTCTCGGCCGCGGTGCCGCCGAGCACGGTCCGTTCCACACGCACCCCGGCGGGGCCCGCCAGCCGCGAGAACCCGCGCTCGACTTCGGCCAGCCCCCGGATCCCGGCGCCGGTCATGGGCCAGAAGCGGTACACCTGACGGAGCGTCGCCCGCCCGGCCCAGTAGAGCAACCGGGACTGCAGGTCGACCTCACGATGGATGATCACGGAGGGGTCTGTCCGAGTGGTCAAGAGCGGGACGATCCTTGCGTTCGTAGGAGAGTGCGCTGCTTCCGGCGACCCTTGGCGGCCATCAGCGGCAGGAGGGCGGACGCCAGGCGGGGGAACGCGGCACCCAGCCTGGCCAGCGCCCCGCGCCTAGCCGGGACGGCCGTAACCGGGCGCCGCGACTCCAGCACTCTGCCCACCGCGCGCACCACGTCCTCCGACTGCAGGAGGACACCCGAGAACGACAGCGCCGCCTGCGGGTCCTCGAGTTTGTCGAAGAGCATCGGGGTCCAGATGCCGTCCGGGCAGATGCACGAGATGTCGATATCGTCCACCCCGGCCAGCCGCAGGTCGGCGGCCGAGCTGGAACTGAAGCCCATCACCGCGTGTTTGGACGCCGCGTAGACGGCCTCGCCCGGGACCGCGGAGATCCCCGCCAGCGAGACGATGTTGACGATGTGCCCGCCACTGCCGGTCGCGCCGGTGCCCGGGATACCAGCGCTGCGGGCGCGCATGGCCTCGATCGCGGCGACCGTGCCGTTGATCGTCCCCAGCGCGTTGACGTCCAGCATGAGCCGCCGCTGGTCGTCGGTCTGCTCCCACGCCGGGCCGGTGAGCAGGACACCGGCGTTGTTGACCCACACGTCCACGCCCCCGGTCTCCGCGACCAGCCGGTCCCGGGCCTCGTCGACCTGCCCGCGATCACGGACGTCGACAGCGGCCCAGAGCGCACCCCGCCCGATCTCCGCGGCCGCCGTCCGGGACGACTGCTCGTCCAGATCGGTGATCATGACGCGATACCCGCGGTCGGCCAGCAGGCCCGCGATATCTCGGCCCAGGCCGCGACCGGCCCCGGTCACGAGCGCACTGCGGGTCCTCGCCGTCGTCGTCACTTCCCGTCCCTCAGTCCGGCGCGGATCTCGCCGTAGGAGATCCCACCGTGGCAGTACGTCGGCACCACCGGCCAGAAACGCTTCCACGGCGCCAGTTCGGTGGAGGGCAGGATCTGGAGCCAGCGCGGGTCGGTCGAACACGGGTCGGCGAGTGTCTTCTCCTTGATCATGGAGTCGTACTGGTCCAGCGCGTCCTCGAGGGTGTTGGCGTTGGGGCAGATCTCGCGGCCGTACTCGCGGTGGTAGCGGCGCACGCCCGGGATCTTCGACAGCTCCGGCTGCCAGTTGTCCAGGGAGATGCCGTTCTCGGAGGACACCCACACGCCGTCCGGGGTGTTGATGACCAGCGAGTGGTTGCCGTCCGTGTGGCCGGGCGTCCACAGCAGGGCGATGCCGGGGCCGAGCTCGATGTCGCCGTCGAACACGGCGAACCTGTCCCGGTGGACGCCGTCGAGTCCGTCCTCGACGTACCAGGCCCATTGCATGGGGTGCAGGTCCTCCAGGGTGGCCAGTTCGCGGCGGTGCACGAGCAGCTGCGCGTCGCCGAACAGGGCGGTGCGCGGCGTCGGCTCGCCCGCGATCACCTCGCTCGAGCCGAGAATCATCCGGGGGTCCTGCACGTGCAGGTGGTCGAACGTGAGGAAGTCCACGTCCTCCGGCCGCAGCCCCACCTTCGCCAGGGCCTCGCCGGGCTCGTTGAAGTACTTGAGAATCGCCTTGCTGGCCAGGCGGCCGCCGGGGACGGCGTCGACCAGCCTCTCCAGACTGGCGTAGAACGGCGCCTTGGCGGAACCGGCGGGGACGGTCGGCTCGAACACCAGGGTGCGGGGCCGACCGTTCCAGTCGTCGTACTGGACCACCACCATGCGGTTGATCATGGTGACCAACGGCAGGCTGGGCACCGACACCGCGTTGTCGAAGGCGTACTTGACCGGGTACGGCGCCCCGGCCACGTCGACTGACCGCACCGCCCGCACCTGCCCCTGTTGCACGAACCGCTTCTTGTACTCGGCGGCCGCCGAGCGCACCGCCCTCAGCCGCTCGCCCCGCGGCCACACGTCGTGGACGCCGTCGAATTCGGGGATCGGCCGCGCGCCGATCTGCTCGAGCATGGGTCCGGACACCTGGTCCGAACGCGGTGGATCTTCGCGCAGCATCGTTCGCTCCTCCTCGCCGATGGGGTGGCCGCCCGGGGGGCGCCGGTCGTTCCCGCGGTCGACACCAGCATCCGGTGTCCGGCGGCGGGAAACTTGTGTCAGGGCGACAGGTTGGTGGTCCGCCTCAGCTCCCCGGGGGACATACCGAACCACCGGCGCGCCGCGTGGCTGAGCGTGGCCTGCTCGGCGAAACCGACCAGGTCGGCGATCTGGGTGAAGGACAGGTCGCTGGTCGTGATGAACCGGTGCGCGCGATCCCGACGCAGGTCGTCGACGACCCGGCCGTAGGTGGTGTCGACGGCGGCGAGGCGACGTTGCAGCGTCCGCGGGTGGAGCAGGAGCGCCCCGGCCACCTCGACGAGGGTGGGGACGCGGCCGGGAAGGCGCTCCCCCACGAGGCGGCGCACCTGGTGAGCCACCGAGTCCGACGGGTCGGAGTACGAGCCCGTCAGGTGATCGAGGGCCGCGCGACGGAGATCCTCATCCGCGGAGGCGAACGTGGCATCCAACATCCGACGGTCGACACACAGCGCGGCCGCGGGCCGGTCGAACTTCACGTCGACGCCGAAGAAGCCCAGATACCGGCCGACCGGCGAGAGTGGTCCGTGCGGCACCTCCACCGACCGCAACCCGGTGGACTGCCCGACCAGATGAACGGCCACCCGGTAGAACACCCCCAGCCCCAGCTCGGCGGCCTGCGGCGAGTACGGCGACTCGGTCAGCTCCTTGCGGTACGTCAGGGCGATCACGCCGCGCCGGCCCCACGGGTCGTCGGCGACCTCGATCCTCAGCGCGGGGCTGTGCACGAACATGAACCGAGCCGCGCACTCCAGCGCCTCCGCGGAGGTCTGCGACGATCCGATCGCCCGCGCGATGGGGCCGAGAATCGTCACGTCCTGCCGTTCGGCCAGCCGCAGACCGAGGTCCGGGCAGCGCAGGTGGGCTGCCGCCACATCGAGCATCCGGTCGTGGTCGGTGATCGACAGCAGCCCGTCCTCGTCCGCCAACGTCTCTGGCTCGATGCCGAACCGCGCGAGCAGCCGATCCGGATCCCCGCCGAGTTCGGTGACGAGCTCAGCGAACCCGCGCAGGCTCGCGGCGCGGATCAACGGCTGCATCGACGTCGCCTGTCCTTTCGCGTGCGGAGTCCCCGAGGAGCCGCGGTCGAGGACGTCTCCGCGGAGCCACACGTGGTTCGACCATCCTCGCTCCACCTCGCCCCGACGTCCGGCCCTACCCGCCGCCCCTGACCTCGATCAGCTCCCACTGCCGGACCGGCCCGGGGGCGTGGGCCCGGCACATCGTGAAGATCGGCTCCGAGTAGGTTTCGCGCAGCCACACCTCGACCGGACCGTGCGGGCCCTCGAGCGTCACCTCGACGTGCTCGTCCCGTTCGACCACGCGCACCGGGGCGAAGGCGTCGATGCGGTCGTCGGGCACCACCGCGCGGGCGTGGTGCTGCGCGCTCTGCACGGCCGCCGAATGGCTACTGCGTCCGCGCAGGTACCGCTCGTCGACGCGGCCCTCCGTGTAGCGGGTGACGATGTCTGCCGGATCCTCCGCCTGGTCGACGCGGCCGTAGAAGAGGCCGTGCGGCAGGACGAGCATCGTCGCGGCAAAGCGGTCGCCGCCCAGGTGCGAGCACTCCCAGGTCGCCTCCGGATACCGCTCGGCGATCCGCGCCGCGGCGCTGCGCCCCCGCACGGCGCAGCACTGATCGTGCTTGCCGTGCGCGCACACGGCGACCAGCGGCTCCGCTGACGGGGTGCCGGCGGAACCGTCGAGGGGGATCTCGGCGTACCCGACCGGGCCGTCAACCTCGCCCCACCGCAGCGACTCGTGCCCGGGCCGGGCGTCGGCGAGCGCCCACCGCCAGCGTTGCTCATCGGTCTGACGACGACGACCCGGCCTCCGGATCGCGGCAACCCGGACATCGGCCTCCTGGGCGCGCCCGGCGATCTCGCGACCCAGCTCGGGCGGAAGGAGACCCGGCGAGTCGAGCAGCGCCGAATATCCCCACGGGCCGGCCAGCTCGACCATCAGCCACCGCAATCCCCGGGAGCCCGACCCGTCCAGAGGATCGCCGCGGCGCGACGACGAGTCACTGCACGGCTCCCAGTCCGCAGGCCTGCTCACAGCGCCACCACCACGCCCTCCCGCAGCAACCGCCGGAGAACCACCCGGCCGTCGTCGGCATCGAGGCCGGGCAGCGAACCAGCGCTCACGGGGTCGCCCTCGAGGACAGCGCGCAGGGCGGAAGTGCACACCGCCGGGAAGGTCACCGACTTGGTGGGCAGCCTCAACACCACCGTGCCGGGATTGGCGGCGTCGGAGTCGGAGTCGGCGTCGGAGCCGGTGCAGTCCACCCGTGCGTGGAGCCCCTCCCGCAGCCGCAGCTGAGTGTCGGCGTCGAGCGACGCGACGGCATCGAGGGTGGCCAGCGGGCGGATCGCGGCGGGGCGCGTGAGGTCCAGGTACTTCTCGGCCAGCGCGTCGCCGGCGAGACCGCTGAGCTGGTCCTGTTTCTCGGCGATCAGCCTGGCCAGCACGTCGAGCACCTCGCGGGCGTGGGGCTCGGCGCGCGCGGCATCGACCGGGGCGAGCCCGAACGGCAACGACGCCCGCAGCTCCTCCTCCGAGGCCAGTGCCTCGATCATCGCCGTGGCGACGTCGTGCCCGGTCAAGGGGGCCACGCCCACCGTGAGGTGGATGGAAGTGTCACCCTGCGCCTCGGCCGAGTGGACCCAGCCGCGCGGCAGGTAGAGGCAGTCCCCCGACTCGAGCACGGTGTCGATGACCGGCTCGTCCTTCGCCCGTTCGGCGATCGCCTCGCGGTGGTCGGTCCACGGCTGGTCCGCAAGCGGATGGTGATGGACGGGCTCGTGCACCCGCCACCGCTTGGTGCCGGACACCTGGAGCACAAAGACGTCGTGGACGTCGTAGTGCGGATCGAACCCGCGATTCGCGGGCGGGGTGATGTAGGCGTTGGTCTGCACCGGATGGCCGATGTCCGAGGTCATGCCCCGGACGAAGTCGATGATCGGCGGCCAGAACCGGTGCAGACCCTGCAGCACGAGCGTCGCCCCGGCGGCGTACTGCGTGAGCACGCCGTCGGGGTCGAGCTGATCGGAGATCTGGGCCCCGAAACCCGCGGATCGGGTGAAGCACGCCCGGTCGACGAGCGTGCCCTCCCGAGCCATGCGCACGAAGGGCGTGCGCACGCCGCGTTCGGCGATGATCTCGTCGACCATCCCGGGCGCGAGCAGGTCGGAGTAGTCGCGCGGCAGCTCGGCCGCCCGGGTCAGCAGGGGCCGCTGCCCCCACACCCCCGCAGCGAACTCATCCGAGCTGCACGCGACGCACCGATGAAGCGCCCGCAATTACTGCGTGCCGTCAGCGCCGCCGTCGGCACCATCCGGGTTGGAACCGCCGTCGGCCACCCCTTCGCCGGTGTTCGCGGCGCCATCGGCGGAACCGTCCGCGCCGCCGTCGTGACCGTCCGGGTTCGAACCGCCGTCAGCCAGGCCCTCGCCCTCGCCCTTCATGTGGTGGGCGGACCCGTCGGCGCCACCGTCGTGGCCGCCGGGATTGGAACCGCCGTCGGCGATGCCCTCGCCCTGAGCGCCGGACGTGGTGATGTCGTCGTCGTTGATAGCCATCTGCGTTCCTCTCGTCGGTGCAGGCGTGAACCTGCAGGGAGTCGTGCGATCTGGCCACGTGTTCCAGCAGCAGGCCGGGACACGAGGGGCGTGCAGTTCCACTATGGCACTGGACCGGCCTCGATACGACCGAAGCCGCCGCCGGTTCGGCGTGACCGGGCGACCGCATCGTTTCCCCGCGGCGGCGGTCCTCGTCGTCGTCGTTGTCGTTGCCGGTGTCGAACTATCCCCGCGCTACCCCGAGCTGGCGATCCACCAGGGACGGGTGGGCGTCAGAGGCTGACGCCGCCGGGGCCCCGGCCCAGCGCCTCGGTGACGGAGGCGAACATCGTGGTCTTGATGGCGCCGAGAGTGGTGCGGTCCTTGCCGAGGATCGGCTGGAGGCGCCCGAGCGCCGCGGCGACGATCTCGGACTCCGCAGCGGTCGCGTCGACGAGGCCCGCCTCCTCCGCCTCGGCCCCGGGGTAACGGTGGCCCGTGCTCATCGCGGTCATGGCGGTCTGCGGGGTGGTCTTGGCCTGGATCAGCGCCGCCATGCCGGGAGTGAACGGGATGTTGATGTCCACCTCCGGGAAGCAGAAGTAGCCGCGGTCGTCGCGCATCACCCGGTAGTCGTGGGCCATCGCGAGCATCGCGCCGCCGCCGAAGGCGTGCCCGTTGACCGCGGCCACCGTCGGCAGGGAGAACGTCAGGACGCGGGAGAACAGCTCCTGGATCCGGCCGACGTACCAGTCGAGGCGGTCGGAGTTGGCCATGAGCCAGTCGAGGTCGAGGCCGTTGGAATAGAACTTGCCCGACCCCACGGTGACGAGCCCCTTCGCCGACTTCTCGACCTCATCGAGGTGGGCGTTGATCGCGTCGAGCCGGTCCGGGGAGAAGCGGTTCTCGTCGCTGCCGAGCGTGAGGACGGCGATGTCCTCGTGGTGGGTCAGGGTCGGGGTCATGGGTGGTCCTCTCGGGTGGTGGGGTTGTGGGGTGTGGGTGGGTCGGTCGGCGGCGGGGCGGTCGACCGCTACTCGTGTAGGAAATCCTGGATCCACCGGCGAATGTCTGCCAGGGTCCCCGCATCCACCTGGCCGGCATGGCCGACAACACGCTGGCGCGAAAGGGTGCGCGCTGCTCGGTCATCGCCCAGGAGTCGCGATCGAACACGTCTCCCCGGAGCAGGACGGGGTTCGACCATCCGACGTCACCGGAACCACCATCACGAGAGTATCGGCGAGGGAGATGTGCGCGCGCGACGAGACCACCACCGCGGGCCGGCGACCACTCTGCTCACGACCCACCGCGGGATCGACGACAACCCATATGACTTCCCCGGGAGTCGGGTCAGGCATCCTGCGCCCGCTCCCACCACTCGGATTCCTCGCGGTAGGACGCCAGATCTTCTGGCGATGTCGCGTCTATCTCCGCACGCAGGCGCTTGAGCCGCCGTTGCTTCTCGGCGAGTGAGGCGAGATACGCAAGATGGTCGCCCAGCGTGCGGTGCTCCTCGGCGGCCTGCCTCTTCAGAAGATCCCGGAGGTCGCGACTCACCTTGATCGTCGTGTGGGACATACCGAAAGTATGCCTTTGGTCATACCGCCGAGACGGCGAACTCCTCGCACGCCCGACGCACGAGAGCCGCCGCCCGGTCTGCGCGACCGGGCGGCGGCTCTCGCCTGTGTGCGACTGCGGGGCCTCGTCGTCGTCGTACTCCCGACCGGCTGCACTCCCGACCAGCTCAGCCCGCGACTGGCCACCCGACCAGCAATTGCGCTACTTGACCAGCAGCTCCGCGATCTGGATGGTGTTGAGCGCCGCGCCCTTGCGGAGGTTGTCGCCCGCCACCATGAGGTTGAGGCCCTTGTTGCCCTCGATCGACTGGTCCTGGCGGATGCGGCCCACCAGCGACTCGTCGATGCCCGCCGCATCCAGCGGGGTCGGCACGTCGACGACCTTGACGCCCGGCGCCTTCGACAGCAGCTCGCGCGCCTGCTCCGGCGTGATGTCCTTGTCGAACTCCGCGTTGATGCTCAGCGTGTGACCGGTGAACACCGGCACGCGCACGCAGGTGCCGGCGACCCGCAGCTCCGGCAGGTCGAGGATCTTGCGCGACTCATTGCGCAGCTTCTGCTCCTCGTCCGTCTCCTCGGACCCGTCATCGACGAGCCCACCCGCGAGCGGCAGCACGTTGAACGCGATCGGCGCGACGTACGGCCCGTGGTCGTCGGTCTTCAGCGCCGAGCCGTCGTGAACCAGCTCGTGGCCGGCGCCGACATTGCCGGTGATCTGATCGTTCAGCGTGTCCACGCCGGCGAGCCCGGAACCGGAGACCGCCTGGTACGTCGACACGACCAGACGCTTGAGGCCCGCCGCATCGTGCAGCGCCTTGAGCACCGGCATCGCGGCCATCGTGGTGCAGTTGGGGTTGGCGATGATGCCCTTGGGTGGGTTCTTCGCCGCGCCCGGGTTCACCTCGGAGACGACGAGCGGGACGTCGGGGTCCTTGCGCCACGCGCTGGAATTGTCGACGACGACGGCGCCGGCGGCGGCGAACCGAGGGGCCTGCTCCTTCGACATCGTGCCGCCCGCGGAGAACAGGGCGATATCGATCCCCTCCAGCTCCTCGTCGGGCGTGTTGGCGGTGTCCTCGACGACGATGTCCTCACCGCGGAACGGCAGCGTGGTCCCGGCGGACCGGGCGGACGCGAAGAAACGGACCTTGTCAGCCGGGAAGTCCCGCTCCTCCAGCAGGGCACGCATGACGCGCCCCACCTGGCCCGTGGCTCCGACTACGGCGACAGTGGTCATCTCTGAGGTCAACTCCTGAAAGTCTTGTCCCGGCCCGCCGCGGACGGGTTCTCCGCCCTGCGCTCGACCGACCGGCAGTACCCCATCCTACCGGGGTCGCCCAGCTCCGACAGCGGCGTGCGTCACACCCGGCCGCGCTTCGGGCACAGAACACCACCCCGCCCCGTCGCGTCGCGTCGCGTCGCGAAGACAGTCCGGCACACATCGGCCGAGACGAGGGTGTGCGGAACGTCCTTCTCGACGGGGAGGGGGGATCTGGCCGGCGGCCGGCAGAGCGAGTCCAGGAATAACTGACCGCTCTCCGACCGCGGTCCGGTCTCTCCACAGCCGCGCCCGCCTCCACAGGCGACGTCGCGATGGCGGGATCGACGGCCGAGGTGGCCCTCGTCGTCGTCGACGCTTGGACCATGCGCCCCGACCAGACCCCCCGCCGCACGCGCGACCTCGTCCCGGAACGCGGGCGGCGCCTGCACTCCAGCGGCCTCGTCCGGCACCACCGCGGACTGTGGTTGCCCCGGACCGCCGATCGCAGCCACCCGCTCACCCGGATCACGGCGATCTCCGCGCTGTACCCGGACGCCGTCGCGACCGGCTGGCTGGCGGCAGACGCACACGGCCACCCGTTCCCGCCGCGCGACTACCTTGACGAGTTCGCCGCCGGATCGACCCGGGTGCGCCGGCCCGGGATGATCGGCCGCCAGTACCGGATTCCGCCGGAGCACGTCGTCCACCTGACGGGAACCTCGGGCGCCGGCCTGGCCGCGAGCCCCGCCTGGGCACTGTTCGATATCGCGCGGCGAGGCACCCTGACCGACGCCGTCATCGCCCTGGATGCGGGTCCGTCCATCGGCGTCGACCCGGAGCGCGACGTCCGGCCACTCGCGATGGACCCCCGACGGATCCCCGGCAAACGACAGGTGCTGGCCGCACTCGACCTCTGCGACACCGGAGCCGCGTCGCCGTGGGAGACCCGGACCCGACTATTCCTGCTGGACCACGGTCTGACGGGATTCGAGACGCAGGTGCCCGCACCCGGGCTGCCGTACGTCCTCGACCTGGCGCGCCGTGAACTGAAGATCGGTGTCGAGTACGACGGCGAGCACCACCGCGACCCGGCGCAGCACGCCAAAGATCTCACCCGCTGGAACCGCCTGCGCCGCGCGGGCTGGCTGGTCTATCCGCTCACCACGACCATGGTCACCCGCGATGCGCACGCGACCGCCGCGGACATCCGGGCCGGGGTCCGAGAGCGTGGAGGGTGAGCGCCCGGGGCGCCGGGGCGCCGGGGCGCCGTCGAAAAGACAGTTCCGCACGCACCGCTTTCGGGCGATGGGTGCGGAACTGTCTTATCGATGTGGGCGCCGGGGCGGGCCGGCGGAGGGGTCAGGTCAGCGGCCGGTGCCGGCGTAGACCTGCGCCTCCTCGTCGCCGCCCAGCTCGAACGCCTTGTGCAGCGCGCGGACACTGTCGGGCAACTCGTCCTCGCGGACCAGCGCCGAGATGCGGATCTCGGAGGTCGAGATGAGCTCGATGTTGATGCCGGCCTCGGACAGCGACTCGCAGAACGTCGCGGTGACGCCCGGGTGCGACTTCATGCCCGCGCCGACGAGGGAGACCTTGCCGACGTTGTCGTCGTAGAGCACCTGGTCGATACCCAGATCGTCCTTGGCCTGCGAGAGGACCTCAACGGCCTTGGCGCCCACCTCACGCGGGCAGGTGAAGGTGATGTCGGTCTTGCCCTCCGCCTTGGAGACGTTCTGCAGGACCATGTCGATGTTGATCTCGGCGTCGGCCACCACGCGGAAGATCTTGGCCGCGTACCCCGGCTGGTCGGGGATGCCGACGACCGTGATCTTGGCCTCCGAGGCGTCGTGAGCGACTCCGGTCAGGACTGCGTCTTCCACGGGGATGTCCTCCACTTTTCCGGCCACGAGCGTGCCCGGGTTGGTCGAATACGAAGAGCGGACGCGCAGCGGCACGTGGTAGCGGCGGGCGAACTCCACACTGCGCAGGTTGAGGATCTTGGACCCGACCGCCGCCATCTCCAGCATCTCCTCGTACGAGATGGTGTCGAGCTTGCGGGCATCGGGCACGATCCGCGGGTCGGCGGTGTAGATGCCGTCCACGTCCGAGTAGATCTCGCACACGTCCGCACCCAGGGCCGAGGCCATAGCGACCGCGGTGGTGTCGGACCCGCCGCGACCCAGGGTCGTGACGTCGCGGGTCTCTCGGGACACCCCCTGGAAGCCCGCGACGAGGGCGATCTTGCCCTCGTCCAGCGCCTCACGGACGCGCCCCGGGGTGATGTCGATGATGCGGCTGTTGCCGTGCCTGGTCGTGGTGATGATCCCGGCCTGGGATCCGGTGAAGGAATAGGCCTCCATCCCGAACGAACTGATGGCCATCGCGAGCAGCGCGTTGGAGATGCGCTCCCCCGAGGTCAACAGCATGTCCATCTCGCGCTGCGGAGGCGAGGGACAGACCTGATCGGCCAGATCGAGTAGCTCGTCGGTCGTGTCGCCCATAGCCGAGGCCACGACCACGACGTCGTTACCCGCCTTCTTGGTCTCCACGATCCGTTCCGCCACCCGGCGGATTCGTTCTGCGGACTCCACGGAGGAGCCGCCGTACTTCTGCACTACGAGTGCCACGCGGTCACACCCTTCCGGTGTTGATCGGCTTACCGCAGACCTACTTTACGGGAGGTGTTTACTCATCAGGGATGAGTGAAATCTGGGCGGCAGTGATTCTCGCCCTCGCGTCCGCCCTCAGCCAGGCCTTCGGAACCGTCATGCGGCACCGATCGCCCCAGCGCGCGAAGGGTCGACACGAGGGTCACTTCAACGTGCTCGCGAGCCGGTACTGGTGGACCGGCATGGTCATCAGCCTCGCCGGATTCGCGTTCCAGGGCCTCGCGCTCGCGTTCGGATCGCTCATCCTCGTCCAGACGATCACCGTTCTCTCACTGACCTTCGCCCTCCCCCTCGGCGCCTGGGTCACCGGTCGGCGGGTCACCAAGACCGAACTCCTCTGGGGGTACGTCCTCACGGGATGCGTGATGGTGCTCGTCATCTACGGACGGCCCACCGGAGGAGACGCCCACCCGCCCTGGTGGCAGTGGGCACTCGCGTGCGCGGGCGGACTCCTCGTCGTCGTCGTCCTCCTCGGTGTCTCCCGCAACCGCCGCTCCAACGGCAACCGTGCCCTCCTGCTGGGCGTGGCCGGCGGCACCGCGTTCGCCTACGTCGCACTGCTGACGAAGGGCGTCACCGAGCGGTTCCACGACGGCGGGCTGCTCACCGTGGCCACGACCGGCGAGGTGTACGGCCTGGGAGTGGCCGCAGTGGCCGCACTGACGCTGCAGCAGATGTCGTTCTCCGCAGGCGCCGTGCACCAGGCCGTGCCCGCCTCCACGGTCACCACCCCGGTCGTCTCGCTCGGCCTGGGCGTGGTGGTGCTCGGCGAGTGGTTCTCCGTCGACGGCGCCGCGCTGATGCTCCTGGGCGCCACCCTCACCGTGATGGTGCTCGCGACGGTGCGGCTCGCGCACAAGGAGGTCGACACGGCTCCGTCGATCCCCGACCACCGCGCGCCGAACCGCCGCGCCGCGGAGTGACGCGCCTCCGAGTAACGCCCCCGGTTCACGCCGCGACGTCCTCACCATGAGGACCCATGTCGAGCGGCCCGAAAACTCTCCACCATCGCCTACGCTGGGCCCCATGCGCCTCACACGTCACAGTGGCCTCACCCGCCCCGGCCGGTTGGCCGCAGCGGTGGCCTCCATCGTCGGGACGGTCGCCGCGTCGCTCGCGGTCGCCGCACCCACCGCCGGCGCCGTGGTGAACGGCGCCCCCTCCGGCCCCTCCCCCTGGGCCGTGCAGATCACCGTCTTCGACGGCGTCCCCGGCGCACCGTGCTCCGGCGTCGTCATCCACCCGCGCTGGGTCGCCACCGCCGCACACTGCGGCCCGACGAACCCCAACGCGTACACCCTCGGATTCGGGAACCTCGCCACCGTTCCCGGCGGCTTCACCGCGACCGCCTCCCTGGCCAGCCCGCCCATCGTCGGCGCATTCGGATCTCTCGACACCGGCAGCCTCGGTCGCCACACCCCCGAGAGGGTCTACAAGGCCCCCGCCGGGGACTTCATGCTCCTCAAACTGCGCCACCCCGCGCCGTCGCCCGCCGTGCGGCGCGCCGGGGTCGACCCCGCCCCGGGCGCCGTCCTGCGCTTCCACGGATTCGGCGAGACCACCCCCCGCGGCCTGCGCTCCCCCGAACTCCGCACGGGCCTCACCCGCCTCGACCGGATGGAGCCCCGAGCCGGTTCACGCATCGGCCGCTCCCACACCATCCAGGGCGGATACGGGTACGGCGACTCCGGCGGACCCGTCTTCCGGGGCGACCGACTGGTGGGCGTCCACTCCGGCTCCGACCACGACCGCCGGCAGCCCGACGGCACCAACCCGGCCCGGTACGAATCGATCCCCGCCCAGAACGGCTGGATCGACTGGATGATCGCCAACCGATGACCCAGGGCAGTCGGCGATGCCGAACCCCCTCGATTTTTGCCACACTGGACAGATGACCCCGCCGGAGCTCGTCATCCGCCGCGCCGCGCGCGCGGATGTGGACCTCGTGCTGTCCGCGGGTGACCTGCTCAGCACCCCGCCCACCGCGGAATGGACCACGGACTTCCTCGACCGAGGTTCCAACCTGCTCGTGCTGGCGCTGCAGGACGAGGTGCCGGTCGCGATGCTCGTCGCGGTGGAGACCGGGCACCTCGGCGCCAGCCCCGACCTGTTCGTCTACGGGATCCGGGTCCGCGAGGACCTGCGCGGCATGGGCATCGCCCACCGACTGGTCGATAAGGCGGTGGAGGTGGCCGAGGAGGCCGGCTGCAGCAAGGTCTGGGGATCCATGCAGGTGCCCGACGACCTCACGCAGGACCCGCCGCCGTCACCGCCCGAAGGGACCACGACCGAGGCCTCGACGTTCGTCATTCCGATTCCGTGACGTCCCGCGCAGATGTGTATAATGGCCCGCATGCAGCGCGTGCTCCTTCTTGGGTGCCGCGGCGGGGCCCGCTGAGGCGGACCGGCTCCCCGTCGCGGGATCTCGTCGCGCCGGTCCGATCCCTGCCGATCGCCCCCCTAGGAAGTTGAGCCACTGCAATGAATCCCGCTGATGCCTTCGTCTCGTCGTCGTCGACCCTGACTCCCCCCTCCAAGCCCGTCCGCCCCGACCAGCCGTCGTGGAACAAACAGCGCGGCTCCTCGATGCCCGCGCACCGGTACCGGCCGTTCGCCGAGGAGGTCGAGGACGTCTCCCTGCCCGACCGCACCTGGCCGGACAAGATCATCACCCACGCCCCCCAGTGGTGCGCCGTGGACCTGCGCGACGGCAACCAGGCCCTGATCGATCCCATGAGCCCCGCGCGCAAGCGCCGCATGTTCGACCTGCTCGTCCGTATGGGCTACAAGGAAATCGAGGTCGGATTCCCGTCCGCCTCGCAGACGGATTACGACTTCGTCCGCGAGATCATCGAGGACGACGCGATCCCCTCCGACGTCACCATCCAGGTGCTGGTCCAGTGCCGCGAGGACCTCATCCGCCGCACGTTCGAGGCGTGCGAGGGCGCGTCCGACGTGATCGTGCACTTCTACAACTCGACGTCGATCCTGCAGCGCAAGGTGGTCTTCCGCAAGGACCGCGACGCCATCAAGAAGATCGCCACCGACGCCGCCGAGCTGGTCACCACGATCGCCAAGGACTACCCCGACACCAACTGGCGCTGGGAGTACTCGCCCGAGTCCTTCACCGGCACCGAGCTGGCGTTCTCCAAGGAGATCTGCGACGCCGTCACGGAGGTCGTCGGCGCCACCCCCGAGAACCCGATCATCCTCAACCTGCCGGCGACCGTCGAGATGGCCACTCCCAACGTGTACGCCGACCAGATCGAGTGGATGCACCGCAACCTGGCGCACCGCGAGTCGACCATCCTGTCGCTGCACCCGCACAACGACCGCGGCACCGGCGTCGCCGCCGCCGAGCTGGGCTACCAGGCCGGCGCCGACCGCATCGAGGGCTGCCTGTTCGGCAACGGCGAGCGCACCGGCAACGTCTGCCTGGTGACGCTGGGCATGAACCTGCTCACCCGCGGCGTCGACCCGCAGATCAACTTCTCCGACATGGACGAGATCCGTCGCACCGTCGAGTACGCCAACCAGCTGCGCGTGCCCGAGCGCCACCCCTACGGCGGCGACCTGGTCTTCACCGCGTTCTCCGGCTCGCACCAGGACGCCATCAACAAGGGCTTCGACGCCCTGCAGGCCGAGGCCGACACCCGCGGCGAGGACATCACCGACATCACGTGGGAGGTCCCCTACCTGCCCGTCGACCCCAAGGACGAGGGCCGCACCTACGAGGCCGTCATCCGCGTGAACTCGCAGTCCGGCAAGGGCGGCGTCGCCTACATCATGAAGAGCGACTACGGCCTGCAGCTGCCGCGGCGCCTGCAGATGGAGTTCTCGCAACTCGTCCAGAACGTCACCGACTCCGAGGGCGGCGAGGTCACCCCCAAGGCGATGTGGGACATCTTCTCGACGGAGTACCTGGACCGCGTCTCGCCCATGGAGCGCATGTCGCAGCACCTCGTCCCCGCCGAGACCGACGACGGCGAGGACGCCATCGAGGCCGTCATCAAGTGGAAGGGCGAGACCCGTGAGCTGTCGGGGTCCGGGAACGGACCCCTCGCCGCGTTCGTCGCCGCCCTGAACGAGATGTTCGACGACGAGGTACGCATCCTCGACTACTCGGAGCACGCGATGACGTCCGGGGATGACGCCACCGCGGCCGCGTACGTCGAGGTGCAGTTCGGAAACCGGGTCTTCTGGGGTGTCGGACGAGCCGGTTCCATCACCACCGCCTCCCTGCGCGCAGTGGTCTCCGCCGTCAACCGCGCCTACGCCGACGAGGCCGAGGGCGCCGAGGCCGTCGGTTCGGTCGAGGGCGCCCGCACCTGGGCCCCCTGACCGTCTGATCGACGGCTGGGCCGGCGCGCCGGGTGGGCCCGCCCTCCGGACATCGACAAGACCGTTCCGCGCACATCGCCCGAGAGGCTGTGTGCGGAACGGTCTTCTCGTCGCGCGTCGTGGCCGCCCGAATCGTGGGGCGGCACAAGCCGTTTGGTCTCATCGTCCGGGCGAACGCCGCCACATCAGTCACATCACCCTCAGATATCCCTCCGGTAACGAGGGTCTCGATTCGGTCACGTCAAGCGCGTAATGTAGCGGCGGGCCGCGCCGATAGGTATGGGTCGGCCCTTCGCAAACCTCAGTCTGGAGCCCGTATGTCCGTGACACGCCGTGGATTTCTCACAGCCGCATCCGTCGGCGTGGGCGCCGCCGTCGCCTCCACCGTCCGAGGTCCCGTCGCCGGGGCCAATCCCTTCACCACCGGCTCGCTCGGCGTGGCCCAGGACCTCATGCAGTCGGTCTCGACCGGCAGCGGGATGATCCAGCCCAACGGCCCGCTCGGCTACGTCGGCGTGACGTTCCCCAGTGCCGAGGAGATCGTCGGCCGGATCCGGTTCGCATTCCCCGACGGCTCGGTCGGTGACTGGCTCCCGCTCGAGGGGATGGACTCCGCCCCGGACGCCGGCAGCACGCCCGCCTCCGAACTCGTCGGCGCGCCCGATGGTGCCGTGGGGTACGAGGTCGATGCGCCCGCGGGCGCCGAGGCGACCGTGTTCGACGACGGCCGCGGCACCCCGCGCAACTACAGCCTCGGCAGCGTCGGCCTGGCGGGCCTACCGGTCATCCCGCGCGCGGCGTGGGGTGCGGGCGATGTCGCGGGCTTCCGCTGGGCGCCCTCCTACTTCCCCGCGCAGTCCATCACGATCCACCACACCGCCTCCCCGGTCGGGCCGGACCGTGCGGCCAGTGTGCGGGCGATCTACAACTATCACGCCAACACCCTGGGCTGGGGCGACGTCGGGTACCACCTGCTCATCGACCCCGAGGGCCGGATCTACCAGGGCCGCGGCGGAACGCCCGTCGGAAACCCCGTCTTCCAGTTCCCGCCGGTCGCCGGGATCGCACCCCCGATCGTCACCGGTGGCCACGTGGGGGGCTTCAACAACGGCAACATCGGCATCAGCCTGCTCGGTGACTTCACCGGTGCACCGCCAACCTCACGCGCGGTGGGCGCGGCGATCGACTGCGTCCGGGCCCTGTGCAACGCCACCGGCATCAACCCGCGTGCGGGGATCAACTACCGCAACCCGCAGGGTGGGGCCACGCGACCGATGATGGCCGTGTCGGGCCACCGCGACTGGGGCGGGACCGCCTGCCCGGGCAACTCGTTCTACCCGCAGATGCAGTTCATCCGCGACCAGGCAGCGCGGGGTTGGGCCCCGACCGCCGTCTCCTCGGCGGTGTTCGGCTCCTGACCTGAACGGGGCCGCGCCGCACGCCCCTCGCGGCGTAGCCGTCGCCGCCGAGCAGAGGATCTCTACTGCATCGCCCGAGTAGCGGGTGCGCGAATTCCTCTGCTCGGCGGGCGGGTGCCCGCCCGGGCGCCGCTCAGCCGCCGCCGCTCGGTCGCGGGCGGGTGCCGGCCCGGCGGGTGCCCGCCCGGGCGGCCGCCGCCGCTCAGTCGCGGGCCGCCGCCGCTCAGTCGCGGGCGCGGCTGGGGACCAGCATGCCGAGCACCCAGTTGACCAGGCCGATCACGATCGCGCCGAAGAACGCAGCCCAGAACCCGCTCACCACGTACTCGGCCCCGAAGGGCTGGAACGTCGTGGTGATCCAGCCGGTGAGCATGAGCATCAGCGCGTTGACCACCAGCAGGAACAGGCCCAGGGTGAGGATCGTCAGCGGCAGCGACAGCAACTGAACGATCGGTTTGATCACCGCGTTGACCAGCGTGAACACCACCGCGACGACGAGCAGCGCCGTGATGGTGGGGACGTTCACCTCGTTCTCGATGTCGCCGGCGCCAGAGGCTGCGGCCCCGGAGATCTCGTGCAGCGTGATGCCCGGCACGATCAGCGTCGCCACCCACAGGGCGACGGCGTTGACGATCAGCCGCAATATCAGCGCCATCGAATGGTCAGCTCCTCACGTACTCGTCGGCCACGTCGAGTGCGCGGTCGAAGATGTCGAGGCCCTCGTTGGCCTCGTCCGGGGTGATGATGCACGGCGGCACCACGTGGAATCGGTTGTAGTTCATGAACAGCAGCAGGCCGTCGGACTTTGCCTTACCGAACGTGCGGGCCATGGCCTCCGATGATCCACCGTAGGGCGCGAGGGGCTCGCGTGTCTCGCGGTCGGCCACCATCTCCACGGCCCAGAACACGCCGAGGCCGCGGACCTCGCCGATGGAGGGGTGCTTCTCGGCGAGCTCGCGCAGGCGCGGGCCGATGACGTCCTCGCCGATCATCTTCGCGTTCTCGACGATCTTCTCGTCGCGCATGAGGTTGATCGTCGCGACCACGGAGGCGCAGGCCAGCGGGTGCCCGGCGTAGGTCAGGCCACCGGTGTAGGGCGTGGTCTCGAAGGAGGCGGCGATGCGGTCGTGCAGGATGACGCCGCCGAGCGGGACGTAACCCGAGTTCGAGCCCTTGGCGAAGGTGATGAGATCGGGCGCCCAGTCGTCGTCGCCGGAGCGGAAGTGGTCCAGGGCGAGCCACTCGCCGGTGCGGCCGAAGCCGGACATGACCTCGTCGCAGATCATGACGATGCCGTACTTGTCGCAGATCTCGCGCACGCCGCGCAGGTAGTCGGCGGGCGGCACCATGATGCCGACCGTGCCGGGCACCGACTCGATGATGAGGGCGGCGAAGTGGTCGGGTCCCTCGAGGCCGATGAGCGAGTCGAGGTGCTCGAGCGCCCGGTCGCATTCCTGCTTGTCGTTCTCGGCGTAGAACTGCGAGCGGTACAGGAACGGGGCGTGGAAGTGCACGGCGCCGGTGTTGCCCATGTCGTTGGCCCAGCGGCGGGTGTCACCGGTGAGGTTCATCGAGGTGGTGGTGGCGCCGTGGTAGCTGCGGAACGCCGACAGGGTCTTGTGGCGGCCGGTGTGGCGGCGGGCCATGCGGACGGCGTGCTCGACGGCCTCGGTGCCGGCGTTGGTGAAGAACACGCGGTTCATCCCGGCGGGCGCGACCTCGGCGACGAGGCGGGCGGCCTCGGCGCGGGCGGCGTTGGCGTGCGCCGGATTGATGGTGCACAGCTCGGCGGCCTGGTCCTGGATGGCCTTGACGACCACCGGGTGCTGATGGCCGATGTTGGTGTTGACCAGCTGCGAGGTGAAGTCGAGCAGCCGGTTGCCGTCCCCGTCGGTGAGGTGGCAGCCCTCGGCCGCGGTGACGACCATCGGGTCGCTCGAACCCCAGGCCGACCACGGGGTCAGGACGTGGGCGCGTTCCTTCTCGTAGACCTCACGGGCGGCGGCGTTCTGGGGTGCGGGCACTTGCGGTACTCCTGTGGTCGACGACGGTGGCCGTCGCCCATCATGTCAGTTCCGCCGCGCCGCCTCGGGCCAGCGCCCCACGATGCGGAACGCGGGGGTCTGGAGGCGCGGAACGCGGGCGCCGAGCAGCGCGGAGCGCGGGGTCAGAAGAGCGCCCCCTGCGCACTGTCCACGGCCTGGGCCCCGGCGACGGGCCGCCCGGGGGCGACGGCGGCGAGCATCTCCTCGAACCGGGCATACGGCACCAGCTCGAGCCCCTTCTTGCGGGCGAACGCGGTCCGACCTCGCACGGCACCCGGTGCGTCGCACACCGCGAGGGACGTGCGGGACGAGATGCGGTCGGCGACGTAGAGACCGGAGTCGACGACGAGGCCGGCGATCTCCTCCGGATCGCGGTCCACGTCCTGGGTGAAGACCACCTCCATGCCCTGCACCAGCCCGCCGCCGCGCTTCAGCCGCCCGGCCGGCCGCCACAGCCTGGGGGCGGCGAGGGCCTCCGCCCACACCGTGGACACGAGGTAGCCGGTCTCGGGGTGCGCCACCATCGCGTCGAGCTCGCGCACCTTCGGCTGCACGTCCTTGCCCCGGGCCACCTCGAGCAGCCCGGCGAACACCCCGGCCAACACGAGGGCGTCATCGTGGGCGTCGTGCGCGGCCCGCTGCTCCACCCCGAAGTGGGCGGCGAGCGTCGACAGTTTGAGGTCGGCGGTGGACAGGTGCAGCCGACCGGCGAAGTCCAGGGTGCAGAGGAACCGCTCGAGCGGGGCCGGGAGTCCTGCCCGGCGGGCCTCGGCCGCGAGGAACGACGCGTCGAAGGCGGCGTTGTGGGCGACGACCGTCCTCCCGTCGAGCACCCGGTCCAACTCGGCGGCCACGTCCGCGAAGCGTGGTTTGCCCGCGAGGAGTGCGGGGGTGAGGCCGTGCACGTGGACCGGCCCCGGGTCGACGCCCGGATTGAGCAGGGTCGTGAACTCCTCGACCACCTCGCCGTCGTCGTCGATCACCACCGCGGCCACCGACAACACACGGTCGACCGCCGGCGTCATCCCCGACGTCTCGACGTCCACCACCACCCAACCTGCCATGCCCACCATCGTCCCAGACCCCTACGACATCCCGGCCGTCACCGTCGCAGGTCACGGCGTTCACACCGCGATGGACACCGCGAGCGGCCGCCACGCGCTGGGCGGTGCGGTGCGGTTCTGAGGCGGCCGCGCTGCCCGGACGCCGCGCTGCCTAGACTCTGCGGCATGAGTTCCCCCGCGATCACCGCACTCACCCCCCGCGGCCGGGTGGCCGTGGCCGTCTCCCGGCTGGCGACCTGGGCGTCCCGGGTGTCGGGGCGCGGGTCGGGCGGGATGATCGGCGGCCTGGTGGCGCTCAAGCTCGATCCTGGCCTCATGCGCCAGCTCGCGGCGGGCCGGCGGACCGTGCTGGTCACGGGGACCAACGGCAAGTCGACGACGACGAGGATGGTCGCCTCCGCCCTGTCGACCGTGGGCCGGGTCGCCTCGAACGCGAACGGCGACAACATGGATGCCGGGATCGTGTCCGCTCTCGGGGCCGACCGGGTGGCCGGGTTGGCCGCCATCGAGGTCGACGAGCTCCACACGCCCGCGGTCGCCGAGAACACGACGCCCGAGGCGATCGTGCTGCTCAACCTCAGCCGCGACCAGCTTGACCGGGTCGGGGAGATCAACGCCATCGAGCGCCGGCTGCGCGCCGGGGTGGCCGCGCAGCCGCAGGCGACGGTGGTGGCGAACTGCGACGACGTGATGATCACCTCCGTGGCGTACGACAACCCGTCCGTGGTCTGGGTGGCCGCCGGGTCCGCGTGGGCGGGCGACTCGGTGAGCTGCCCGCGCACCGGCGAACCCATCTCGCGGACGGTGGACTCCACCGGGGCCGTGCGGTGGCGGTCGGAGGGCACGCTGCCCGACGGCCGGACGTTCGAGCGGCCCGAGCCGGACTGGTGGGTCGACGACGACGCGATCCACGGGCCCGACGGATTCACCGCCCCCATGACGCTGGCCATCCCGGGCCGGGCCAACCGGGGCAACGCCGCGCAGGCCGTCGCCGCCGCCGTGGCGATGGGCGCCGACCCCGCCGCCGCGGTCCGGGCGGTGGAGCAGGTCGACGACGTGGCCGGGCGCTACTCGACCGTCGACGTGGACGGGCGGGCCGCACACCTGCTGCTGGCCAAGAACCCGGCCGGCTGGCAGGAGGCGCTCGGCATGATCGACACCTCCGCCGACGGCCTGGTGATCGCGGTCAACGGGCAGGTCGCCGACGGCGTGGACCTGTCGTGGTTGTGGGACGTGCGCTTCGAGAGCTTCGAGGGCGTGACCGTCTACGCCTCGGGCGAGCGGGCGGCGGATCTGTCCGTGCGGCTGACATACGCCGGGGTCCGACACGAGCTGGAACCTGATCCGCTGGCCGCGATCCGGCGTTGTCCCCCGGGGCGGGTCGAGGTGCTGGCAAACTACACCGCGTTCCGCGACCTGGGGCGGGCGATCGCCGCAACGGGAAAGGCTCAGATGGGAGGGACCCAGTCATGACTACTCAGGACCCGCGCAACGCCGGGGGCCGCGACGCCGGCGCCTCGGCCTCACCGCTGGACACTGTCGCCGCGGACTCTCCCCGTCCCTCCGAGTCGACCGTGCGGATCGGCCTGGTCCTGCCCGACGTCATGGGTACGTACGGCGACGACGGCAACTCGTTAATCCTGCGTCAGCGCCTGAGGTGGCGCGGATTCGACGCCGAGATCGTGCGCATCACCCTGGAGGACGAGGTCCCCGACTCGTGCGACCTCTACACCGTGGGCGGTGGCGAGGACGCGGCGCAGAAGCTGGCGTCCCGGCACCTGACCGCGTCGCCGGGGCTGCAGCGGGCGGTGGAGCGCGGCGCGCCGGTCCTGGCGATCTGTGCCGGGATGCAGGTGTTCGGCGAGTGGTTCGTCGTCTCGGACGGCTCGCGCGCGCCGGGGCTCGGGCTGCTGGACGTCACCACGTCTCCGCAGGCGACCCGCTCGATCGGCGAGCTGGTGGTCACGCCGCAGGTCGACGGCCTGACGCAGCCGCTCACGGGCTTCGAGAACCACATGGGCGCCACCGTGTTGGGCTCCGACGCCGCTCCCCTGGGCCGGGTCACCTCCGGTGTGGGCAACGGTGTGCCGGCCGGTCAGTCGGTCCCCGCCGGCGGGTTGGTCGAGGGTGTGGTGCAGGGCTCGATCATCGCCACCTATATGCACGGGCCGGTGCTGGCCCGCAATCCGGAGCTCGCCGACCTGCTGCTGTGCCGCGCGCTGGGCGTGGACTCGCTACCGCCGGTCGAGGTGCCGGCGGTGGAGCGGCTGCGCCGCGAGCGGATCGCCGCCGCTCGCCGCTGAGCTGCCCCGATCTCCCCTCCGACTATTGATACGCGCTGCGGCGCCCGCGGGCGGATCGCATACCGAGGGGCGGATTCGTGTCGTGACCGCGAGGTCGTCAGCGTCCGGGGGTGAAGATGGCCGCGGACGCCCGAACGACCGGCGGGTCGGCGCCTCTGACATACCCTCGGTGACATGTGTGAACACCACGGCGCCGCCACACTCACCGAGACCGTGTCCCCGCCCGACCCCGCCGTCGAGGCAGCGCTGGTCCGCGCGTTGTGGGAGCCGCTGGGGCTACCGGGGATCATCGACGTCCACACCCATTTCATGCCAACACGGGTCATGGACAAGGTGTGGGACTATTTCGACGCCGCCGGCCCCAAGATCGGGCGACCCTGGCCCATCACGTACCGGGAGGCCGAGGACGAGCGCGTCGAGCGGCTGCGCTCGTACGGGGTGCTGGCGTTCTCGTCGATGCTGTACCCGCACAAGCCCGAGATGGGGGCCTGGCTCAACGCGTGGGCCGCGGAGTTCGCCTCCCGGCACCCGGACTGCCTGCACACGGCGACCTTCTACCCCGAGCCGGCGGCGGGCGACTACGTCCGGGATGCAGTCGACGCCGGGGCCCGGGTGTTCAAGTCGCACATCCAGGTGGGCGAGTACGACCCCCGCGATCCGCTGCTCGACCCCGTATGGGGCGTGCTGTCCGAGGCGCAGGTGCCGACGGTCATCCACTGCGGTTCGGGCCCGGTGGCCGGCGAGTTCACGGGCCCCGAGCCGGTGGCTGGGGTGCTCGAGCGGTTCCCGGATCTGCCGCTGATCGTCGCCCATATGGGGATGGGTGAGTACTCGGCTTTCCTCGATCTGGCCGAGCGGTACGAGAACGTCTACTTGGACACGACGATGGCGTTCACGGACTTCGTCGAGGAGACCATGCCGTTTCCGGAGGCCGAGCGCGGTCGCCTGGCCGATCTGGGCCACAAGATCCTGCTGGGGACCGATTTCCCGAACATCCCGTACCCGTACGCGCACCAGCTCGAAGCCCTGGCCGGGCTCGGGCTCGGCGACGACTGGCTACGGGCGGTGTGGCACGGAAACTCCGCGAGGCTGTTCGGGCTCTGACTCCGCGCCCGGGTAGCCGATCTCCGGGCTCGGTGCGGGGTCGGCCGGGGCCGGGGCCGGGGCCCACGCGTCAGGGGCGGGCGGGGTGTCCTGGGCGGGCGCCGAGTTCGGCGCGGCTACCGCGGGATGCGCGGGCGCTGCGTTCTGGGCGGGAACCGCGGGCTGCGCGGGGTCGATCTGCTCGGGGCGAAGCACGCCGCCCGACCGCGGGGCCTGGGCGGGGCCACCGGAGAGGATGCGACGCCCCGACAGCGCGCTGCCGAGTGTGAGCTCGTCGGCGAATTCCAGGTCGGCGCCCATCGGCAGCCCGGACGCCAGCCGGCTCACCACGAGGTCGGGGAACGGCCGCAGCAGGCGGGCCAGGTAGGTGCTGGTGGCCTCGCCGGTGGTGTTGGGATCGGTCGCGATGATGATCTCGGCGATCTCCTCGCCCTCGGCCTCCCCACCGACCCGCCGCATCAGCCCGGCGATGCGCAGCTCGTTGGGTCCGATGCCGTTGATGGGGTCGAGAGCCCCGCCGAGCACGTGGTAGAGCCCGCGGAATTCGCGGGTGCGCTCAATGGCCTCGATGTCCTTGGGTTCCTCGACCACGCAGATGAGCGTGGGGTCGCGGCGCGGGTCCGAGCAGATACGGCAACGCTCGGCCGCCGCGACGGTCCCGCAGACCTCGCAGTAGGTGACGCCCTCGACCACGGCCTGCAGCGCGGAGCGGAGGCGTTCGACGGAGTCGGGCTCGGCCTGCAGCAGGTGGAAGGCCAGACGTTGCGCAGACTTCGGACCGATGCCCGGCAGCTTGCCGAACTCGTCGATCAGGTTCTGGACCGGTCCCTCGTACATCGCGCTTTCCTGTGCTCTTGCTGGCCCGACGACGGCTGCGTCGCCGGGTGGCGGGTCCGATTACGGGTCGGAACCCGATGGCGGGGCCCGGAACGTGCCGGGCCCCGCGGGCTCACATTCCCAGTCCGCCCATCATGTCGCCGAGGCCGCCACCGGAGGCCAGCGGGCCGAGGCGGGACTCGGCGAGTTCCTGCACTTTAGTGTGGGCGTCGCCGAACGCGCCGACGAGGAGGTCCTGGAGCGTCTCGATGTCCTCGGGGTCGACGACCTTCGGGTCGATCGTGACGCCGGTGACCTCACCGGTGCCGCGCATGGAGACGGTGACGAGTCCGCCGCCCGCCTGACCGTCGACGGTGCTCGCGGCGATCTCCTGCTGCGCCTCGGCGAGCTGGGCCTGCATCTGCTGTGCCTGCTGGAGCAGGGCGTTCATGTCGGGTCCGGGCTGCATGGCGGGGTCCTTTCGGCGGTGTGCGGGGCAGTGCTGAGTTCATGCCTGTTGTTCAGGCCTGAACCTGCCGGGGCGGCCCCGGTCGGTCGGTTCCCAGCGTAACCGTCCGGTAGGACACCGTGCCCCGGCGCGCGGCGGTCCGGGTGGGTCAGCGCTCGAGCGGGCGGGCCCCGAGGTGCTCCTTGAGCAGGGCCAACGCGATGTCCTCACCGGTCCGGTGGTCGAGGTTCTGGGGGCCACTGCGGGCCTCGTCCACCATCTCCTCCTCGCTGACCGGCTGCGGGGGCGGGCTGTTGGGCTCGCCCGGTTCCGGCTCCGGCTCCTCGGGCGGCGGCGGGATGTCGTCGTACCCGCCGCCCGAGCGACCGCCGCCCTGGCCCCGCCCCGCGTCCGCACCGCGCAGGCGACGCTCCCAGCCCCGCGGCTCGCCCTGGGGCGCGCCGGGGGCGTCAGTAGGGCCCGCGGCGGATCCCCGTCCGGGTGCTGGAGGAGACGCATCGGCGGGAGCCGCGGCGTCCCCGGCTGCCGCGGCGTCCCCGGCTGCCGCGGACGCGGAGCCCGACGTGCAGCGGATGGTCCAGTCGCCGCCCACGACCTCGGTGATCGAGTCGGTGATCGCGGTGGCGTTGTGTGGCTGCGAGAGACGCTTGGCCAGCGGTGCGTAGTCGTGCACCAGATGGATCACCCGGCCGTCCACCCCGGCGACCGTCGCGCCAGCGAGCATCACCTCCACCGTGCGGGTGCGGGTGCGGACGGCGTCGCGGATGGCGGGCCAGGCCCGGCGGATGTCCTCGGCCTCGATCCCGGGTGCGGCATCCGCGGGCGCGGACGCCGCCTCGGGCTGTGTCTCCGGGTCCGGCCCGGACGACGCCTGCTCCGGAACCGATGCCGGCGGCACGGGTGCGGACTGCTCGGTCGCGGTTGCGGGATGTTCGCGCCACGGGTCGTCGGTCTGCGCCGGCGCGGGAGCGGGTGCGGGAGCGGGCGCGGGCGCGGGTGGGGCCGACGCGGCGGCAGGAGCCGAGTCGGCGCCGGCCGCGGTTGCCTGCGCAGGATCCGGAGCGCCCGCTCGGGCAGTTGGCGCCTCGGTACCCGCGTCGGAACCTGCGGCGGGTGCGGTCTGTGCAGCGTTCGCGGCGTCGGGACGAGCGGCGGGCTCGGATGCCGGCCCGGGCAGTGCGTCACCCACGGGCTGCTGCTCGGAGGTCGGCGGCTGCGCCGACTGCGGGGACTGTGCCGACTGCGAGGACTGTGCCGACTGCCGGGACTGAGCGTGCTGCGAGGACTCCGACACGGGAGTCCGGTTCGCCGCGATCTGCTCCGCGACGGACCCGGCGGGCACGGCCGGGGCGGCGGGGTCGTCTGCCACGGCGGGCTGGTTCGGCGCTTCGGTCCCAGTCGCCGCTGCCGGCTCAGTCGGCGCGGCGGGTCGACTCGGCGCGGACTCGGCGGCGGCGTGCGTTGGCGCAGGCGTCGGAGGCGGCGTCGGAGCCGGAGGCGCAGCTGCAGCCGGAGCCGGAGCCGGAGCCGGGGTCGACGGCGCACCCTGGCCAGCCGGCTCCGGAGACCGCGGCGCCGCCTGATCGGCGGCGGGCGCGGCCTGCTGCTGCGACCGCCGCACGAACTTGGGCCGCCCCTCGGCCTGGCCGGCAGCCTGCGGCCCCGGTCCGCCGGCGGAGTCGGGGCGGAACTCGTCGTCGTCGCCCCGAGGCGCCCCTCCCGGCGTGGATCCACCGCCACCAGCGGCACCCGCCGCGGCGGCCGGCCGCACGGCACCCGACTCGAGCGACTCGACACGCTGCAGCAGCGCGATCATGGAATCGTCCGCCGAGGGCAGGAGCAGCTTGGCGCAGAGGATCTCCAACAACAGCCGCGGCGAGGTGGCCCCGCGCATCGACCCCATCCCCTCGTGCACCATGTCGGCGCAGCGGGCGAGAGTGGCGGGCCCGATGTTCTCGGCCTGACGCCGCATGGTCTCGGCCTGCTCGACCGGCGCGTCGACGAGCCCACGCTCGATCGCCTGCGGCACGGACTGCACCATGATGAGGTCGCGCAGCCGCTGCAGCAGATCGGCGGCGAACCGACGCGGGTCGTGCCCGGCCTCGACCACCTTGTCGACGGTCCGGAACAGCGTGGCCCCGTCGCCGGCGGCCAGCGAATCCACCGTGTCGTCGATGAGCGCGACCTCGGTCGCCCCGAGCAGGCTCACCGCGCGCGGATAGGTGATGCCCTCGTCACCGGCGCCGGCCATGAGCTGGTCCAGCACACTGAGAGTGTCTCGCGGCGATCCCCCACCGGACCGGATGACCAGCGGGAACACGGTCGGCTCGACCTGCACACCCTCCTGATCGCAGATCCGCTCGAGCAGCCCGCGCATCGACGTGGGCGTGAGCAACCGGAAGGGGTAGTGGTGTGTGCGCGAGCGGATGGTGGGCAACACCTTCTCCGGCTCGGTGGTGGCGAAGATGAAGATGAGGTGCTCCGGCGGCTCCTCCACGATCTTCAGCAGCGCGTTGAAGCCCGCGTTGGTGACCATGTGGGCCTCGTCGATGATGAGCACCCGGTACCGCGAGGACGCCGGCGCGAAGAACGCCCGCTCGCGCAGGTCACGCGTGTCATCGACGCCGCCGTGGCTGGCCGCGTCGAGCTCGGTGACGTCGAGGGTCCCGTGGCCACCGGGCGCCAGCGCCACGCACGAATCGCATTCGCCGCACGGGTCGGCGGTGGGCCCCTGCACGCAGTTGAGCGAGCGGGCGAGGATGCGGGCGGACGAGGTCTTGCCGCAGCCGCGCGGGCCGGAGAAGAGGTAGGCGTGGTTGATACGACCGGAGGACAACGCCACCGAGAGCGGTTCGGTGACGTGCTCCTGGCCCACGACCTCGGCGAAGGAGGCGGGGCGGTACTTCCGATAGAGAGCCACGCCTAGAGGGTACCCAGGGGGTACGACGACGAGGACTTCCGCTTCCGACGACGATCACGCGTGATCCGGGATGGACCGAAATGACCGGAGGGGCCGCGTCATACGCAGCCCCTCCCGACGTCCCTCGCGCGCGGATCGGGCCCCCTCAGACCCCCGCAGCACGGTTCCCGAACCGATATCGGACACCGGCCCCTCACAGCCCCTCAGCTGTCTCCGGTGTCCGCATCCCTCTAGCTCGGACCACTCCGATACAACCAGACGGCCCCGGCCCGGACAAGACCGCACTTGCGTTGACAATTGCTCAACAGGCCGGGTGAATTACATTCATGCAGGTGACAGGCTTACCTAAGCTACGGACATCCACATTCACACTATGGGAATGTGTCCGAGATCACTGAGCGGCAGACGTGCTGGTCACCTGTCAATTCCCCGCTCCCAGGATTAGATACCGGAGTACAGTCCGTTAAGGGCTCCGCTTAACGCGGATGACGCAGTTGTTACACGCCGCGCGGGCCGAGCGATCGCTCAGTCGGCGAGCGCCGCGCGACAGGCCGCGAGAAGGGCGCACAGGCCCACGACATCCATGGCGGCCTCGACCTCGGCCAGCGGCGGGAGCGTGGGCGCCAGACGTATGTGACGGTCGTCGGGATCCTTGCCGTACGGGTACGCGGACCCGGCCGGCGTGAGGGCCACCCCGGCCTCCTTGGCCAGGCGGACGGTCTCGGTGGCGGTGCCGTCGACCACCTCGAGGTCGATGAAGTACCCGCCCTCGGGACAGGTCCAGCCGGCCACGTCGTACTCGCCGAGCCGGTGGGCCAGGGCCGCGGCGGCGGCCTCGAACTTCGGCGCGATGACCTCGCGGTGGCGGAGCATGTGGTCGCGCACCCCGTCGGCATCACCGAAAAAGCGGGCGTGCGCGAGCTGGTTGACCTTGTTCGGCCCGATGGAGCGCACGGAGGTGTGGCCGAGGTACCAGTCGAGATTGGCCCGCGAGGCGGAGAAGAACGACACACCCGCGCCGGCGAACGTGATCTTGGAGGTCGAGCACACCTGCCAGAAGCGGTTGGGGTGACCCGCCTCGGCGGCCAGCGTGTCCACGTCCGGGACCTTGGGGAAATCCTCGGTGAGCGTGTGGACGACGTAGGCGTTGTCCCAGACGATCCGGAAGTCCGGGGCGGCGGTCGCCATGCGCGCGAGCCGGGACACTGTGTGGTCGTCGTACACCGCGCCGGTCGGGTTGGCGAAAATCGGGACGCACCACATGCCCTTGATGGACGGGTCGTTCGACACGAGACGCTCGACCTCGTCCATATCCGGACCGGTCGGCCCCAGCGGCACCGGGATCATCTCGATCCCCAGCGCCTCGGTGATGTTGAAGTGGCGGTCGTAACCGGGCACGGGGCACAGCCAGCGCAGGACCGGCTCGTCCTTCCACGCACGCTGGGAGTCGGGCGTGCCGAAGAGCATGGAGAACGTCAGCAGGTCGTACATGATCGACAGGCTCGCGTTGTCCTGGGCGATCACGCGGTCGGTCTCGACCCCGAGCAACTCGGCGATGATCGACCGCAGTTCCGGCAGGCCCGCGCCGCCGCCGTAGTTGCGGACGTCCGTCTTACCCGCCGTGTGGTCACCCTCCCCCGGCAGCGACAGCAGCCGCTCGGACAGGTCCAGCTGTTCGGGCGAGGGCTTTCCGCGGGTGAGGTCGAGGGCCAAGCCCTTGTCGGCCAGCGCGTCGTACTCGGCGGCCAGTTGCGACTCGAGTCGGGCGAGTTCGTCGGCGGGGAGATCGGACAGTGCCACTGTGGCCTCCGGCGGGATCGACAACTTCGGTGTTGGTGCCCTAAGACATGTCCCAAGACATAAGGGGACCCCGCGCACCCGCCAGAGCCCGCTGACCCTTGCTGCCTTCCGGCCCTGGGGGAGTTCACAGGATGGACGCCGCGCGGGGTCCACGGATGAGTCTAACCGCCCCGCCTCCCGCGCCGCACCCCACCCGCCTCCCGGGCCGCGATCCGACCCCCCTCGGCCCCGCGGTTTGCCTCTGCTTGCGCGTCCTGGGTATTCTCCTCCACGGAGGATTCGCCTAGTGGCCTATGGCGCTCGCCTGGAACGCGGGTTGGGGTTTATAGCCCCTCAGGGGTTCAAATCCCCTATCCTCCGCCGCAGACGCGGCCCGGAGCTTTCGAGCCCGGGCCGCGTCGCTCATTTCGGCCCCGGTTGACCCTGCCGCCCCGCCCCTCTCCGGCTTGCGCGCCCCCTTTGCACACCGAACGCCCAGGTGCGCGCCCTCTAGGGTCCATTCCGGCAGCGCAAGCCGACTCCGCAGCGCAACCCGCCACCCGCGACCACCCACGCTCGGTAGGCTCGCGATCGTGACCGAGACCACGGGCGGCCGGACCGTTGACGACGACGTCGCCCTGCGGGTCCTCGTCTACAGCCACGACGCAGCCACCCGCAGCCGCGTGATGTCCGCCCTCGGCACCCGCCCGCACCCGGACCTGCCCCGGCTGACGTACCTCGAGGTCGCCACGGCCCCGGTCGCCCTCGAGCACCTCGACGCCGGCGGGGTCGACCTGGCGATCCTCGACGGCGAGGCGACGCCCACCGGCGGACTCGGCCTGGCCAAGCAGCTGCGGGACGAGCTCGACCGCTGCCCGCCGGTGCTCGTTCTCATCGGCCGGGCGGACGACCGATGGCTCGCCGACTGGTCCCGCGCGGACGCCTCGGTGCCCCACCCGATCGACCCGCTGCGCCTGCGCGACGTGGTCAACGGGCTTCTCGCCCCCGCCTGACACCGGCCCCGCGGCCGCGCGCACTCTGCCCCGCGCCCGGAGAACCCGACCGACACGCCGTCTGTCCGAACCCCCGACTTTCGCCAACACAGTGTGAGTAGAGTCACAGTAGTGGGCCGCACAGTGAACGGCCCGCCGGGGAGACGGACGACCGGACCCCATCAGCGCCGGTCGCTCGAACCCCCTGCGGTTGCAGTAGAGGCCCGCCCACAGGCGGCTTCTCATCACAAGCGCGAGGAGTGACGCCGACGTGAACGAATACGTGCCCATCCTGGTACTCGGGGCCCTGGCCGTCGCCTTCGCCGTCTTCTCCTCGGGCGTGTCCTCCTTCGCGGGGCCCAGTCGGTTCAACCGCGCCAAGCTCGAGGCCTACGAGTGCGGCATCCAGCCCACGCCGCAGCCGGCGGGCGGCGGCCGCTTCCCGGTGAAGTACTACCTCACCGCGATGCTGTTCATCATCTTCGGCATCGAGATCCTCTTCCTCTACCCGTGGGCCGTCCACTTCGACCAGCTCGGCGTGTTCGGGCTGGCCGCGATGGCCCTGTTCGTGTTCAACGTCTCCGTCGCCTACGCCTACGAGTGGCGCCGTGGCGGACTGAGCTGGGACTGACCCGGAGAGTCGGAGAGGAGCGCCGAGATGGGACTCGAGGAGAAGGTGCCGGCCGGCTTCCTGCTGACCACGGTCGAGCAGCTGGCGGGCTACATGCGCAAGGGCTCGCTGTGGCCGGCGACGTTCGGTCTGGCGTGCTGCGCGATCGAGATGATGTCCACGAGCGGCGGCCGCTACGACCTGGCCCGCTTCGGCACGGAGGTCTTCCGCGCGTCCCCCCGACAGGCCGATCTCATGATCGTCGCGGGGCGGGTCTCGCAGAAGATGGCCCCGGTCCTGCGGCAGGTGTACGACCAGATGGCCGAGCCCAAGTGGGTCCTGTCGATGGGCGTGTGCGCGTCGTCGGGCGGGATGTTCAACAACTACGCGATCGTGCAGGGCGTCGACCACATCGTGCCCGTCGACATATACCTGCCCGGATGTCCGCCGCGGCCGGAGATGCTCATGCACGCGATCATCACGCTGCATGACAAGATCCAGAACATGCCGCTGGGCGCGAACCGGGCCGAGGCGATCCGTGCCGCGGAGCAGGCCGCGCTCGACCAGCGTCCGCTCATCCCCGTCGAGGGGATGTTCCGATGACCGATCGTCGCCCGGACTCCGGCGCCGCGGACCGCGACCGGGCCCCCGACGCACCGAACCCACCCGACCGCACGGACAGCCCTGACGCGGACACCGTCGGCGTGCGCCACGGCATGTTCGGCGTCCGTGGCTCCGGGGACACCACCGGGTTCGGGGGCCTCGTGCGCCCGACCGAGATGCCCGGCAGTACCCCACCGCCCTACGAGGACGACGACGACGAGGTCATCCGCGCGCTCACCGCGGCCCTGCACCAGCGGGGTGGGCCGAGTTTTCAGGAGGCCGTCGAGAAGGTCGTGGTCCACTGCGGGCAACTCACCCTGCACGTGGAGCGGGAGCACCTACCGGCGGTGGCCCTGACCCTCAGGGACGCCCCGGACCTGCGCTTCGAGATGTCGTTGGGCGCCAGCGGGGTGCACTATCCCGACGCTTCGGGCCGGGAGCTGCACGTGGTGTATCCGCTGCAGTCCATCACCCACAACCGTCGCGTCATGCTCGAGACGTCGGCCCCGGACGCGGATCCGCACATCCCCACGCTGACCCGCGTGTATCCCACGACGGACTGGCACGAGCGGGAGACGTACGACTTCTTCGGCGTCGTCTTCGACGGCCATCCGTCGCTGACGCGGATCGAGATGCCGGACGACTGGGAGGGCCATCCGCAGCGCAAGGACTACCCGCTGGGCGGGATCCCGGTGCAGTACAAGGGTGCGACCATCCCGCCGCCGGATCAGCGGAGGGCGTACTCATGACCGCCGATCGCACCCGCGCGAGGCGCTCGGGCCGCTCGGCCCGTGCCGACCGCGCCGCGGACTCCGACACGATCCTCACCGCCTCCGGACAGGACTGGGACGCGATCAGCGAGGCCGCGCGCAACGCCGACGACGACCGCATCGTGGTCAACATGGGCCCGCAACACCCGTCCACGCACGGGGTGCTGCGGCTGATCCTGGAGATCGAGGGCGAGACGGTCAGCAAGGCCCAGTGCGGGATCGGTTACCTGCACACGGGCATCGAGAAGAACCTGGAGTACCGCTACTGGACCCAGGGCGTGACGTTCGTGACGCGGATGGACTACCTGTCGCCGTTCTACAACGAGGTCGCCTTCTGCCTCGGCGTGGAGAAGCTGCTCGGGATCTCGGACCTGGTGCCGCCGAGGGCGTCGGTCATCCGGGTGATGCTCATGGAGCTCAACCGGATCTCCTCCCACATGGTCGCGCTGGCCACCGGCGCGCTGGAGCTGGGTGCGAGCACACCGATGCTGTTCGGATTCCGCGAGCGGGAGCTGGTCCTGGATGTCTTCGAGGTCATCACCGGTCTGCGGATGAACCACGCCTATGTCCGGCCCGGTGGCGTGGTCCAGGACCTGCCCGACGACGCGGTGCCCAAGGTGCGCGAACTGCTCGAGGTGATGCCCGGGCGGATCCGCGAGATGGAACTCCTGCTGCGCGAGAACCCCATCTGGAAGATGCGGCTGCAGGACGTCGGCTACCTCGACCTCACCGGGTGCATGGCCCTCGGCGTGACCGGCCCGGTCCTGCGGGCCACCGGTCTGCCCCACGACGTGCGCCGGTCCGACCCGTACTGCGGATACGAGGACTACGAGTTCGACGTCATCACCGGGTCGGCGAGCGACTGCTACGACCGGTTCGTCATCCGGGTCGAGGAGATGAAGGAGTCGCTGAAGATCGTCGAACAGTGCCTGGACCGGCTCGAGCCCGGGCCGGTGATGGTCGACGACCCCAAGATCGCCTGGCCCGCCCAGCTCAAGGTGGGACCAGACGGGCTCGGCAACTCCGCCGAGCACATCCGCACGATCATGGACAGCTCCATGGAGGCGCTGATCCACCACTTCAAGCTGGTCACCGAGGGCTTTCCGGTCCCGCCGGGCCAGGTCTACGTGCCGGTGGAGTCCCCCCGCGGCGAGCTGGGGGTGCACATGGTCTCCGACGGCGGGACCCGCCCGTACCGGGTGCACTACCGCGACCCGTCGTTCACCAATCTGCAGGCCGTGGCAGCGATGTGCGAGGGCGGGATGCTCTCCGACGTCATCGCCGCGGTCGCCAGCATCGACCCCGTGATGGGAGGGGTGGACCGATGAGCAGCACGGAGTCGACGAGTAGAGAACCGGTGTTCCTGCAGTTCGGGCAGCAGCCCGACGAGCCGGGGGCGATCGTCCGGCCCGACGCCCGCCGGCGCTACCCCGACGACGTCCTGACGCGACTGCGGGCCGACGCCGAGGTGATCATCGCCCGCTATCCGCAGGCCCGGTCGGCGTTGCTGCCACTCCTCCACCTCGTCCAGGCCGAGGACGGGCATCTCACGCCCGCCGGCATCGAGTTCTGTGCCCTCGCCGTCGGACTCACCTCCGCCGAGGTCATGGCGGTCGCCACCTTCTACTCGATGTATCGGCGCACGCCCACGGGCGACTACCTGGTCGGGGTATGCACCAACACGCTGTGCGCGGTGATGGGCGGCGACGAGATCTACGCCGACCTGCGTGACCACCTGGGGCTCGACGGGCCCGGCACCACCGACGACGGCCGCGTGACGCTCGAGCGCATCGAGTGCAACGCGGCCTGCGACTACGCCCCGGTGATGATGGTCAACTGGGAGTTCTTCGACGACCAGACCCCCGCCTCCGCCCGGCAGGTCGTGGACGACCTGCGGGCCGGCCGGACGGTGACCCCGACCCGGGGCGCTCCGTTGTGCACGTTCCGGGAGACCTCCCGCATCCTCGCCGGCTTCCCCGACACCCGCCCCGGCGCGAACGACGGCGCCCCCGGCGACGCGACCCTGGTCGGGCTGCGGATCGCCCGCGAACACGACATGCGCGCCCCCGCTGCGCCGACCGACCCCGGTGCACCCACCGCCGCGCCGGACGAGGAGGCCTGACATGCCGCTCGCGCCGTACCTCAGCCGCTACTGGGACGCACCGGACAGCTGGACGCTCGAGACCTACCTGGACCATGACGGCTACACGGGCCTGCGGAACGCGCTGGCCACCGGACCGGACGAGGTCATCTCCACCGTCCTCGACGCCGGCCTGCGGGGCCGCGGCGGCGCCGGGTTCCCCACCGGCCGGAAGTGGGGCTTCATCCCGCAGGAGACCGGCGACGCGGGTACTGATGGTTCCGGTACCGAGTCCTCGGCCGCCGCCAAGCCCCACTACCTGGTGGTCAACGCGGACGAGTCCGAACCCGGCACGTGTAAGGACATGCCGCTCATGATGGCCACCCCGCACGTGCTCATCGAGGGCATCATCATCGCCGCGTACGCCATCCGCGCCTCGCACGCGTTCATCTACCTGCGCGGTGAGGTGGTGCCCGTCCTGCGCCGACTGCAGGTGGCGGTCGCCGAGGCCTACGAGGCCGGGTACCTCGGCCGCCACATCCTCGGCAGCGGATTCGACCTGGAGCTGGTGGTCCACGCCGGGGCGGGCGCCTACATCTGCGGCGAGGAGACCGCCCTGCTCGACTCGCTCGAGGGGCGCCGCGGCCAGCCCAGACTGCGGCCGCCGTTCCCCGCCGTCGCCGGTCTCTACGCCTGTCCGACGGTGGTGAACAACGTCGAGTCCATCGCCAGCGTCCCGTCGATCCTCCAGCACGGGCCGGAGTGGTTCCGATCGATGGGCTCGGAGAAGTCCCCCGGCTTCACCTTGTACTCGCTGTCCGGGCACGTCACCCGGCCCGGCCAATACGAGGCCCCGCTGGGCATCACCCTGCGCGAGCTACTCGACCTGGCCGGCGGGATCCGCCAGGGCCACACCCTCAAGTTCTGGACCCCCGGTGGTTCCTCGACCCCGCTGCTCACCGACGCCCAGCTCGACATGCCGCTCGACTACGAGGGCTGCGCCGCCGAGGGCACCATGCTCGGCACCAAGGCGCTGCAGATCTTCGACGACACCACCTGCGTCGTACGGGCGGTGCTGCGGTGGACGGAGTTCTACGCCCACGAGTCGTGCGGCAAGTGCACCCCCTGCCGCGAGGGCACGTTCTGGCTGGAGCAGATCATGCACCGTCTCGAGGACGGCACCGCCACCGCCGACGATCTGGACCGACTGCTCGACATCTCCGACAACGTCGCCGGCAAGTCGTTCTGCGCTCTCGGCGACGCCGCCGCGACCCCCATCATCTCGTCGATCGCGCTCTTCCGCGACGAGTACCTCGCGCACATCCCGGGTGGCTGCCCGTTCGACCACAGCCGCTCCACCCTCTTCGACCGGACCGACCGTGCGGGTGCCGGCTCCCGGCGTCCGCCAGTGCGGCCGGTCACACGACCGGATCCCACACGACCCGAGGAGGTGGCCCGATGACCTCCGCCCAGTCAGGTGTCCCCCGCGACGCCCGCGGTCCCGGCCAGGAACCGGACCATGACCGCGCCAAGTCAGAGCGCGCCGATTCAGACCACGCCGGTTCAGGCCGCGCGGACGACCTCGTCACTCTCACCGTCGACGGCCGCGAGGTCTCGGTGCCGCCGGGCACGCTCATCATCCGCGCCGCCGAGCGGTTGGGCGTGCAGATCCCTCGCTTCTGCGACCACCCGCTGCTCGAGCCGGCGGGGGCGTGCCGCCAGTGCATCGTCGAGGTCGAGGGCGCGCCCAAGCCCGTCACCTCGTGCACCACCCCGGTCACCCAGGACATGCAGGTGCGCACGCAATTCACCTCCGAGATGGCAGACAAGGCGCAGCGCGGGGTGATGGAACTGCTGCTCATCAACCACCCGCTCGACTGCCCGGTCTGCGACAAGGGCGGCGAGTGCCCGCTGCAGAACCAGGCCCTGTCCAGCGGCCACGGGCGGTCGCGCTTCACTGAGGTCAAGCGCACGTTCCCCAAGCCGATCGCCATCTCGTCGCAGGTGCTGCTCGACCGCGAACGCTGCGTCATGTGCGCCCGGTGCACCCGCTTCTCCGAGCAGATCGCCGGGGACCCGTTCATCGACCTCTTCGAGCGCGGCGCCCGGCAGCAGGTCGGGGTGTACGGCGACGAGCCGTTCGAGTCCTACTTCTCGGGAAACACCGTCCAGATCTGCCCGGTGGGCGCCCTGACCGGCGCGCAGTACCGCTTCCGCGCCCGCCCCTTCGACCTGGTCTCCAGCCCGGCGGTCTGCGAGCACTGCGCGAGCGGCTGCGGCCAGCGCACCGACCACCGTCGCGGGAAGGTCCTGCGCCGCCTCGCCGGCGACGACCCCGAGGTCAACGAGGAGTGGAACTGCGACAAGGGCCGGTGGGCGTTCACCTACGCCACCCAGCGCGACCGCATCACCACCCCCATGGTCCGCGGCGAGGGCGGCGGGCTGGTCCCGGTCCCGTGGTCCACCGCCCTGGCGACCGCTGCCCAGGGGTTGGCCGCCGCCCGCGGACGGGCCGGGGTCCTCACCGGGGGGCGGCTCACCGCCGAGGACGCCTACGCCTACGCCAAGTTCGCCCGCACGGTGCTCGGCACCAACGACGTCGACTTCCGCGTCCGAGCCCATTCGACCGAGGAGGCGGACTTCCTGGCCGACCGGGTTGCCAGGCGCGGCCCGGGCGGCGGGGCGGAGCAGGAGCCCGACGGCGGGCCGGGCCAGGACAGCGGGCCGGGCCAGGACAGCGGGCCGGGTCAGGGCGCCGAGGCCGTCACCTACGCCGATCTCGAGACCGCACCCGCCGTGCTTCTCGTGGGCTTCGACCCGGAGGAGGAGTCGCCGATCGTCTTCCTCCGCCTGCGGCGGGCCGCGCGCGACCACGGGCTGAAGGTCTTCTCGATCGCGCCCTTCGCCACCCCGGCCATCCGCAAGACCCGCGGCGCTCTGCTGCCGACCGTCCCCGGGGCGGAGCCCGAGGTGCTGAACGCCCTCGCCGTCGTCCCCTCCGACCCCGGCGGTGCAGACCCCGGCGGCGCGGCCCCCGCCGGCGAACCGACCGCCGACGTCGCCGGGCTCGACCACGCGACCGATCCCACCCGCGGCGCCCTGCCCACTCTGCTGCGCGAGCCCGGCGCGGTCATCCTCGCGGGCGAACGGCTCGGCGCGGTGCCCGGCGGGCTCACGGCCGCGGCCGCCCTCGCCGACGCCACCGGCGCACGGCTGGCGTGGATTCCCCGGCGCGCGGGTGAGCGCGGGGCGCTCGAGACCGGGTGCCTGCCGGGACTGCTGCCCGGCGGCGCTCCCGTCTCGGACGACGACGCCCGGCGGACCCTCGCCGAGCTGTGGCGCTGCGACGATCTGCCCACGACGCCCGGCCGGAGCACCGACGAGCAGTTGGCCGCGGCCGCCGCTGGCGAGCTCGGCGCGCTGCTCGTCGGCGGGGTCGAGGCCGCCGACCTGCCCGACCCGCGGGCCGCCCTGGCCGCGATCGACGCCGCCGGCTTCGTCGTGAGTCTCGAACTGCGCCGCAGTGAGATCACCGACCGCGCCGACGTCGTCCTGCCGGTCGCGGCCGTCGCCGAGAAGGCGGGCATGTTCGTGAACTGGGAGGGCCGGACCCGCCCCTTCGCCGCCGCCCTGACCGGCACCGACGCTCTGCCCGACCACCGGATCCTCAATGCCCTGGCGGAAGAGACCGGTGCATGGTTCGGCTTGGCGGACGTGGAGTCGGTGCGCCGCGAGATGCAGGCCATCGGCCGCGCACTCCGCCCCGCATCCGCCTATTCGGATCCGCAGCCGCACCCCGGCAGGGCGTCTCGCACCGACCGAAGCGCAGGCGAGACGCCATCGTCAGGAGCGGCTGCGGGGTCGGGGGCATCGGCGGGAGCGGCTGGGGGGTCGGCGACATCTGCGCGGGCGGCTGCGGGTCCGGAGCCCGGCGCCGGGCAGGCGGTCCTGGCCACGTGGCGGATGCTGCTCGACGCCGGACGTATGCAGGACGGGGAACCGCACCTCGCCGGCACCGCCCGCCGCCCCGTGGTCCGCCTGTCGCCGACGACCGCCCGCGAACTCGGAGCCGCCGACGGCGACCCGGTGACCGTGTCCACCGACCGCGGGGCGATCACCCTGCCGCTGGCCATCACCGAGATGCCCGACCGCGTGGTCTGGGTGCCGCAGAACTCGCCAGGGTCCGCCGTGAACGCGACTCTCGCCGCCAGCGCGGGCGACGTGGTGTCCATCGCGGCCGGGGAGGTGGCGTCATGACCGGGGTCGCGATGAACGGGGCCGCGGTGAACGGACCCGCCGTCCTCGCCGCCGCGGACCTGTCGACCACCGGCGCCGACCTCACGGCCTTCGGTATGGACCCGTGGTGGCTGGTGTTGGCCAAGGTCCTCGCGGTCTTCGTGTTCCTGGTGGTGACCGTGCTCGCGGCCATCTACCTGGAGCGCAAGATCCTGGCGTGGATGCAGATGCGCATCGGCCCCAACCGGGTCGGCCCCGGCGGGATCCTGCAGAGCCTGGCCGACGGCGTGAAGATCGCCCTCAAGGAGGGATTCATCCCGGCCGGGGTCGACAAGCCGATCTTCCTGCTGGCACCGGTCATCGCGGTGATCCCGGCGTTCATGGCGTTCGCGGTGATCCCCTTCGGGCCCGTGGTCTCCGTCTTCGGCCACTCCACGCCGCTGCAGCTCACGGACCTGCACGTGGGAGTGCTCTACGTCCTCGCCGTCACCTCGATCGGCGTGTACGGGATCGTGCTGGCGGGCTGGTCCTCCGGCTCGACCTACCCACTGCTCGGCGGCCTGCGCTCCACCGCTCAGGTGATCAGCTACGAGATCGCGATGGCGCTGTCGTTCGTCGGGGTGTTCCTCTTCGCCGGCACCATGTCGACGTCGGGGATCGTCGCCGCCCAGTCGCAGGTGTGGTTCGTGTTCCTGCTGCTGCCCTCGTTCGTCATCTACGTCATCTCGATGGTCGGCGAGACCAACCGCGCCCCCTTCGATCTGCCCGAGGCCGAGGGAGAGCTGGTGGGCGGGTTCCACACCGAGTACTCCTCGCTGCGTTTCGCGATGTTCATGCTGGCCGAGTACGTCAACATGACCACCGTCTCCGCGCTGGCGGCCACCCTGTTCCTCGGCGGCTGGCAGGCCCCCCTGCCGTTCTCGCTGATCGACGGCGCGGACTCCGGCTGGTGGGCGCTGCTGTGGTTCGTGGCCAAGGTGTGGGCGTTCATGTTCCTGTTCATGTGGCTGCGGGCCACCCTCCCGCGACTGCGCTACGACCAGTTCATGGCCTTCGGCTGGAAGGTGCTCATCCCCGTCTCGCTGGCCTGGGTCATGGCGGTGGCGACCATCCGGGTGATCGTGGGCCCCGGGTCCGAGCTCCTCACGCCCGCCATGGTGGTCGCGGGCCTGGTGGCGGTGGCGGTCATCGTCGTCGTCCATCGGTCCCGCTACCGGCGCGGCGGCCGGGCCACGCCCACCCGCGGCGACTCCCCACCCGCGTCCGTCACGCGGGGCGCGCCCGTCGGCCCCACGCCCGTCGACCGTGCGCCCTCCGACTCCGCTTCCTTCACCCCCGCTCCCTTCGACCCCGCAACCTTCGACCCCACGGCCGGAGGGTTTCCCGTCCCTCCGCTCCCCCACCAGCGCGTCGCGCTGGGCCGAACCACATCTGCAGACACGCCCCCCAGTCAGGAGTCCCGCCATGCCTAGGCAGTCACGGTCCCGGGTTCCCAGGTTCCTCGAACCGCTCGCCGGGTTCGGGGTGACGTTCTCCACGATGTTCCGCAAGGCGCACACCGAGCAGTACCCGGAGGAGAAGGTCCCCACCGCGCCCCGCTACCACGGGCGACACCAACTCAACCGCTACGCCGACGGGCTGGAGAAGTGCATCGGCTGCGAGCTGTGCGCATGGGCGTGCCCGGCGGACGCGATCTACGTCGAGGGCGCCGACAACACCGCCGAGGAACGCTTCTCCCCCGGCGAACGCTACGGGCGGATCTACCAGATCAACTACCTGCGCTGCATCGGCTGCGGCCTGTGCGTGGAGGCGTGCCCCACCCGGGCGCTGACCATGACGAACGACTACGAGATGGTCGACGACAACCGCGCCGACCTCATCTACGAGAAGCACGACCTGCTCGGACCGATGCTCGCCGGGATGGTCCCCGCCCCGCACGACATGTACCCGGGCGCCGACCACTTCGACTACTACCGCGGAGAGATCACCGGCTCCGCACCCGAACAGGGTGAGCCGTACGAGCCCGGTGAAGCCGAAGCGCGCGGTGCGACCGCAGCCGGCTCGCGCGTTCGCCGCGGAAGGGGGGCCTCGTGACCACCGGGGAGTCCGTCCTGTTCTGGGTGCTGGCCACCATCGCCGTGGCGGGCGCACTCGGCGTGGTCTCGGCGACCAAGGCGGTCTACTCGGCGCTGTGTCTGGCGGCGACCATGGTCTCGCTCGCGGTGCTGTACATCGCGCAGGGGGCGGTGTTCCTGGGCGTGGGCCAGATCGTCGTCTACACCGGCGCCGTGATGATGCTGTTCCTGTTCGTGGTGATGCTCATCGGGGTGGAGTCCTCGGACTCGCTGGTCGAGCGGATCCGGGGGCACCGGGTGGCGGCGATCATCGCGGGCCTGGGGTTCGGCATCCTGCTGGCCACCGGGCTGGCGCGGGCGCAGCTGCCGCCGTTCGCCGGGTTCGCCCCCGGATACTCCGACGTCCCCGCGCTGGCGGAGCTGCTGTTCTCCCGCCACGTGTGGGCGTTCGAGCTCACCGGGGTGCTGCTCATCATCGCCACCCTCGGCGCGATGGTCCTGGCGCACCGCGAGCGGTTCACCGGGCGCCTCACCCAGCGGCAGATGTCGCAGCAGCGCTTCCTCGACTGGCAGGCCGACGACACCGCCCGCGTGACCCCGCTGCCCAGCTCCGGCGTGTACGCGCGCCGCAACTCCGCCGACATGCCCGCCCGACTGCCCGACGGGTCCGACGCCCCCGACTCGGTGAGCGAGGTGCTGCGGCGCCATGCGACCGATCGCGCGGACGGTCCCGACGAACTCGGCAGCTGCGGACCCGGCGAAGGGGGCCGACGGTGAATCCCGAGTACTACCTGTACCTCTCGGCCGTGCTGTTCACCATCGGCGCGGCCGGGTTCCTGCTGCGGCGCAACGCGATCGTCCTGTTCATGTGCATCGAGCTCATGCTCAACGCCACCAACCTCGCCCTGGTGGCGTTCGCTCGGATGCACGGCGACGTCACCGGCCAGCTCTTCGCGTTCTTCATCATGGTCGTGGCCGCCGCCGAGGTCGTGATCGGCCTCGCGATCATCATGGCCATCTACCGCTCCCGCCGATCGGCGTCCGTCGACGACGCCAACCTGCTCAGGTACTAGGGGGGACGACGATGACGACGACCGTGATGACGACGACGACAACGACCGCAGCCGCCCTCGCCCCCGCCGTCGCCGGGTCCGCGCTCTGGCTCATCCCCGCACTGCCGCTGTTCGGTGCGGCGGTCCTGCTGCTGCTCGGTCGCCGCGCGGACGGGTGGGGCCACCTGCTCGGGTGCGCGACCGCGCTGGCCTCATTCGCGGTGGCGGTGTGGCAACTCGTCGCCATGACCGGCCGCGACGCCGCCGACCGCGCCTCCGGACAGACCCTGTTCGAGTGGGTCTCGGTCGGCGAGCTCCAACTGGACTTCGGCCTGCGCCTGGACGAGCTGTCCATGGTGTTCGTCCTGCTCGTCACGGGTGTCGGCCTGCTCATCCACGTGTACTCCATCGGCTACATGGCGGCCGACCCGGCGCGGCGCAAGTTCTTCGCCTACCTCAACCTGTTTCTCGCGGCGATGCTGCTGCTGGTGCTGGCCGACAACTTCCTCGGCCTCTACCTGGGCTGGGAGGGTGTCGGCCTGGTCTCCTACCTGCTCATCGGGTTCTGGCAGCACAAGCCGTCCGCCGCCACCGCGGCGAAGAAGGCGTTCGTCGTCAACCGCGTCGGCGACATCGGTCTGGGTGTAGCGCTGATGGTCATGGTCACCCAGCTGGGCACGCTGTCCTACGAGGGCGTGTTCTCGGCGATCGGCGGCGGGGCGGCGGGCGGCGGGGCGGCGGGCGGCGGGGCGGCGGGGGCCGACGGCGGGGCGGTGAGCTCGGGGCTGGTCACCGCGCTCGGGCTGCTGTTGCTGCTGGGCGCGTGCGCCAAGTCCGCCCAGGTGCCGCTTCAGTCCTGGCTCGGCGACGCGATGGAGGGTCCCACCCCGGTGTCCGCCCTCATCCACGCCGCGACCATGGTCACCGCGGGCGTCTACCTCATCACCCGGTCCAACCCGATCTATGACGCGACCCCGACCGCGCGCGCCGCGGTGATCACGGTCGGCGCCGTGACGCTGCTGTTCGGTGCGGTCATCGGTTGCGCCAAGGACGACATCAAGAAAGTCCTCGCCGCCTCCACCATGAGCCAGGTCGGGTACATGGTCATGGCCGCCGGCTTCGGGCCCGCCGGATACGCGCTGGCGATCATGCACCTGCTCACCCACGGTTTCTTCAAGGCCGGACTGTTCCTCGGCGCCGGCTCGGTGATGCACGGGATGAACGACGAGGTCGACATGCGACGCTACGGCGCCCTACGCGCGGTCATGCCGGTCACCTTTGTCACCTTCGGACTCGGCTACCTGGCCATCATCGGCGTCCCGCCGTTCGCCGGCTTCTACTCCAAGGAGGGCATCATCTCCGCGGCGTTCGACGTGGGCAGCGGGTCGGCTGCGGGTGCGGGCGCGTTCGGCTCAGGATCGGCGGTCGGCTACCTCCTGGGGGCGGTGGCCCTGCTCGGCGCGGGCCTGACCGCCTTCTACATGACCCGCGTGATGATCCTGACCTTCTTCGGGCCCGGGCGCTGGGCCGACGACGCCCACCCCCACGAGTCGCCGGCGATCATGACGGCGCCGATGATCGCGATCGCCTTGGGATCGGTGCTCTCGGGTCTGCTGCTGTCGCTCGGCGGGCGGCTGCAGGACTGGCTGGCACCGGTCGTCGGCGAGCACCATCCGGAGCACGTCCTACCGGTGTGGTTGGTCACCGCCGCATCCCTGGTCGTGGTGGCCGTCGGTATCGCCCTCGCCGTGCACCGCTACACCCGTAGTGAGGTCCCGACCACCGCCCCCGCCGGCTCCGCGCTCACGCGGGCCGCGCGCCGCGACCTGTATGCCGACGACCTCAACGAGGCGGTGTTCATGCGACCCGGCCAGGCCCTGGTCGCGGGCACCGAGGTGATAGACCGGCGAGTGGTGGCCGGGACGGCGACGGGTGTCGGCACCACCCTCGGGGAACTGTCCGCCCGGACGAGGCTCCTGCAGTCGGGGCTCACCCGCTCCTACGCGCTGTACATGCTGATCGGCGCGGTTCTGGTGATCGCCGCGATGTTGGGTGGTGGTGTGCTGTGACCGGTCCCGGACTACTCACCGCGCTGTGGCTCGCTCCCCTGGTCGGCGCACTCGTCGTCGTCGTCCTCCCTGCGAGCGCGCGCCGCGCGGCGAGGCCCCTCGCCCTGGTCACGTCACTGGTCGTCCTGGGGGTGGCCGTCGCGCTGGCTGTCGGGTTCGAGCCGGGCGGCGACACCCACCAGTTCGTCGAGTCGCGGCCGTGGATCCCTGCGTTCGGCGCGACGTACACACTCGGGATCGACGGCGTGGCGCTCGTGCTGGTGCTGCTCACCGCCGCACTCATGCCGTTGCTGCTGCTCGCCGGGTGGCGTGACACCGACGACTCCAGCGGCGCCACCTCGGACGGTCGGCGCGCACAGTCCTACCCCGCGCTCATGCTGGCCACGCAGGGGCTCGCGCTGGTGGCGTTCACGAGCCTGGACGTGTTGCTGTTCTACGTCGCGTTCGAGGCCATGCTCATCCCGCTGTACTTTCTCATCGGGGGATTCGGAACAGGCGCGTTCGGGGACAGCGGCGCCGACCGGGCGCAGGCGGCCGTCCGGTTCCTCCTCTACAACCTGCTCGGCGGACTCGTCATGCTGGCCGCGGTGCTCGGGCTCTACATGTACACAGCCCGGGCCGGACTCGGGCCCGACGGCCGCGGCACCTTCGACTACCGCCTCATCACCGACGCCGTCGCCGACGGTCGACTGCAGATCCCGCCCGGCGCAATGCTGCTGCTGTTCGCCGGGTTCACGCTGGCCTTCGCGATCAAGGCCCCGCTGTGGCCGTTCCACACCTGGCTTCCCGGGGCCGCCGTCGCCGCGACGCCCGCCTCCGCGGTGCTCATGATGGCCGTGGTGGACAAGGTCGGCACCTTCGCGATGCTGCGGTACTCGCTGCCGCTGTTCCCCGAGGCAGCGGCGACCGCGGCGCCGGTGATGGTGACGCTCGCGGTGATCAGCATCGTCTACGGCGGCATCATGGCCATCGCCCAGACCGACCTCCTGCGGCTCATCGCCTACGCGTCGATCTCCCACTTCGGGTTCATCGTGCTGGGTGTGTTCGCCGCGACCGAGCAGTCGGCGACCGGCTCGACGCTGTACATGGTCAACCACGGCATCGCCACGGCCGCACTGTTCCTCGTGGCCGGGTTCCTCGTCCGGCGGCACCGGATCCGCGAGATCGGCTACTACGGCGGGGTGCAGCAGGCCGCGCCCGTGCTCGCCGGGGTGTTCCTCATCGCCGGGCTCGCGACGCTGTCACTGCCCGGGCTGGCCCCGTTCATCAGCGAGTTCCTGGTGTTCGTCGGCACGTTCGAGGTCTACCCCGTCGCCGCCGTACTGGCCACGTCCACCTTCGTCCTGGCGGCCGTCTACATCCTGTGGACCTACCAACGGGTCATGGGCGGGCCCGTCGCACCGGGACTGCGGTCCACGCCCGACCTGACGACCCGCGAGCGCGTGGTGCTGGCCCCGCTGGTCGTGGCGCTGATGGTGCTGGGCTTCTACCCGCAGCCGGTGCTCGACGTGATCGACCCGGCGGTCGCCGAGACCGTCGCCCACGTGGAAGGTGCCACCCGATGACCCCGGACATCGCCTACTCCTCGCTTCTGCCGCTGCTCGTGGTGCTCGGGACGGCGATCGTCTCGGTGCTCATCGAGGCGTTCGCCCCCGCCCGGCACCGCTACGCCGCGCAGCTGGTTCTGTACCTCGGCGGGCTCGTCGCGGCGCTGGTGACGGTGGTTCTGCTCGCCGGGACGCGGTTGGTGACGGCCGGCGGCGCCGTGGCCGTGGACGGGCCCGCGCTGTTCCTGCAGGGGGCGACGGTCCTCGTGGCGATCGGGGCGGGGGTGCTCATCGGGGAACGCTCCCGGGTGGGCGCGCCGGCCGGGGCCTCGTCGGATGCGGTGGGCGCGTCGGCCACGGCCAGCCGCCCGGTGCTCGCGGGTTTCGCCCCGCAGGCCGCCCTGGCCCCGGGCGGCGACGCCGAACGCGAGGCCGAGCGCGCGGGCGTCTCCCAGACCGAGGTCTTCCCGCTCGCACTGTTCGCCACGGGCGGGCTCATGCTGTTCCCCGCGGCGAACGACCTCATCACCCTGTTCATCGCGCTCGAGGTGCTCTCCCTGCCGCTGTACGTGATGTGTGGCATGGCTCGCCGTCGGCGACTCCTCTCGCAGGAGGCCGCGGTCAAATACTTCCTGCTGGGGTCCTTCTCCTCGGCGATCTTCGCCTACGGCGCCGCGCTGATCTACGGGTACGCCGGAACCGTCGAGTTCGGCGGCATCGCCGCGGTGGTCGCGACCGAGGGCGGCAGCTCACTGGCGCTGATCGGCGTGGCGATGATGTCGGTGGGCCTGCTGTTCAAGGTCGGGGCCGTGCCGTTCCACACCTGGACCCCCGACGTCTACCAGGGCGCGCCCACCTCGATCACGGCGTTCATGGCCGCGGGGACCAAACTCGCCGCGTTCGGTGCGATCCTGCGGTTCTTCCACACCGCCGTCCCCCGCCTCGAGGACGACTGGGCGCCCGTGCTCTGGGTGATCGCGGCGCTGACGATGATCGTCGGCACGGTCGTCGGTGTCACCCAGAACGACGTCAAACGCCTGCTGGCATACTCCTCCGTCGCACACGCAGGGTTCCTGCTCACCGGGGTGCTCGGCCCTCCGGCGGCCGGTACCTCCGCCGTGCTGTTCTACCTCGCGGCGTACGCGGTCAGCACCGTCGGCGTGTTCGCGGTGGCCGGGCTGGTCCGCGCGCCCGACGGCGCCGAGATCACCGACCTGCAGGCCTGGGCCGGGCTCGGCCGACGTCAGCCACTGGTGTCGGGCGCGTTCGCACTGCTGTTACTCGCACTCGCGGGCATCCCGCTGACCAGCGGGTTCATCGCCAAGTTCGCCGTGTTCTCCGCAGCCGTGGCCGGTGGCGCGGTGAGCCTCGTGGTGGTCGGCGTGCTCACGAGCGCGATCGCGGCCTCGTTCTACGTCCGCGTGATCGTGGTGATGTTCTTCCGCGATGCGGGCGACGACTCCGCAGGGTCGGGCTCTGCAGGGTCGGGCTCTGCGGGGTCGGGCTCTGCGGGGTCCGGTGAGGTGGCGTTCGCGCGGAGGCCCGTCACGTACGCGGTCGTCGGCGTCGCGGTAGTGGTGACGATCCTCCTGGGGATCGTGCCCCAGCCGCTGCTCGACCTGGCCACCGCGGCGGCCGCGTTCGCGGGGTAGGAGTCCGAGTTGGCGGAGTTCGCGGGTAGACAGCCAACCGGCCATCAGTCACCGCGTCGACAAGAGTCTTTCACCCGCATCGGTCGAGTAGCAGTGTACGAAACACTCTTCTCGACGACTGCCGCCCACTGCCTGCCGCCCGCCGCGCCCCCGGATCCCGCCGCGCCCCCTACTCCCCCAGGCCCAGCGGGGTGGCGTCGAACTCCCCGGACAGCGCGGAGACCGACCGAGCCAGTCGGAGGTCGCGCTGGGTCACCCCGTCGACGTCGTGGCTGCGGAGATCGAGGGTGACCTCGTCGTAGCTCCACAGCAAGTCGGGGTGGTGGTCCTGCGAATTGGCGGCCTGCCCGATCGCGGCGACGAGGTTGATCGCGGCCTGCGGGGTCTCGCACACGGCCGTGTAGGTCAGCGACCCCTCCGAGAAGGCCCAGCCGGGCAGGTCGGCGAGACCTTCGGCGATCTGCTCCTCGGTCAGGCGGGTGTTGTCGTCGGCGGCGGGGCGGGCGTTGTCGGCGGCGGGGCTCATGCTGTCCAGTCTGGCACCTCGCAGCGCACCCGGCACTCCCGCCGGGGCGCGGGAACTCATCGCCGCGCCCGCTGCTTCTCGCCGGGGCCCGGGGAATCCCAGCCGCGCCCGGCACTTCCCGCCACGTCGGCCCTTCCCGGTCGCGCGGCCTACTCTGTTCAGCGTGGAAGCCCCCGCCAGTCCTCTGCCCCCCGGCGCCGGCCGGTACGCGCCCAGCCCGTCGGGCGACCTGCACCTGGGCAATCTGCGCACGGCGGTGGCGGCGTGGGTGCTGGCCCGCGATTCGGGCCGGGCGTTCCGGATGCGCGTAGACGATCTCGACGCCGCCCGAGCGCGCCCCGGGGTGGCCGAGCGTCAGCTGGCGGATCTGGCGGCGATCGGCCTCGACTGGGACGGCGAGATCATGTGGGAGTCCGAGCGGTCGCACGCCTACGCCGCGGCGGCGAACCAGCTGTCCGACCAGGGCCTGGTCTACGAGTGCTACTGCTCGCGCCGCGAGATCGCCGAGGCCCCGCGCGCACCGCACTCCCCGCCCGGGTCGTACCCCGGCACGTGCCGTGACCTGTCGGAGGCGGAACGGGAGCGTCGCCGGGAGGCACTCGGCCCGGGGCGGGTGCCTGCGCTGCGACTGCGCGCGACGGTCGACGAGCTGACGATCACCGACGGCGTCCACGGGCCGTACACGGGTGTCGTCGACGACGTCGTCCTGCGCCGCGGTGACGGCGTTTGGGCGTACAACCTCGCCGTCGTCGTCGATGATGCCGAGCAGGGCGTCGACCAGGTCGTGCGCGGCGAGGACCTGCTCTCCTCCACTCCCCGCCAGGCCCATCTGGCCGACCTGCTGGGGCTGCCGCACCCGGAGTACGTGCACGTGCCGCTCGCGGTCAACGCCGCCGGTGAGCGTCTGGCCAAGCGGGACGGCGCGGTGACCCTGGCCGATCTGGCGCAGGAGGGGACGACGACGAGGGCCGCGGTCGCCAGTATCGTGGCCTCCCTCGGTGGGCCGGAGGGCGCGGACTCGATCGAGGCGCTGCATGGAGTGGTGACCACCGAGTCCTTGCGGGCCGGCCCCTGGGTGGTGGCCTGATCGGCCGACGCGCGCCCAGCCCGGCCCTCCCGCCTCATCGAAAAGAGCGTTCCGCGCAGACCTACTCGCACAACGCGTGCGGAAGCGACTTGTCGATCAACGGTGACGCGGCGCGACGCGACCTATTCGACAGGCAGGGATTCGGCATCGCGGCGGGCGGCGCGGATAATCGTCGTTCGTGACCACTTCCTCGCAGAATCCCGACCAGCTGGGGACTGGGCGGCCGGACGGGAACACTCCCGAGCCGGCGCCCAGTACCCCTTCTACCGCGTCCGCCGCCTCCGCCGGTCTCCCCGGCCGCGCCGTATTCGCCACCGTCGCCAGCCCGTACTACGGCTATCTCATCGCCCTGTTCGTCGGCGTGATGCTCATCAGCAACGTCACCGGGACCAAGGGCGTCCTCCTCTTCCCCGACCTGAGCTTCGAACTCGGGTTCCTCTCGATGGACGGGCTCGTCACCGACGGCGCCTTCCTGCTCTTCCCGCTGGCCTACGTGCTCGGCGACGTGATCAGTGAGGTGTACGGCTTCAAGGCGATGCGCCGCGTCGTGCTCTCCGGTTTCGCCGTGCTGGCGCTGGCCGCGTTGAGCTTCAGCCTGACCGTGCAGTTGCCGCCGGCCGACTTCTACGAGAACCAGGACGCGTTCGAGGCCGTCGCGGGGGTCATCCCGCAGTTCTTCCTCGCCGGCCTGGCCGGGTACGTCGTCGGCGAGCTGCTCAACTCCTACGTCCTGGTGTGGATGAAGCGCCGCACCGGTGAGCGGAGCCTGTGGGCGCGGCTCCTGGGGTCGACCGTGGTCGGCCAGCTCGCCGACACGCTGGTGTTCTGCACGATCGCGGCCCCGGCGCTGGGCATGGTGCTCGGCTCGGGCGACTACTGGAACTACGTCGTCATCGGTTTCGTCTGGAAGACCCTCGTCGAGGCGGTCCTGCTGCCGGTGACCTACGTGGTGATCGCGTGGATCAAGAAGCGCGAGCCCAGCTATCAGGCCGCCCTGTCGGGTTCCGCCCTGTCACACTCGGCGGTATGACCTCCGCTGACCGGGACGCAGACGACGGGCGCGATGTCGAACGACCCGCCGCGGTGACGGTGCTCGGCGCGACGGTCGACGACCAGACCAGGTGCGTCCACTACCACGGCCCGTTGGACGTCATCGCGATCCGCTTCCACTGTTGCGGCGAGTTCTATCCCTGTTTCCGCTGCCACGCCGACGCCACCGACCATGCGCTGTCGGTGTGGCCGCGGGACGAGTTCGACACCGATGCCCTGCTCTGCGGCGCATGTTGGAGCACGCTGACCATCGCCGAGTACCAGGCCGTCGACGCCTGCCCGGCCTGCGGCACGGCGTTCAACCCGGGCTGCTCGCTGCACTACCCGCTCTACTTCGAGTCATAGGTCGAGTTCAACGGCGCGCGAAACTCCTCGACCATGCGTGCTGCCAGGACCAGGTGAGCCCGGATCACGCCCGCGAGTTCGTTCTCGATGCGTTCTCGGGGCAGGTCCCGAGCTCTGGCCCCCTCCGGCAACCTGTCAGCCACCCGTTGTAACCGGTCGTTGTGGACTCCGCCGCGTCGCTGTCTCCACGGGTCGGAGAGCACGTCGAGGATCGATGCCCGGAGCGTCGCGAATGCCACTGGGTCCGCCCCGTACGCGGCTCTGTAGATCCCAGTCGCCACGGAGACCCGGGGCTCCTCCTCCTCTAGTTCGGCGATCAGTTCGTCGTCTTCGTCGAAGTACGCCGCCTCGTACAGATCCTTCTCCTCCTCGAACTCTTCTACACCTTGCTCGAGCACCCCGGAGAGAATCTGGTCGGCGGCCACCAGCTGTGGCCACCTAACCATGAGCTCGTCGAACTCCAGATCCGCCATTCTGCTGATCAGTCGCCGAACCGCGGCGTCATCCCCGGCCAGCGCCTTTCGTAGCGCCTTCTCCGCGAGGTTGAACGCGGCGGTTTGCCACGTCTCACTCTTTTCTGAGCTATCGCGTACCGGACTGTGCAGGAGGACGCCCAACGGCGAGCGCCTCTCGAGGTCGTCGTGGGGGTGATCGTTTCTGGTCTGGTTCGTCATGCGCGCAGCGTCGCACGCAGCACCGACACCTACGAGTCGCCTCGGTCGTGCGGAGCTCATCCGCTGGTCGACCAAGACCGACGTGTAGGCCCGCCTATGTAGGTTCCTGCGTCATAGTGACGTATGGCCTCACCCCGCGTACCCGCCGCACTCGCACTCCTCACCGCCGCACTGCTCCTGGCGGGTTGCTCGGGTCAGAGTGAGGATCCGCGGGTCATCAGCACGCAGGGAACCGGCATCGTCACCGGTTCTCCCGATACCGTCACCATCGTGCTCGGCGTCGAGACCCGGGCATCTGACGCCAGCACAGCGCTGACCGACAACGCGGAACGCGCCCGATCCCTTATCGAGACCATCAAGGCCCAGGGCGTCGAAGAGGAGGACATCGCCACCAAGAACCTGTCGGTGCAGCCCAATTTCCTGCCCAGCGGCAGCATCGACGGATACATCGTCACGAACCAGGTGACGGCGACCTTGCGCGACGTCGACAGGAGTGGCGATCTCATCGATGCAGCGGCGGGCGCCGCCGGCGACGCGATCCGGGTTCAGCAGTTGACGTTCTCCATCGACGACGACAGCGACCTCAGGGCCCAGGCCCGGGCGCAGGCGGTCACGCGAGCTGAAGAACAGGCCCAACAGATCGCCGAGGCGGCCGGGGCGGAGTTGGGGGCGGTGCAGTCGATCACCGAGGTACCGGAGACCGGAGCGACTCCGTTTCCGGTCTCGAGGTCGTTGGCAGACGGCGCAGCTTCGACGCCGATCGAGGCCGGTAGCCAGGACCTCACTGTGTCCGTCTCCGTGACCTACGAGATCAACTAGCTGATCCCGCCGACGGATACGGGCGGCCGGGCGCCCTGGCCGCGCGGCCACGGCGGCCAGGGATCAGCGTCCCGAGTAGTACCGCCCCAGGAACTGTTCCTTGTAGGCGACGTACTCGTCGGGCCCGGCCGCCATCGCCGCGCGCACCTCGTCGACCAGCCGCACCACAAAGGCGAGGTTGTGCAGGGTGAGCAGGGTGGAGCCGAGGAACTCCTTGGCCTTGAACAGGTGATGCAGGTAGGCGCGGCTGTACTCGCGCGACACCTCGGACGGCCCCTCGGGGTCGAGCGGGGTGTGGTCGTGGCGGAACTGGGCGCGGGTGATGTTGACCCGCCCGTCGAGCGTGTAGATCCCACCGTGGCGGGCCAGCCGGGTGGGCGCGACGCAGTCGAAGGTGTCGGCACCGTTTTCCACGGCGGTGAAGATGTCGTCGGGCTCGCTGATCCCCAGCAGGTGCCGCGGCCGGTCCTCGGGCAGTTCCTCGGTGCACCAGCCGACGATCGTTCCGAGGTTCTCCTTCTCCAGCGCGCCGCCGATCCCGTAGCCGCCGAACCCGCGCCGCCCCTCCGCCTCGGCGCGCTCGCTCATCTCCACGAGCCCGCGCACGGCCTGTCGCCGCAGGTCCTCGAACTGTGCACCCTGGATCACGCCCCACAGTGACTGCCCCGGCCGGTGCCCCCGCTCCTGCGACAGCCGCTCGTGCTCGTCGAGGCAGCGCTGCGCCCACCGCCGGGTCCGCTCCACCGAACTCTCCTGGTACTTCCGCGTGTTCATCAGCGTGGTGAGCTCGTCGAACGCGAACAGGATGTCGGCGCCCAGCGAGTGCTGGATCCGCATGGACACCTCGGGCGAGAAGCGGTGCCGCGAGCCGTCGAGGTGCGAGGTGAAGGTGACACCGTCCTCGTCGACCTTCGCCAGCCGCCCCTGCCCCTTGTTGGTGGCCTTGTCGTCGGGCTTGGCACCGGCCGACATCTCGATGACCTTCTTGAACCCCACCCCGAGGCTCATCACCTGGAAGCCGCCGGAGTCGGTGTAGGTGGGCCCGGGCCAGCGCATGAACTCCCCCAGCCCGCCGGCGGCGTCGATGACCTCGTGGCCTGGCTGCAGGTACAGGTGGTACGCGTTGGCCAGGACCGCCTGGGCGCCGGTGGAGCGGACCTGCTCGGGGGTCAGCGTCTTGACGGTGGCCTTGGTGCCGACGGGGATGAACGCCGGGGTGGCGATGTCGCCGTGCGGGGTGTGGATGACGCCCGTCCGCCCGCCGGCCGTCCCGTCGAGGACCATCCGCTCGCCCACGTCGAAGGTGGTCGCGCGGGTGGTGGGCGTGTCGTTGTCCGGCATCACTCCATCGTGGCATGGCGGTCGCGGATTGCGGACGTGACCCTAAGATGGAGAGGTACGTCGGCACGGGGGGCGTAGTCGTCGGCGTCGGGGGGCGCGACGTGCGCGCCCGAGGAGTACGACGACGAGGTGGGGCGATGACCACATCAGGTGGCCGTAGGCTCTCCAAGCACGAACGCCGATCACAGCTGATCGTGTTGGGGATCCGTTTGCTGGAGACCGTGCCTTTCCACGCCCTGTCGCTGGACGACGTGGCCGAGCGGGCCGGGGTGTCCCGCAGCCTGCTCTTCCATTACTTCCCCACCAAGCTGGATTACCTCACGGCGGTCGTGCGGGCGGCGGCCGACCACGTGCTGTCGCTGACCGAGATCCCGGTGGGCGCGCACGCCGAGGACAGCACACGCGCGATCATCACGGCACTGGTGCGCTACATCCAGCGGCGTCGCGACAACTACGTGGCGGTCCTGCGTTCGGGCCGCGCGGTGGATCCGGTGCTGGAGAAGGTCGTCGACGGCATGCACCGCACGATCAGCCTGCGGATCCTCGACAGCCTCGGGGTACACGAACCGGACCCCCTGGCACTCGCTCTCACGCGGGCGTGGCTGGCCGGCGTCGAAGAGTTGGCACTGCTCGGCGAGGAGTCGGGGTTGCCACAGGAGGCGGTGATCGAGTCGGCGCTGTCGACGCTGAACGCGGTCGTGACGCTGCCGAACTTCGTCGAGGATTCCTCCGACCACGTCTGAAAGCGGGGCTCGCCTGCCCCACCCACAGCCGCCCGTCGCCATGGCGTCTCGCACCTTCCCCACACACAGCCGCCCGTCGCCATGGCGTCTCGCACCTGCCCCACACACAGCCGCCCGTCGCCATGGCGTCTCGCACCCACCGCGGGGCAGGCGAGACGCCATCGTCAGGGGCGGCTGCAGCCGGCACGGACAGGCGCTCGAGCGAGACGCCAGGCGCGGGAGCGGCTGCAGTCGGCACGGACAGGCGCGGGAGCGGAATGACGAGAGCCCCGGACCTCTCTCGAGATCCGGGGCTCTCCCCGTGGCGGTGGCGGTGGGATTTGAACCCACGGTTGGGGGTTACCCAACACAGCATTTCGAGTGCTGCACCTTCGGCCGCTCGGACACGCCACCGCCGATTAGGCTACTTCACCGGTGGCCCCAGACGAAAATCGCCAGGCCAGAGGCGAGGAGTCAGCTGCTGCAACTCACTTGTCGTTGCCGGTGAGCTTGCTCGCGGCCTCGTTGGCCTTGTCCTTGAGCTTCTCGGCGCCCTGCTTGACGTTGGCCGAACCCTGGTCCGCCTGGCCCTCGGCCTGCAGGTCACGGTCTCCCGTCGCGGCGCCGGCCGACTCCTTGGCGCGGCCGCCCAGCTCCTCGGCCTTGTTCGAGAACTTGTCTCCCACTCCCATGTGGTGCTCCTCTCGATCGCGGCGCCGGGGTCCGGCACCTCTCACGACCCACCGTACGGAGATGCCGGACCGGCCTCCACCGCGAGCGGGTCACGATCGGGTCACCGCCGTGCGCCCCGACGCGGCCCCGGTCACGGCCACCCTCACCGACGAGCGCGGAAGAAGTCCTCCAGGACAGCGGCGCACTCGTCCTCGAGCACACCACCCCGCACCTCTGGACGGTGCACCAGACGCCGGTCGCGGACGACGTCCCACAGCGACCCGCACGCCCCGGTGCGCGGCTCCCAGGCGCCGAAGACGATGCGGCCGACCCGCGCCGCGACCGCCGCCCCCGCGCACATCGTGCAGGGCTCCAGGGTCACCACGAGAGTGCAGTCCTCCAGCCGCCAACCGTCGCCCAGGACCCGCGCTGCCTCGCGGAGCGCGATCACCTCGGCGTGCGCGAACGGGTCACCGTCGGCCTCACGCCGATTGGTGGCGGCGGCCAACTCCCGACCGTCGGGGCCCAGCACCAGCGCGCCGACGGGCACGTCCTCGGCCGGGGCACCGCCCGCCACGGCCAGGGCGCGCCTCACCAGCATCTCGTCGGCCACCCGCGCAGAGCCCCGGTGTTCGGGGTGCGCCGATCCGGGCGGGTTCACGGACACACCGCGGTCACGGACACGGCGCCGTCACGACCCGTGGCTCACGAGTCGGGCTGGTGCCGCTCGAACTCGTCGCCGAAGCCCATCCGCTCGGCCACCGACTGCAGCTGTTCGTCGGCGTACAGGTCGGTCTCGGAGACGATGATCTCCAACACCCCGGCGGGCAGGCCCATGTCGTCGAGGATCGCCATGTCGCCCTCGCCCCACGGGTCGGTCTGCTCGAGCTCCTCGTCGGTCATGTCGGGCACGTCCACGTTGAGCTCGTCGAGCACATCCGCGGCGAGGTCGTAGTCCAGCGACGCGGTCGCGTCCGAGAGCATGAGTCGCATCCCGGACGGGCCCGGGCGCAGGATCACGAAGAACTCGTGGTCCACGTCGACCAACCCGAACGACGGCCCCTCCGCGCGCAGCGACCGGACCTGCCGGGCGGCGTCGTCGAGACTGGTGAGGGCGGCGTCGTCCAGACGGGTGACCTGCCAGGAACCGCCGTCCTGGACCACCCCGAGTGCGATGCCGGTGACCGAGTCGTCGTCGGAGTCGCGGGAGAGTCGGTCGGAGCTGCTGGGCATGGGCTCAACCGTAGTCTGCTGTGAGAACCTTGTCAGGTGACGGTGACGGCGGACGTGTGCGTGCTCGGGGTCGGCCTGATCGGCGGCTCACTCCTGCGGGCCCTCGGCCCCGATCGGACCTTCGGCTGGAACCGCTCCCCCGCCGGCGCCGAGGCCGCCACCGCCGCCGGTTTCGACGTCACCACGGATCTGCCCACCACACTCCGCCGGGCCGCGGAGGCGGATGCCCTCGTCGTCGTCGGCGTCCCCCTCCCCGCCCTCGAGTCGGTCCTGGGCGCGGTGGCCAAGCACGCACCCACGGCCGCCCTCACCGACGTGATCAGCGTCAAGGGCCCCGTCCTGGAGGCGGTACGACGTCACGGACTGGGGGCGCGGTTCGTCGGCGGGCACCCCATGGCCGGCACCGCCCACTCCGGCTGGGACGCAGGCGACCCCGACCTGTTCCGCGGCGCCACGTGGCTCATCGCGGCCGACGACGACGCCGACCCCGACACCTGGGGACGGGTGGCGCGACTCGCGCTGGACAGCGGCGCACGGGTGGTCGCGGCGACCTCCGCCGACCACGACGCGGCCGTCGCCCGGATCTCCCACCTGGGGCACGTGCTGGCCGAGGCGCTCGCGCTGGCGGGCGGCCGGGGCGGCGACCTCGCGCTCTCGTTGGCGGCGGGGTCGTTCCGCGACGGCACGCGCGTCGCCGGGACCGCGCCCGATCTGGTGCGCGCGATCTGCGAACCCAACCGGGACGCGCTGCTGGACGTGCTGGACGAGTGCCTCGCCGACCTCGGGGCCGCGCGGGCGGCGCTGGCCGAGCGGGGAACGCTGGGGCCGCTCGTCGACGACGGCCACCGCGCGCGGCGTGCCTATGAGGACGCGCAGGCCGATCGCACCGGCGGGGATCTCCGACCGGCGGAGGTCACGCCGGGGGCGGCCGGGTGGCTCGAGGCGCTCCGCGAGGCGGGCGCCTTGGGCAGGGAGGTCCGGCTCGCCGACAGGCCGTAGAGGCCCCTCGGCTGGCCGTTCAGGCCCTTCGGCTGGCCGTTCAGGCCCTTCGGCTGGCCGTTCAGGCCCTTCGGCTGAGCCCCGGCACGTCGATGATCACGCCGTCGGGGTCGACCGTCGCGCTGGTCGACGCGGTGGCGGTGATGCCGTGGACCTGCTCGTCGTCGCTGGAGAGCGTGACCGTGTCCTCGGTGACGTCGAGCGTCATGGAATCCACCGACAACACCCGCACATCCTCGGAACCCGGCTGCGCGTGCAAGCCCAGGCGACGGATCATGACGCTGGCGAAGAACACGCTGTAGGTGATGTCCACGTCCACCACGCCGTCGCCGCCCACGCGGGAGCGGGTGCCGGAGGAATCCTCGAGCAGCCAGGCCCCCTCGTCGTCGCAGACCAGGCCGATCGTGCGCTCGTGTTCCTCCGTGGTGAGGGTCAGCCACACCCGGCGCAGGGTCGTGTCGGCGCCGAGTTGAGCCTCGTACTCCACGGTGAAGGCGGAGTTGTCCGGGCTGGCGGCGGCGACGATCCGACCGCGAGCGCGGCTGGAATCACCCTTGGGGACGACCCTGACCTGCTCGATCAGCCTGCCGTTCTCGGATATCCACGTGTACATACGGGTGACCGAGGCGCGGTGCGCTTCGGTCTGCGGCGAGGACGTCTCAGAAGCGTTCACAGCCTCCACGGTAGGAAAATCTCCACCAAAACGCACATCTGAGTCCCGTTAACCTCCTGCCCACCACCCGTCACACAGGCGGATCCGGCCCCCGGACGGCCCTGAGGAGGAACTGAGGGCCCGGGACGGCGGCGGGCGCCGCCGGCCCGTACGCCGGGCTCAGCGTCGCCGCAGGTCCACCCGCGCACGGCGCCACGGGTACAGGGTGACGTTGCGGGACCGCGGCCACTCGCGACCGCTGCCCACCGACTCCAGGCGATACCGCTCCAGCAACTGCCGCAGGATGACCTGGCCCTCCATCATCGCGAACGATGCCCCGATGCAGCGGCGCGCGCCGCCGCCGAACGGCAGCCACTCGGTGGGCGTGGGCACCTCGCCGAGGAACCTCCCCGGGTCGAAGTCACGGGGTCCGGCGTAGGTGGCCGCGGAGCGGTGGGCCAGGACGATCGACGGCGAGATCGTCACTCCCCGCGGGTAGGTCCGCCCGCCGACGGTGGCCGGCTCCTGCAGCTCCCGCATCACCATCGGCACCACCGGATGCAACCGAAGGACCTCCTTGAGCACGGCGTCGAGGTACTCCGACCCGCCCTCGGCGATCTCGGCCACACACCGGTCCTGGACGTCCGGGTGGCGGGCCAGTTCCAGCATCGACCACGCCATCGCCGTGGCCGTGGTCTCGTGCCCGGCCGCCACGAGGGTCATGAGCTGGTCGCGCAGCTCCTGGTCCGACAGTCCCTGCGCGTCGGCCGCCGAGGCGCGGACCAGCAACGCCAGGAGGTCCCGCCGCTCGGACAATCCCGGGTCGAGGCGGGCCGCGGAGATCTCCTCGCCGAGGAACTCGTGGATGGTCTCCAGGTCGCGCACCTCCCGGCTCCACGGCCGGAACCTGCGCAGCGCCGGGATCCCCAGGCCGATCATCACCACCGGACCGGCGTCGACCGCCCGGGCGACGATCGGCCGCATGCGGTCCAGGCGCGCCGAGTCCGTCACCCCGAAGACCACCCGCAGGATCACCTCGAGCGTCAGCTGGTTGAGCAACACGTGCGCGCGGACGCGACCCGACCGCGGCCAGTGGTCCAGCTGTTCGCGGGTGACCTCCTCGACGAGCGTGCGGTAGCCGTCGATCTCGCGCCGCCCGAACGCCGGCGCGAGCAGCCGCCGGGCGCGCGCGTGCTCGTCGCCGTCCTGGAGGAGGAGGGAGTGCTCGCCGAGGAGGGGACGGAGCAGGTCGTTGCCCTTGCCGGCGTGGAAGACCGACGGCGAGCCGGCGAACACGTCCTTGATCTGCGCGGGCTCGGACACTGCGACGACCTTGCGCCCGGCGGGCATGAGATCGAGCGTGAACGGCACCCCGTAGCGCCGGGCCGCCGCCGGGAAGACGACGGCGGGAGCCGACAGGGCCAGCACCGCCTGCAGGATCCGCGGGAGCCGGGGGCCGGGCGGGAGCCCGTCCCGCCCGATCCCGGCCTGCGTGGTCGGGCCGGGGCCCGCGTGACCGTGTGCCGGGCCGGGGCCCGCGTGATCGTGTGTCGCCTCGCTGCGCATGCGCTCACCGTACGAGTCGGCACGCCCCCGCCGCAGCGGGATCGGTGATGCCCGGCGCCCGCCCGCGCACCCCTGCGTCACCCGCGGGTAGCCGGACGTTCACCGGTATCGCCACCTCGTCGTCGTCGATCAGGTCTAGCGTGGACCACATGGCCGTGCTCCCCGTGGACCTGGACTCGACGCCCGACGACATCGCCTCCCTCCTCGCCGTGGACGCCGCCGTCCGCGCGGCGGTGGGCCTCGACCACCACGCGCCCGCCACCGGCGCCCTGCACTGGTCGGTGGACGAGGGGATGTGGATGGCGTTGCTGCGACCGGGGCCCGGGCGCGCACTCCTCGCCGGCTGGCACCACGAGTTCTCGCTCACCGAGGGCAGCGGCAATGCCGGCGAGGCCGGCACCGACCTGGTGGGCGACGCCCCCGGCTGGTGGCGCCGCGGCGTCGAACACGCCCGCACCCACGACGCGTGCCTGGGCTTCCTGTACGGGTGGGACGGGTCACGGTGGTGGCGACTGGATCAACCCGCCGACGACGGCTTCGACCCCGAACTGTTCCCGGTGACGCGGGCCGCCCTGCGCGACATCGTCGACGAACTGGCCGACGACACCCTGCTCGACGCCCCCGACCCCGATGCCGTGGAGGCACTGCTCAACGCCGGGTCCGCCCTCACCGCCGTCGAGCTCGGCGCGGTGCTCCACGCCCCCGACGGCTGGCCCGAGGTCGACCTCGACGCCGGCGCCCGCGCCGCCCGGGAGTTCCGCTCCGCGGTCCCCGCCTGAGCCGGCGGCCCGTCCAGCGCTGTAGAAAAAAACGCTGGTAAGGATAGCCTTTCGAGGCTTGTCGGCGACTCCGGGGAGTCCTACCGTAGGGGCATGAGCGTCCCCGGTCCGGCACCACACAGCACGGTGGAACCCCACGATTCATCGGTCGGCGGCAAACTCAACTGGCTGCGTGCCGCGGTCCTGGGTGCCAATGACGGGCTGCTCTCGACCGCGGGCCTCGTCCTGGGCGTCGCCGCCGCCACCACGGATCGCCCGGCGATCCTCGTCGCCGGCATGGCGGGGTTGGTCGCGGGCGCGAGCTCGATGGCCATCGGCGAGTACGTGTCCGTGAGCACGCAACGCGACACCGAGAAGGCGCTCATCGAGAAGGAGACCCGCGAGCTCGAGGAGGCACCCGAAGCGGAGTTCGACGAGCTCGTGGGCCTGTACACGGCCAAGGGGCTCAGCGAGGAGACCGCCCGGCGGGTGGCGGAGGAGCTGCACGCCGACGATCCCCTGGCGGCCCACCTCGATGCGGAACTGGGCATCGACGCCGAGTCGTTGACCAACCCGGTCAGCGCCTCGATCTCGTCCGCGATCTCCTTCGCGCTCGGTGCCGTCATCCCCCTGCTCGCCGTCCTCGCCCCGGCCACGCTGAGGGTTCCGTTGATCGGCGTCCTCACGGTGGTGGGGTTGATCCTCGCCGGGTACGTCTCCGCCCGACTCGGGGACGCGGATCCCCGCCCGGCCGTGCGCCGGCTCGTGATCGGGGGCGTCGCGGCCATGACGGTGACCTACGGGATCGGCCTGCTGCTCGGGACCAGTGTGGCCTGAGCCGTGGGGCGCCTCCGCTGTTCGGGCCCGGGACGCGGGGGGATCGCCTGCATCGGAGGCGCGGACTCTGTAACCATGGTCCGGTGAAGAGACTCGGCTACGTGGCGGTGAGACGCCTCGCGCTCGAGATCATCGGGTGGACGCTCATCGTTCTCGGCATCGCCGCACTGTTCCTCCCGGGTCCCGGGCTCCTCATGCTGTTCGCCGGGACGGTGGTGCTCTCACGGCAGTACGAGTGGTTCGACCGGCGCCTCCTGTCGATCAAGCGCGTCGCCATGGAGGGCGCCTCCCGCGGGGTCCAGTCGTGGCCCAAGATCGCGGGGTCACTACTCGGCGCGGCCTGGCTGATCGGCCTGGGGATCTTCTGGGGGATCGGCTCGACGGTGCCGACCTGGTGGCCGCTGTCGGCCGACCTCTGGCTCATCGGCGGCTGGGGCACCGGCGGCACCCTCATCTTCTCGGGCCTCGTCGGGCTGGCGCTACTCGTCTACGCACTGCGACGGTTCCGCGGCAGCCCGTACGACCACGAGGCGGAGGTGGTGCACGACCACCAGCGCCGCGAGGAGCGGCGCAGGGCACGGGCCGTACGTCGACACGCCCACGCGGCGGCACGCCGCGCCGACCCCGGCGTCACTCCAGGCTGAACCGCTCCTCGCCGCCCACCTCGACCATCCGCTGCTCCCCCCGAACGCACACGCACACCGGGGTCTCGTCGATCACTCCGTCGCGGTGACGGATCACCACCTCGTCCCGCATCACCGTCACCGTGAGCGGCGAGCGCAGGTAGGTCATGTTGAACGAGACCCCGTCGATGCCGCCGGGCAGATTCGGGTCGAACTGCAGCATCCCGCCCTCGACCCGCATGCCGGCGTAGAAGCGCTGCACGAGGTCGACCGTGCCGGACATGACCCCCATGTGGATACCCTCGCGGGTCGTCCCACCCTGGATGTCGTGCACGTCGCTGCGCAGCGCGACCTTGAACCGCTCCCAGGAACTGTCCGGGTCGAAGCGTGCGAGGACGCCCGCGTGGGTGATGTACGACAGGGTCGACCCGTGGGAGGTGCGGCGGTCGTAGTACTCGATGGTGCGCCGCGCGGCGTCGTCGGGGAACTCGTACCCGAGACGCCCGAACACCCGTCGCAGCTCGTCGTCACTGAACAGGAAGAACAGCATCACGGCGTCGGCCTGCTTGGCCAGCTTGTACCGGTCCGGGGTGTCGCCCTCGGCCTTGAGGATCCGGTCGAGCCGCTGGATGTTGCCGTACCTGGCCCGGTATCCCTCCCAGTCCAGCTCCTCCAGCTCCTCGTAGCCCTCGAACTGGCTGATGATCCCGTCCTGGAACGGGACGAACATCTTGTGGCTCATGTCCTTCCACCGGGCGATCTCCTCGTCGCGCAGTTCGAGCCGGGCGCGGACGGCACCCGCCTGGGGCGTCGGCAGCAGGTCGAGCAGGTGGGCGGCGATGTCGCAGATCCACGCCACGAAGACGTTGGTGTAGGCGTTGTTGCGCACTCCGCCCTCGGACGCGCCCGGGTACTTCTCGTGGTACTCGTCGGGCCCCATCACGCCGTGGATCTCGTAGCGCTGCCGCTCGGGTGAGTAGTGCGCGATGGATGACCAGAACCGCGCGATGCCGAGCATCATCTCCGCGCCCCGGAACTCGAGGAACATCGTGTCCTCGGTGAGGGTGACGTACTGCCAGACGTTGTAGAAGATCGCCGCGCTGACGTGGCGTTGGTTGTGCGACAGGTCGATGTCCCACCGCCCGGACATCGGGTTGAGGTGGAGTTCCTGGGTCTGTTCCGTGCCGAGGGATCCGCTCTGCCACGGGAACATGAACCCCTCGTACCCGGCCGACGCCGCCGCCACCCGCGCCTCGGACTGCCTCCGGTAGCGGTACATGAGCAGGCTGCGGGTCACGGCCGGGAGCCGGAAGGTCAGGAACGGGAAGACGAACAGCTCGTCCCAGAACACGTGGCCCCGGTAGGCCTCCCCGTTGATCCCGCGGGCGGGCACACCGGCGTCGAGGTCGGAGGTGTTGTGCGAGCACGTCTGCAGGATGTGGCTGATGTGCACCCGCAGCAGGTGCTGGGCCTCGTCGTCGCCGAATACGTGCAGGTCACACGCCTGCCACAGCCGCTCCCACGACTCGCGGTGGTGCGCGTACGCCGCGTCGAACGGTCGCGACCGGGCGGCCGACCGGGACGCGCGCAGGAGCGTGTCCCCGGTGGCCGGGTCACGGGAGGTGAACAGGGCGACCGATTTCTCGATCGTCGTGGGGACGTCGCGCTCCAGTTCCACGTGGAGGGTCTGCTGGATGTAGTCCGCCGTCCGGAAGTCGGAGCGGGGCACCTCGCGTTCCCGGCCGCCGGTCGAGACGAGGGTGCGTGCCGCGACGCCGACGTTCACCTCGGACTGCCGGGTGCGCACCTTGAGTGCCATCACCTCGGGCTGCGGGAACACCGTGCTGCCCGGCCGGAGGTGATCGCTCTCGAGTTGCCGGTAGCGGGGCACCCCGTCGTTGGTGACGCGCCCGTCGAGCGCGCTCACGATCTCCGCCTGGCCGGACCAGTTCAGCGGCGTGATCGTCCACTCGAGGTAGGCGTGGTGCATGCTGGCCATCGACGCGAACCGTCGGCTCACCAGCTCGGTCTCCCGTCCCTCCCGGTCACGGAAGCGGATCTGGCGGGTCATCAGCGCCGAGCGCAGGTCCACCCGGTGGCGGTACTCGAGGATCTGCACCTCCGAGAGCCGTAGTACCTCGGCACCACCGATGCGCAGCTTGAGCGGCAGCCAGTTGGGGAGGTTGACCAGGTCCTCGTTGTGCACCGGCACGCCGCCGAGCATGGTGGTCGCGCGGTTGTAGAGGCCGTGCACGTAGGTGCCCGGGTAGTGGACCCCGTCGTTCTCCTCCCATTCGGCGGCGCCGCGGGTGGACATGTACCCGTTGCCGGTCGAGGTGAGGGTCTCGCGCAGGCCCTCCTCACCGGGGTCGAACCCGTCGTAGGACAGCGAGAAGGCGTCGTCCTGCCCGCCCGGGGAGCCTGCACGTCCGGTCTGTGAGGTGGTCACATGCCCGACACTAACCAGTCCGTCGGCTCCTCGGCGGCGGTCCGGCCGGACGGCTCGGCGAGATCGTCATCCCGCCGAGACCCGCCCCGCACGGGTCTGCGATATGATCTACGTCACAGTCGGGACGGTTCGGGGCCGCGCCGCGATCCCTCTTGTCGACCGTCTCTGTCCGACAGGGGTTCATCATGACCGTTCAGCTCATCGAGATCACCGAGGACGTCGCCGACCGGCTCCAGGTCCTCACCACACCGACGGCCTGTCAGGTCGGCGATGCGCGCATGATCATCATCGATCTGCTCGGTTCCGGGCCGTCGTGGCCGTTGTCCGTCCTGGTCGACCACGTCTGCACCTCCTACGAGGCCCCGGACGGTGAGCGCCTCATGGTCGACCTGCGCGACCGTGAGGGCCTGGCCGACCACGTCCTGCGTGACGAGCCCGCCCTGCGCCACGTGACGTGGGTCCGGGCCACGCGCCTGGCGCTGCGCGAGTTGACCGACGCCGGTGAGGTGGTGTGGAGCCTGCCGTCTGACGATCCGGACGAGGTCGACCATCCGGAGGTCGAGGTACTGATGTCCGGCGCCCAGCCGCGCGCGTTCCGCGTCTACGTCGGCGATCCGCTGCCCGACGGCTCGGTCTCCCTGCGGTAGCGGACGGCCACCGCGAGCATCACCGCGCCGACGGCGATGAACGACAGCACACGGAACAGTCCCGGCAGGGTGGCCAGGTCGAGCAGGAGCAGCTTCGCCAGCGCGAGGGAGCCCAGGACGAATCCGAGTCGATGCGCGTCGGCGATTCGCGGGTTCGCGGTGAGGACGAGCCAGGCCGCGCAGCAGATCCACAGCACCGTCACCACCAGGTGTGCGGCGAGGAACCCGTTCCGCGCCACCCCGGTGAGGTCACCGATCACGACGCCCGCCGCGACCACCATCACCGAGAAGGCCGCCAGGGCCACGACGGCGCCCGCCATCATCACGCGCGTCGACTCGCGGGGCAGGCGGCGGCGCGCCCACCACGTCACGGCCACCGCCAGCGCCGTGATGGCGAACGCGGAGACCACGTCCCAGTAGGTGAACTCGCGGACCGCGAGCCGGTCGCTCAGCGCGAGGTGCGGGTGGTTGACGGCCGCGTAGACGAGCACGGCGATCACGGAGGCGGCCGCGGCCACCAGGTCCACCCACCGTCGTCCCCACAGGCCGGCGGCCACGACGTAGGCCAGGGCGCTCAGGGTCAGCGCGAATCCCGTGAGCTCGCGCCCTCCCAGTTCGACCCACGTCAGCAGCAGCAACGCGCTCCCGACGAACCCCGTGACCGCCGCCAGAAGCACGTGAGCCCTGTCGTGGCCGGTACGGCCGGCGAGAACCGCGACGGCGAGGTAGGCGGCGGCGAGGGCCAACCCGACGGGCCAGCCGGGCCGGAGGAGGTGGGTGGCCGGCAGGAGGGCGAGGGGCAGGGCGGTGGGGACGACGACGAGGGCGGCATTGGCGAGTGCCGGGCGGCGGCGGGCGGTGTCGAACCAGGCCACCCCGACGCCCACGGCGGCAAAGACGAGCGCGGTCGCGATGAGCGCGATCTGTTCGCCGCGGCTGTGGAGTGCGGCCTGCGAGAGGTAGCCGGCCAGCAGGAACCCGGGTAGGACGGACCACACCACGCGGACGGCCGCCCCGAGTTCGGCGGCGAGTACCGCGGTGGCGATGCCGACGATCGCGACGAAGATCGGCAGCTCGACACCGGTGGAGATGAGGGGCGCCAGGAGCATCGTGCCGGCCGAGACCAGGCAGGCCAGCAACCCGGAGGACCAGCGCCCCGCGAGTGCCATCCCGCCGAGGGCGAGCCCGCCCACGAACATGTACGCGGCCGGGACGGGGATCCACAGGTAGAGCGTGGTGCTGGCGATGACGTCGAGCATCGCCGCGGCCAGGCCCGTGCCGACCAGGGCCAGTGCGCCGGGGTTGACCGGGGTGTCGGCCGTGGGCTCGTGGCGGGACTGCAGTCGCAGGCCGAGGCCGACGAGCACCACCGCCAGGACCGCGGCGGCGACGACCCGCGCGAGCGGCGGGAACAACCCTGCCTGGATAGCCACGACCAGCAGGAACGCGATGCCGGCGAGCATGACCGATCCGCCGATCGCGGCGATGACGGTGGCTGCCGTGATGCGCGGCCCCCGCCGCGGCGACCGACGCGGCGCCGCCCCCGCCGGCTGTTGCCACGGCCCGTCGGGATGCGCGGGCGGCGGCCCGTCGGGATGCGCGGGCGGCGGCGCGAACCGCCCGGTGGGGTCGTCCTGTCCGGGTGGCCGCCAGGGCCCGCCCGGACGTGCCGGGGCGGGCACCTGCGAGGCCGACGCGCCAGACGGGGCCGGCGTTACCAGATGCGGCGCCCCCTGAGGCGGCGCGCCCTGAGGCGGCGCGCCCGCACGCCACGGCGACTCCCCCGGCGACTGTCCGGCCACCGCCGGGCCGGACTGCCGGGCGAGTGCCGACAACCCGGCCCGGACCTCCCCGACCTCTGCGGCGACGCGTCCGAGACGGGCGTCGAGGTCGGCGAGGGCGCGCTGCAGGTCGGACTGCTGGGGGTTCACCCCTGAATCATCTACCGCACGGGCCCCGGCGTCCACGGACTCATCGGTGCGTGTCCCGCCCCGCGACGGTGCTGGCCGCGGCGTGCGCGAGCTCGACCAGGTCCTCCCCCGTCAACCCCGGGTAGCCGTGGCAGATGTCCCGCCACTGGCTCGGCACGGCCGACGCACCCCAGCGCGCGCCCAGCAGGCCCCCGGCGATGGCGGCGACCGTATCGGTGTCGCCTCCGATCCCGATCGCCGTGACCAGTGAGTCGGCCAGGTGCCGCCCGGGATCTGCGGCGGGGACCGGCGTGTGGTGGATCGCCGACCACGCCGACTGCAGGGCGGTCACCACCCAGCCGTTGCGGCGGAACCGTTCGGGCGGCCCCTGTTCGGCCTCGTCGATGCGGGCCTCCCAGTACTCCCGGTCCGGCCCGTCGAGGTGCACCAGTCCGCCGCGGAGGTCCAGGACCTGCTCCCGCACGGCGCGGTCGATGGCCGAGGACCACAGGACGCACGCCTGGGCGGTGCGCGGGTCGGAGTGGGTCAGGTCGCTCACGGCCGTGGCTGCCCGGACGATCGCCCCGGTGTCGCCGAGGTGGGCCAGGGCGACGGGTGCGGTCCGCATGAGGGAACCGTTGCCCGCGGAGTGGTGACTCCGCCTGAAGTGCTCCTCGGCCGCCTCCCGCGCGGCGGCGGCCGTCGGCGCCGGCCCCGCGGCCCGCAGGACCGCGGCGGTCTGGTTGCCGATGTCCGGCGGGCCGGAGTCGTACCACCGCCCGAAGTTGCGGGTGACCTCCGAGAGCGCCTCGTCCGTGAGCAGGCCCCCACCCCTGGCGGCCACGTCGAGCACGCACCACGCCATGGACGTGTCGTCGGTCCACTGTCCGGGCGCGAACCCGCCCAGGCCGCCGCCGATCATCTGCGGCCCCTCGGGACCGAGCGGCGCGGAGCCGTACTCGTATCCGGCGCCGAGAGCGTCCCCCACGGCGGTACCGAGCATCACCCCGGCGACCCGGTCGTCCCACCCCCGGTCTCCACTGCCCGTCATCACGCCACCTTCCCTCCGAGCCGGTACGCCAGCTCATCCCGGTTCTGTTCGAGGTCCTTCGCGAACGCGCGGAGCATGCCCTCGATGTTGTCCGCCGAGAGCGGGCGCGCGGGGAGGGTGATCCGCTGGAACACGTCGCGCCCGCTGAGGTACCAGGTGCTCCACATCCCCTTGCTGTTGAGCAGATCCACCTCGACCGCGGTGTTGCGACGGCTGTACACGCCGCGGACCACGAGGGCCCAGGCCTGTACCAGCCCGCCGTCGGGGCTGAAGATGACGAACACCGTGGTGCCGGCGACGGTGAAGTACACGTCGCCGTCGGCGTCGACGCCCGGCTCCTGCCCGAACATCCTCCCCACGGCCTCCATCACCACCGGACGCAGCGCGTCCGGACCGCCACGGACCCCGCCGTCCGTGCGGCCGTCCGGCCCACCCGGCGCGTCCGCGTCCGCGAGCCCCAGGGACTCCGCCAACTCGGCTGCTCCGCGTCCGCTCGCGCGGGCCGTGAACAGCTGGGGGTGCGGCAACCGCAGGTCCTCGCGCGCCACGCGGACGATCGCGTCCGCCAGTGCGAACGCCCCGTCGGCGCCGGCGCTGGCCACGACCTCCTCGGCGGCGGTGCTGCCGGCGATCCCGCGGGTGACCCACATGAATCCCCGACCGCGGTCCGACCGGACGACGAGCTGCTGGCTCCACCCCTCCGGCCCGGGCGGGGCCACCAGCGCCAGCGCGTCACCGTCCCCGACAGCACCGATCCGCAGGATCAGCGTGTCCAGGAACACGCCCCAGGCGCACTCGGTGGCCTCGCCGCCGACCCCGTCCATGCCGTCGTCTCGTCGACTTCCCATGACCCCTCCACTCCTTTAGCACTCCAGGCGCGCTAAACATTAGCACGCCGATCGCGCTAAAGTGAAGGCCATGTCCGATCTCGATAAGTTCCCCCGGCCCGCCGTCGCCGTGGACCTGGCGATCCTCACCGTGACAGGGGCCGGCGGCACCGACCCCGAGCTGCGGATATTCACGCAATCACGCCGGAATCCGGACGGTCGCGCGCTCCCGGGCGCCTTCCTGCGCGAGCGGACGACCGTCGCCGAGACCGCGGACCACGTACTCCGCGAGAAGGTGGGGATCGCGCCGCACGAGACCATCCGTCCGCGCCTGCTGCGGCTCTTCGACGACCCGGAGCGCGACGGGCGGACGTGGGCCGTCTCCGCCGCCCACGCGCTCCCCCTGCCCGAGTCCGCGCTGGCCGGAGCGACCGGGGAACTCACGAGGGTCACCGCGGACGGCCGGCTCGACGGCATCGAGTCGCTACTGTTCGACCACGACGCGATCGTCGACGCCGCGATCCGCGACGTCCGCGAGCGCTACGAGATCCGCCTGCGCTACGTCGACGTGGGCCCCGACCCCGACGGCTTCCTGGCCGAACCGTTCACACTGCTCCAACTGCGTCGCGTCCACGAGGCCGTGATCGGCGAGGAGCTGCACAAGGACAACTTCGCGCGCCGGATGCGACCGCACCTGGAACCGGTCGTGGACGACGACGGCGAGGTGGCGCTGTCCACGGCCCTACGCGGTCGCCCGGCCGCGCTCTTCCGGCGCGCGCGCTGAGGCGTCCCGCGCCGCCCGCGACCGCAGCACCAGGGTCACGCCGACCGCACTGATCGCCATGCCGACCACGGCCGGGAGGGTGATCGGGACACCGAACATGAGCCACACCCAGACCATGGTCGTGGGCGGGGTGAGGTAGAGCAGCACGCTCGCGACGGTGGCTCCACGGGTGCGGGTGACAAAGACGAAGAGGACGTACCCACACAGCGTGGACAGGAACACCAGCCACGCCACCGCCGCCCAGAAGTCGGGTTCGGCCACGGGCGCCGCCTGGCCGGTCACCAGAGCCGCGGACATCAGGGTGACCCCCGCGACGACGGACTGCATGGTGATCGACTGCAGCAGTGACTCAGTGGGCCGCAGACGCTGCGTGAGGACCGTGCCCGTGGCCAGACTGAGCATGCCCGCCGCCGGGAACAGGTACGCCCACCACGGCGCGGAACCCGCGTCGAGACCGCCGGAGACCACCACCACGACGCCCGCCATCCCCAGCACCATTCCGACCCACATCCCGGCCGTCGTGCGCTCGCCGAGGACCCTGCCCGCCACCGTCGCCACCAGCAGTGGCTGGAGCGCGGCGATGAGCGCCGCGGTGCCACCGTCGACGCCCCGGGAGACCCCCTCGAAAATCATGAACAGGAAGAACGCCTGACTGAACAGGCCCAACACCGCCTGCCGCGTCCACGCCGCGCGATCGTTCAACCGCACCCCCAGCACGAGGCAGACGGTCACCAACAGCACGCCGAGGATGGAGAACCGCCAGCCCAGCAGCTGCAGCGGGGTTCCGTCGGCCCGGATCCCGAGTTCCGCGCCGACATAGCCCGAGCTCCACATGAGCACCAGGGCCACCGACGCCAGATGGCCGGCGTTGCGGCGGAGCGCCTCTCGCGCGGGCTGAGCCATCGGCACAGCCTACGAAGCGGCCGACCTCGTCGTCGTCGTACTCCTCCGTCCCACCCCCGGCACGTGGCCGTTCACCCCTCCGCGCTCACTCCTCCGCGTCGACGATCACCGTCCCGGCCTCGAGCCGGGTGTCGGTGGGGCCGGAGACCGTGCGCGTGTCGTAGTCGATCTCCAGGGCCTGGACCGAGCCGAAGAGCCCCCCGGGGGACTGCGCGACCGCCCACCCCAGAGCGCCGACCCCCCGGGCCGCCGGTGAGCCCAGCAACGCCGGTTCGACGACGAGGGTCCGCGACGCGCCGTCGAACCGGAACCGCGGGGCCGCCACCGCCTCCTCCAGCGGCTGGCCGAGGAGCGCCCACCGCGTGAGGGTGTTGGCGAGGACGCTCAGGATGTTCGCCCCGCCCGGCGTGCCGAGGCCCAGGACCGGCCTGCCCTGGCCGTCCAGGACCAGGGTCGGGTTGGACCACGTCACCGATCGCCTGCCCGGCTCCGGCTGGTTCTGCGGGGAGTCCACCGTGCCGAACCGACTGAGCTGATCGTTGAGGAAGAACCCGCCGACCTCCGTCCCCGCGCCCCAGAACTGGGTGAGGGTGTTGGTCATCGACACCACCGTGCCGCTGCTGTCCACGACCGTGAGGTGGGTCGTGTTCCCCGGCTTCTCCAGGTTCTCGCCCTCCGACGCCCGGGGCGCGGTGCCTCCGACGAGCTCGGCGTTCCTGACCGGGTCGACCAGCTCGTCGACGGGCACCTCGGTGAAGTCCGGGTCGCCCAGCTCCGTCTGCACGGTCTGCTCCGCGATGAGCCACGCCTCGGAGATGAGCCGGACGTACTCCGTCGACCCCGGGTCCACCTCCGAGATCCCCTGGCTCTCGAGCACCTGCAGCATCTGGATGAGTGCGGCTCCGGGCAGGGCCGGCGCCCCCGAGACCACCTCGTAGTCGCCCACCGGGCCCTGCGGCGGCTCGCTGCGCTGCACCTCGTACTGCTCCAGCGAGGCAGGGTCGATCCCCTCGACCGCGGTGAGCTGGTCCGCGATCGCGCCGGTGTAGAAACTCTCCGGCCCCTCGTCCCGGAGCGTGCGGAGGGTGGCGGCGAGTTCGGCCTGGACGAGGGTGTCCCCGACCCGGAGCGGCGCCCCGCCCGGTGCGAACTGATCGAGACCGGCGACAGCGTTCGCGCCGCCGACGGCGATCCTCTCGATGAGCGTCCCGGTCGCCGGGACACCGCCCTCCGCCATCCGCACGGCGGGTTCCAGCAGTTCGGCCCACTCGAGGGCGCCGTGCCGGGCGTGGAGTTCCGCCATCCCGGCGACGAAACCGGGAATGCCCGTCTCGGTCGGCGGGATGACGCCATCGGCGGCGACGACCTCGCGGTAGTCGACCGCCTCCGGGGCCGCGCCCTGGGTGGCCACCAGTGCGGAGCCACCGCCACCCACACCCGAGGCGTAGGGCTCGACCACCGAGACCGCGAACGCGGCGGCGATCGCCGCGTCCGCCGCCGTGCCGCCGGCCTCGAGCATCTCCACCCCGGCCTCGGCCGCCAGCGGATGCCCCGCGTTCACCCCCTGCTGGGACAGCACCTCCGGTGGTTCCGGCGCCTCGGTGGTCGGCGGCGCGGTTGTCGGCGGCGCTGTTGTCGGCTCCGCGGCCGAGGAGTTTCCCGGGCCGGCGGCGGGGTCCTCGTCCGTCCCCGCGCACCCCGAGAGCGTCAGTGCCGCGGCCAGCAGGGACGCGAGGACCACCCGGTGCCCGGCCGGCCGCTGTCGCGGCTGCCGCTCTCGACGGTTGATTCGCATAGGATCCGCCCCCACTTCGCCCTCGACCGTGACCGCGCGGATGCCGATCACGCTAGACGACCGCACCGCCGGCGACCACCGTGTTCTCCGACGCCGCGGGAGCATCGCCCCGGGCCGGTTCGAGCAGTTCCCCTGCGGGCTCACGTCGCAGGCGACAGGCTGGTCGCCACGTGGCGCGGTGCAGCTCGTCACGTGGCTCGGTGCAGCTCGTCGCGGGGCGCGGTGCCCGCCTCCGGCCTTCGGTCTGCAGGGGGTGACGTGTGAGGGACACCGATCACCGTGACGCGCCCCCGTCGTACCCGGACCTCCTCCGGGCCCGCATCAGGCGACTGGAGCCGCCCGCCCGATTACCCGGGATCGACATGGCGCGGGGTGCCGCAGTGCTCGGCATGTTCGCCGCCCACCTCGTCGTCACCGCCCCGCTCGAGTGGGACTCGCCGGCGACGTGGACCGGGCTGGCCTACGGGCGGTCGTCGATACTCTTCGCCACGCTGGCCGGACTGTCGCTCGGGCTGTCGCAGGGCGACACGGCCGACCCGGGCGTCCGGCGGGCGACCGTGCCCCGCCGACGGCTGGCGGTGCGGGCGGCCGTCGTCTGGATGCTCGGAATGCTCCTGGTCCTGCTGGCCGTGCCCGTCAACGTGATCCTGCCCGCCTACGGTGTCCTGTTCGCCATCGCGATCGCGCTGGTGACGCTTCCCACCCGGGCCCTCGTCGTGCTCGCGGCGTTCCTCGCCGTGGTGATGCCCTTCGCGGTCGGGGCGATCAACCGGGTGACGGGCGGGGCGGACGGTGAGAGCACGAGCACGATCGCCGTCATGTTGGGTTGGTACTACCCGTTCCCGCTCTGGACCGCGTTCCTCGCAGCGGGGTTGGTCGCCGGACGGATGGTGATCGCGTCCCCGCGGTGGGCGGTGGTCCTGGTGGGGGTCGGGGCGGCGCTCGCCTCCACCGGCTACCTCGTGCTCGGCCCCATCGGCAACCGTGCCGCCGAGGCCCTCGACGACGGCGCGCGGTCAGAGGTCGGACTGTGGCTGCTGTCGCGGCTCCGGGACGGGCCCCACTCGTCGGGTATGGGTGAAGCGGTCGGGTCCGTGGGGTTCGCGCTCGCGGTCATCGGAGTGTGCACGCTGATCGGCGGGACGCGGCTGCGGTGGCTGTTCTGGCCGGTACGGGTGCTGGGCGCGATGCCGCTGACCGCGTACACCGCCCATCTGGCCGTCTGGGCGGCGTGGATCGCGATCACCCGTGCCGAGGGCCGACAGTTCGACCCGATGGACGACTTCCGTGCCCTGGATCCGTTCTGGCCGATGGTTCTCGGGGTGACGGCCGGGTGCGCCCTCTGGGCGGTGTTCGTCGGACAAGGCCCCCTCGAGACGGCCGTCTCGCGGCTCGCGGTCGCGGACCTTCCCCACCGTATGCGTCGGCACGAAGTGTGAAGGTCCTATTATCGACGATGTCGGTCGGGCTCTCACCAACCGATACCCCCCGATCCACCGAACCCGAAGGTGACTCCATGACCGACACCCGCGTGCCCCTGCGGCTCTCCGACGCCCCTCGCTCCGACGACGGCTACTACGGCCCCGACAGCATCTCCTGGCGGGTGTTCTCGGACCCGGCCTCGGGGCTCGGCGCGAAGAACGCGCTCTTCCTCCAGATGCTCGAACCGGGCATGATGACCCACTTCGAGCGCGTGTCGCTGACCAGCGAGGGCGCCGATGAGATGGCCGCCCGGTTCGACCGCACGGCCGCCTACCTGCGGGACTCGGTCTTCGCCGACACCGCCCACGCGGACGCGGCGGCCAAGCGCGTCGACCACCTCCACGAGATGGCGACCTGGACCAACCCGGAGACCGGAGAGGTGGAGGAGGCCAAGCAGCCGGAATGGATGCGGTGGACGTGGTGGACGTACATCTGGTCGGCCGTCCGGGGCTACCAGGAGTTCGGCCCCGGCCTGAGCGCCGCGGACGCGGACCGCCTGGTGATGGAGTCGCACATCGGCGCGGACAAACTGCACGTCCCCGGCCCGCACCTCGAGACCTTCGCAGCGGTCGACCAGTACGTCACCGAGGGCCTCGACACCAAGGCGTTGACCATCTTCGCCGCGATGGCCGGCCACTCGCTCCGACACCCGGACGTGAAGGGCCCGGTGGCCAGGTGGGTCACCCGCCAGATCCTCAACGGCGTGCTGTCGCTACTCCCCGACCAGGCCAAGCTGTTCTTCGCCGTGGAGGACCGCAGCGCCAAGGAGTTCGCCCGCGGGGCCCGGTTCACCAAGCTCGTCGCCACACTCGCGCGGAAGAACCGGACCGCCGAGGACCTCATCGCGCAGGCGATCGGCGAGTCCGTCGCTGCCCCCTACCAGCGGGTGCGGGTCAAGAAAACCAAAGCCTCGCCGGCTTCCTGACGCGTCGACCGCGAGACCCCACGCAGTCCCGCAACCCGGCAGTGCGCCGGGCCGCGGCCTCCCGACCTGCGGTGCCCTGCACACCGTCTTCAGGGCACCGCAGGTCAGGGCCGGTCAGGGCCGGTCGATGGCGGAGTGTCGCGGTGCAGCGGGTGGAGCGAGAGGGCCCGCGCCGAGGCTGTGCGCCATTTACATAGTGTGTGCCACACACTAACGTGTGCCGCATGGGCGACGACGCGGACGCGGCACTGGGCACCCACCTGCAGGAGCTCCGGCGCGGGTCGGTCGTCCTGGCGAGTCTGCTGGCCTGCCGGACGCCCAGGTACGGGTACGCCCTGCTCACCACGCTGGCCGAGGCGGGAATCGCCACCGAGGCCAACACCCTCTACCCGTTGCTGCGCCGCCTCGAGGGACAGGGCTTGCTCACCTCGACGTGGCGGACCGAGGAGCCCAGGCCCCGCAAGTACTACGAGACCACCGCGCTCGGCACCGAGACCGCCGAGCGCCTGCACGCCGAGTGGCTGGCATTGGGTGCCGGCTACACCGATCTGCGGAAGGCGGACGCGTGATGTCCACACTGACCGATCGCTACATCTCCGAGGTGGTCCGCCACCTCCCCGAAGACCAGCGCGGCGACATCTCCTCAGAGATCGCCGCGACCATCGCCGACATGGTCGCCGCCGAACCCGACGCCGTGAACGACGCCAGCGGGACCGAGCCGGCCGGGACCGCCGACCGCGATTCCGCCGAGCGCGCCGTCCTGGTGCGACTGGGCGACCCGGCCGAACTCGCTCGCCGCTATGCCGGCGCCCGCCAGTACCTCGTGGGGCCGGAGGTCTACCCGGTCTGGGCTCGGGTACTGCGGTGGCTCCTGCCCGTCGTCGGAGTCATCGCCGCCCTGGCCGGCAGCATCCTCTACGTCTCGACCACCGCGGAGCCGGAGCTCGGCGGCCTCATCGGCCAACTCGTCAGCTCCGTCGCCGCCGCCCTGCTGTGGGCCTTCGCGGCCTGGACGCTCGTGGTGGTGATCATCGAGCGGACGACCCCGGAGGGCGAACGCAGTCCGTTGACCCTGACCCCCACCTGGGACCCGGCGCACCTCGACGGGCCCCGTGGCGGGGCGGACACCCGCGTCGACGCGGTCGTGTCGCTGGTGATGCTGGCCATCCTGGTCGCGGTGCCGTTCGTCCCGTCGACGTTCCTGTACATCGGCCATCTCAACGGCGGCGAACCGCTCGTGAACCCCGCCATCCCCACCAGGTGGTTCACGGGGTACGTGCTGCTGATCGGAGCGCTGGCGCTCGTCCAGGTGTGGCGCCTGGTGAGGCCGGGCAGGTCACCGGCGCGGCTCGGCATCGACGTGGTGGTCGACGTTGTCTTCGGCGTCTTCCTCACGGTCCTGGTGCTGAGCCACGACTCGGTGATCCACCCCGATCTCGTCCCGGACGACGGCGGCACGGCGACCACCGCGATCCGCTGGAGCATCATCGCCACGATCTGGGTGATCGTGGTCTGGGATCAGATCGAGACCCTGCGCGCATACCGGCGGGGGGCCGCGAACGCCGCGTGAACACCGCAGGCCGGAAATGGCGAACGCCCCCGTCCGCGTGGACGGGGGCGTTCCTTCTGTGCGCCCGAAGGGACTCGAACCCCTAACCTCTTGATCCGTAGTCAAGTGCTCTATCCATTGAGCTACGGGCGCAATATTCTTCTGTGGTGCCAGCTATCCGGTCACCCGGATCCCCGGCATGGCGGAGGCGAGAGGATTTGAACCTCCGGTCCCCTTTGAGGAGGACAACTCATTAGCAGTGAGTCCCATTCGGCCGCTCTGGCACGCCTCCTGGAGGCTCTGCTGAGCCAACGAGGAATTACAGTACACACAGGCCGGGCCGGTGCGCAAAACGGCCGGACACCGGGCCCGCAGGGGGTGGTCCTACCCTGTAGTCATGTCCCCCGACGTGCGCAGCGACCTCGACGCCATCCCCGCCTACATTCCGGGCGCCTCCGTGCCGGGCGCGGTCAAACTCGCGTCCAACGAGACCACCGCGGGCCCGCTGCCGAGCGTGGCGGCGGCCATCGCCGAGGCCGCGGCGGGCGCCAATCGCTACCCGGACATCACCGCCGGCGCGCTCGTCGACCGGCTCGCGGACTTCCTCGACGTGCCCACCGGGAACGTCACCGCCGGCTGCGGCTCGGTCGCCCTGTGCCAGCAACTGGTCCAGGCGGTGTGTGCACCGGGCGACGAGGTGGTCTTCGGCTGGCGCTCCTTCGAGGCGTACCCGATCATCGCCCGCATCGCCCACGCGGTCCCGATCGCGGTCCCCAACCGGGACGACGGGTCGCTGGACCTCGACGCGATCGTCGCCACCGTCACCGACCGGACCCGGCTGATCTTCGTCTGCACGCCCAACAACCCGACCGGCCCGGCGGTGACCCGCGCCGAACTCCTCGCTTTTCTCGACCGCGTCCCCGAACGGGTCACCGTGGCGCTGGACGAGGCCTACTACGAGTACATGCGATCCGAGGACCCGGTGGACGGCGTCGCCGAGGCGATGTCGCGGCCCAACGTGGTCTCGCTGCGCACCTTCTCCAAGGCCTACGGTCTGGCCGGCCTCCGTGTCGGCTACCTCGTCGGACCCGCCGAACTGGTGGTACCGGTGGCGAAGATGGTCGTCCCGTTCTCGGTGAGCTCCCTGGCGCAGGCCGCCGGAATCGCCTGCCTCGAGGCCGGGGACGAACTGCGGGCCCGCACCGACGCGGTCGTCGCCGAGCGCTCCCGCGTACGGGCTTCCCTGCTCGACATGGGGCACGCGGTCCCGGACACCCAGGCGAACTTCGTCTGGCTACCCCTCGGGGACGCCGCGGCTGATTTCGACGCCCACTGCCGCGAGCACCTGGTCGTCACCCGGTGTTTCGCCGGCGACGGAGTGCGGGTGTCCATCGGGGATCCCGAGGAAAACGACCGATTCCTCACTGCCGCCCGGCATTTCGTGACCAGAACGTAATGCTTCCGGCGGGGTCCCGTGACATCGCGAGGGCAGCATGGGCCGGGTTTGGGAGAGCAGGTCACGATCTCGCGATCCCCGGATCGCGGAACGTGCGAGCCCCCGCCCCCCTAGGAGACGATGTGCAGCAGAAGAGTTCATGGCACGAGGTGAACTCCGCAGCTATCCACACGTCCATAACGGGCCGCGTCGGGCCGGTCGCTTTCGCGCTGTTCGCGGCCGTGGTCCTCGTCGCAACCCTCGCCTCCCCTCCGCGTGCCGACGCGCAGACCAGCAGTCCCTGGAGCCCGGCGGCGGAGACCCGGTCGGTCCGCATCCTGGGGATCGGGGAGTTCTCCGGTGCGCTGTCCCGGCCCGTGGGGTTCCAGGGCGAGCTCCGTGACGGCTCGGGCAACGTCCGCCCCGCCGGTGGCGGGCCACACCTCGCCGCCACGGTCGGGAAGCTGCGCGACCAGGCCGAGGACTCACTGCTGCTCGCCACCGGCGACTCGATCGGCGGGACCGCCCCCGAGGCCGCGTTGCTGGGTGACCGAGCGACCATCGAGTACTTCAACCGGCTCGGTGTGGACGGGGCCGGCGTGGGACGACGCGAACTCGAGAAGGGCGCCGACCACGTCCGATCCCTGGTCACGCCGGGGTGCGCGACCGAGCGGGATTGCCGCGTCGATCCCCCGCTCCCGCCGTTCCGTGGGGCGGCGTTCCCGTTCCTGGCATCCAACGCCATCCCGTCGCCCGATTCGGCCCCCACCTTCCCCTTCGCGATCCACCGAGTCGGTGACGTCCTGGTGGGGGTCGTGGCGGTGACTTCCCCGTCGACGTCCGTCCCGGAGACGACCACGCGGTTGACCGACCCCCTCCGCGCGATAGACGAGACCGTGGAGTCACTCCGGTTCCTGGGCGTGGAGGCGATCGTCGCCATGGTCCAGTCCGACACCGTCCACGCCAACCTCGACCCGGCGGCGTGCCCCGACGAGCTCGCCGAGATGGACCTGGTCAAGCAGCTCAATCCCGCCGTGGACGCCCTCATCGTGGGAGCTTCCGGAGGCCCGGCCACCTGCCGTGTCTTCGACTCGGACAACGACGAGCGCGTCGTCGTGGCCCCCGCGTCCCACGGCCGGTCCGTCACCGTCGTCGACCTGGCGGTCGACCCCGCCACGGGCGACGTGATCCGGCCCCAGACGTCGGTGTTCAACCAGACGGTCAACCTCGACATCGAACCCGATGCCGGGACCGAGGAGCTCGTACGCCAGGCCCGGGCCGCCGCGGCGCCGCAGGCCCGCGCGGTCATCGGCACCGCCGACGAGACCATCGAGCGGGACATGGACGCGAACGGCGAGTCACCACTGGCGGACCTCATCGCCGACGGCCAGCTCCACGCCGCCCGGGGCCGGGGCGCCGACCTGGCCCTGTCCAACCCGGACTCCCTGCGCACCGACCTCCCCGCCGGTCCCCTCGACTACGCCGACCTGCACACCGTGCAGCCCTACGGGGATCGCCTCTACCTGGTCACCGTGACCGGGGAGGAACTCCGCGCGGCCTTCGACCACTTCGCCGACGACATCGGCCGCAACGGCCCGGCGGTCTCGTCGAACGTGCGCTACACCGTCGACCTCCGCCGCCCGCCCGGAGCGCGGGTGTCGGAGATAATTATCGACGACGAGCCCGTCGACCCCCGGCGCGAGTACACCGTCGTGGTGAACGAGTTCCTCTCCTCCCCCGAGTGGGACGGCTCAGTCCTGGCCGAACGCGGGGACCGCCGCGAGGCCAGGGTGACCGATCTCGACGCACTGCGTCGCTATGTGGCCGAGGAGGGCCCGCTCAGCGCCCCCGAGACCGGCCGGATCAGCGTCGTCGGCTGACGAGGCCCGACAGTCGCACCGGCTCGCCGCGAGCCGGGCTCGGCACGGCACGCCGGGTTCCGACACGGCACGCCGGGTTCCGACACGGGGGGCACCTCTCAGCGCCGCAGGCCTGTCAAAGAGTAAGATCAGCTTCACTCTCCGCGATTCCGGACGCCCCCGCCCCTGTGCACCGTGCCCACCCAAGGAGAAAAAAGGTACTCCGCCTTATTGACTCCTGAGGAAGTGGTGGCCATGTCGTCGCGAAGACCCGTCGTGGGACCGGGGCACCTCCTCATGCGTGGCGCGGCCCTGGTGGGCGGCGCACTCACCCTGGTCGGCTGCATGACGACGACCGCCATTCCGCAGGTGGACCCGACCTATGCGGGAACCGTCCGACTGGACGAGGTCACGGTCCAGCGCTTCGAGTACCCGACCCGGGATTCCGACGCCGATCCCGAACAGAACTGGGCGGACCTGTACCTGCCGTCCGGGGCCCAGGAGGTCGACACCATCCCGCTCGCGGTCCTCATCCACGGAGGGGCGTGGCAGAACCAGCTGGGTGCGGACATCTTCGACCCCCTGGCGCGCGAATTGGCGAGCCGAGGGATGGCGGTCTACAACGTGGAGTACCGCCGGGTCGGATCCGGCGGCGGCTGGCCCGTCACCTTCCGGGACATCGCGGACGCACTCGACCACGTGGTCGAGGTGGACCGGCGCTTCCCCCAGATCACGACCGACGACGAGGTCGTGGTGGGCCACAGCGCGGGCGCGCAACTCGCCGTGTGGGGCGGCACCCGCCACCTGCTCGAGGACGACGAGGTGGGCGCCGAGCCCGCGTTCCGGCCCACGCGCGTGATCTCGATCGCCGGACCACTGGACAACGTGTACGCGGCGACCCACGGGGACGACAGGATCGTCACGGCGATCGGCGGGACGCCCTCCGAGTTCCCGTGGCGGTACGCGTCGGTGGACCCCATCCAGAACATCGACACCGGCACACCGGTCGTCGCGATCCACGGCAACCGGGACGCGACCGTCTCGGCGGAGAACTCCCGGCGCTACGTCGACGAGGTCACCCGCCGGGGAGGACGCGCCAAACTGGTCCTGCTCGAGGGTGAGGACCACGTCTCGATCGTCTCGGGAAAGTCCCGCTCGTACCCGCGGGTGCTCGAGATCATCCGCTACGTCGCGGCAGCGGACCTGCAGGAGACGACCGCCTGAGCCGGCCCTGCCTCGACTCGGGCCCGCGCGGATCGGACCTGGGCGGAAGTGGAGGGATTTGAACCCCCGGTGCTGTTTAGGCACGCTCGCTTTCAAGGCGAGTGCATTCGGCCGCTCTGCCACACTTCCCCGCCGCCTGCCGCGACACGCACGACCGCGTGGTTCCACGTGGAACCCGCGTTGACGACGCCGTTCATCGTAGTGGACCGCGGGCGTGCGCACCCAGCCCGCCTGCCCTCAGGTCTCATCCCGGCTACCGTCGGAGGACATGAAGGCAATCGCATATGACAACGGCCCCGACACCCTGCGCCTGACCGAGGTCGACGACCCGGTCGCCTCCGCCGGCGAGGTACTCATCGATGTCGCGGCCTCCGCGGTGAACCGGGCCGACCTGCTGCAGTCCAGGGGCCACTACCCGCCGCCGCCCGGCGCCTCCGAGATCCTCGGCCTCGAGTGCTCGGGCCGCATCGCCGCGGTCGGCGAGGGCGTGGAGGGCCTGGCGGTGGGCGACGAGGTGTGCGCGCTGCTGGCCGGCGGCGGGTACGCCGAGAAGGTGGCCGTCCCGGCCGGGCAGGTCATGCCGGTCCCCGCCGGGGTCTCGCTCCACGAGGCCGCGTCGCTCCCGGAGGTGGCGTGCACCGTGTGGTCGAACCTGGCCATGACGGGCGGGCTCGGCCGCGGCGTCCTGGCCGCGCAGGCCCGCTGGGGCGACACCGACCTCGGCGCCCCGCGGGTGCTGATCCACGGCGGTGCCGGCGGGATCGGCTCGCACGCGATCCAGGTGTGCCGCGCCCTCGGGGCCCGCGTGGCCACCACCGCGGGCGGGCCGGAGAAGGTGCAGATGTGCCGCGAACTGGGCGCGGACCTGGTGATCGACTACCGGGACGAGGACTTCGTCGAACGGGTCAGGGACTGGACCGACGACGACGAGCGCGGCCGCGGCGTCGACCTGGTCCTGGACGTGATGGGCGCGAAGTACCTGGAGAAGAACATCGCGTCCCTGGCGCCGGACGGTCGCGTCATCGTCATCGGCCTCCAGGGCGGGCTCAAGGGTGAGCTCAACCTGGGCCGGTTGCTGCCCAAGCGTGCCGGCATCCTCGCGACCAACCTCCGGGCCCGACCCGCGGACGGCCCCGGCGGCAAGACCGGCATCTGCCGGGAGGTCGTCGACCAGGTGTGGCCGATGGTCGCGGCCGGGGACGTCACCACCCGGGTCTCCCGCGAGATCCCGCTCGACCGGGCCGCAGACGCACTGGCCCTGCTGGAGTCGGGCGAGAGCCACGGCAAGATCCTGCTCACGGTCGACTGAGGCGATCCAGCAGGTCGAGGGTCTCGTCGCACCAGCCCACCCACGCCTGCTCCGCCTGGATGCCCAACTTGAGCACCTGGTGTTGGAGCGCACCCCGGACCTCAACGGGGTCGCGGTCCGCGAAGTCCTGCTCCTCGATCTCCCGGTACCGCCGCAGGTTCTCCACCCGCTGGCGGCGGTGGTACCCGAGGGCCCGCCGAAGGTCGTCCACCCTACCCGTGGCCGCGGCCGCGCGGACACGGACCGCGAGGCTCGAGCGCATCGGTTCGGGCTCGTCGTCCTCCCCGATCCACTCCACCAGCAGGGCCCGGCCGGTGTCGGCGACGGCGAACCTCCTGGGTTGTCCCCGCCGCGGCGGTCCCTGCTGCGGCAGCTCGCGGATGAGGCCCGCGGACGCCAGCCGATCGAGCTCGCGATAGATCTGCTGGTGGGTCGCGGGCCAGAAGTACCCGATCGACTTGTCGAACCGGCGGGCGAGTTCGATGCCGCTGCCCTCCCGCTCGGTGAGGGAGGTGAGGATCGCGAACTTCAGCGACATCGGGTCAGCGGATCGCGGGCAGACCCGCGGTGAGGGCCGCCACCGCGTCGTCGTACTCGGACCGCAGCCGCTCGACCAGCTCGCGGACGGGCCCGACCGAGTCCACCGCGCCCACGCCCTGACCGGCGCCCCAGATGTCGCGCCACGCCTTGGAGTCGGTGGTCCCCCCGGAGCCGAAGTCCATGGCCGAGGGATCGGACTCGGGCAGATCGTCGGGGTTCAGGCCGGCGGCCTCGATACTGCCCCGCAGGTAGTTTCCGTGGATACCGGTGAAGAGGTTGCTGTAGACGATGTCGCCGGCGCCGCTGTCGACGATCATCTGCTTGTAGGCGTCGGTGGCGCGGGACTCCTCGGTCGCGAGGAACGCCGAACCCACGTAGGCGAGGTCGGCACCGGCCGCCTGCGCGGCGAGGATCGAGCGACCGTGGGCGATGGCCCCGGACAGCAGCAGCGGGCCGTCGAACCACTCGCGGATCTCGCTGATCAGCGCGAACGGAGACTGGGTGCCGGCGTGTCCCCCGGCGCCCGCGGCGACCGCGACGAGCCCGTCCGCCCCCTTCTCGACGGCCTTGCGGGCGAACCGGTCGTTGATCACGTCATGCAGGACGATGCCGCCGTACGAATGGACGGCCTCGTTGACCTCCTCGCGCGCGCCGAGGGAGGTGATGACGATCGGCACCTCGTGCTCGACCACGGTGGCCAGGTCCTGCTCGAGCCGATCATTGGAGCGATGGACGATCTGGTTGACCGCGAACGGGGCGACGTACCGGTCGGGATTCGCGGCGGCGAACGCCTCATTGCTCTCCCTGACCTGCTCGATCCACTCGGCCAGCGCCGACTGCGGCCGCGCGTTGAGCGCCGGGAACGACCCGATCACCCCCGCCTGACACTGCGCGGCCACCAGCTCGGGGCCGGAGTAGATGAACATCGGCGAGGCGACCACCGGGACGGTGAGCGGGCCGGCGAGCACTGAGGGAAGGGCCATGAGCAGTCCTTTCGAGAGCGGGGCGGAGCAGACTTCTCCGCTGACCGTACGGTCGCGCCGACTTTCATGCAACTAGTTGCACAAAAGTCGACGGCCTCGCGTCGGCGACAGAACCCACACCTCACGGACGGGAATCGCGGTCTAGGACAGCTCCGCGAAGCGTTCGGTGTCGCGCACCTTGCCGGAGACGATGATGGTGTCTCCCGGGTGCAGGATCGTGTCGGCGGTGGCGTAGGTGAAGCCCTCCCCGGGACGCTTGATCGCCACCACGGTCACGCCGTGGTCCGTGCGGATCGAGGTCGCACCGAGACTGCGACCCGTCGCGAACGCCGGGGCGGTCGTCTTGACCATGGCGAACCCGTCATCGAACTCGATGTAGTCGATCATCCGGCCGCGGACCAGGTGGGCCACCCGCTTGCCCATGTCGTGTTCCGGCCGCACGACATGATGCACACCGATCTGCGTGAGGATCTTGGCGTGGGAGTTGCTGATCGCCTTGGCCCACACGTTCGCCACGCCCATATTGATCAGGGCCGAGGCGGTCAGCAGGCTGGCCTCGAGGTCGGAGCCGATCCCCACCACCGCGCGATCGAACTCGTGCACCGACAACTGACGTAGGGACTCCTCGTCCGTGGTGTCGGCCACCACCGCGTGCGTGAGGCGGTTGGCGATCTTCTGCACGACCGCATCGCTCGCGTCGACACCCAACACCTCCGCGCCCTGGGACATCAACTCCAGGGCGAGCGACTTGCCGAACCGACCCAGACCGAGCACTGCCACGGCGTCCGGCGCTGATTTCCTAGCCAATGAGTGGCCTTTCTGCGGGAAGGTCGTACCGTCGTCCGCGCTGGCGAGCGGCCAGGGCACTGACCATGGTGATCGGGCCGATCCGGCCCAGGTACATCAGTCCGATCAGTATCCACTGACCCCACTCGGGAAGCCGCGCGGTGATGCCGGTGGACAGCCCCACCGTGGCGAACGCGGAAGTGACCTCGAACAACAGTTCATTAAGCCCGAACGGCGTCCCCGCCAGGAGCACTATGGTCGAGACCGTCACCAATCCGATACCGATGAGTGCCACGGCCAACGCCTGGCGCTGGACGCGGGTGTCCACACGGCGGTCGAAGATCGTGACCGATTTCTCGCCCCGCACCTCTGCGACCATGACGAACAGCAGAAGTGCGAAGGTCGTCACCTTGATACCGCCGGCAGTGCCTCCGCTGCCGCCTCCGATGAACATCAACACGTCGGTCACGAGCAGGGTCGCCTCGTCCATCTGCGCGTAGTCGACGCTGTTGAAGCCGGCGGTTCTGGGCATCGTCCCCTGGAACGCGGCCACCAGGACCTTGTCGGCGAAACCGAACGATTGCAGCGTGCGGGTCCACTCCAGCGCCAGGACCGCCGCGAACCCCGCCAACAGCAGGATCGCCGTGACGTGCACGGTCAGCCGGGTGTGCAGGCTCCACCGCGGGTGCTCCCGGGTCGCGGATCCGGACCGGCGGATGCGCCGCCCCACCTCGAACAGGACCGGGAAGCCCAACCCGCCCAGGATCACCGCCACCATCAACGGCACACAGATCCACGGATCGGTGGCGAAGCCGATCACGTTGTCGCTGTACAGCGCGAACCCGGCGTTGTTGAACGCCGAGACCGAATGGAACACGCCCAGCCACAGCGACCGCAGCACCGGCTCGTCGTACCCGACCGCGAAACGAATCGCCAGCGCCGCCGCGGTGACCGCCTCGATGAGCAGACTCATCCGGACCACGCCCACGACCACGCCCCGCACGTCGCCGAGTTCGGCCGCCCGGGCCTCGGCGGCGGTGTTCAACCGTGCCTTGAGTCCGATCCGGTGCGCCAACATCAGCCCCACCAACGAGGCCATGGTCATGATCCCCAGGCCACCGACCTGGATCAGCCCCAGAATGACCGCCTGACCGAATCCCGACCAGTGCACAGGGGTGTCCACCACGATCAACCCGGTCAAGCACATCGCCGACGTCGCCGTGAACAGCGCTGCGGTCACACTGGTGGCGCCGCCGGACGCCACCGCCGCGGGCAGCAGCAGCAACCCGGTCCCCACCGCGATCGCCGCAGCGAAACTCAGGGCGACGACCCGGACCGGACTCAACGTCGCCCAGCCCGCCCACCGCCGCATCACAGACGGTGACACCCGCCCATACGCAGTCACGAGGTCAGACAGTAGACCTCGGCGGCACCGATGAACAGTAGGGGTTTGCGCCCGGTGAACCGGCTGCGTATCACTGCAGCGTGCGGCCCGCAGCCCCCGCGTAGATCTCCTGTGCCAACCGCTCCGCGACCTCCACGAGCGCGACGACGGTGGCCGGATCGACGCCACCCGCCGCGGGCACCCCGGAGACGACGGAGCGCGGGTCCTCGTCCGCCGCCACAGAACTCCACCGCGACCCGGCGGCGAGCAGCGCCCCGTGCTTGACGTCGTAGTAGGCCGACCCCGACCGCAGTGCCACCCCGGAGGCCCCGCGGGCCGCCGCGAAGAGATGCGGATGGAAACGGGTGGTCAGCCAGACCTGCCCCGGCCGGGCGGGCAGACCCGTGGCCCACAGTTCCTGGAACGGCACGAAACGCGCGCGGGGCAACCGCAGGTCAGCCAGGGCGCGGCCCACCTCGTCGTCGTCGCCGTCGTATCCACCCTGTCCACCGTCGGCGCCGGACGCGGCCGCCGCGCGCGCACACACCCTGTCCCACACCACCCGGTCCCCACCGGGGATCGACTCGACGACGGTGATCCGCTCGCCCGGCACCGCCCACGCGGCGAGGATCCGCGCGACGGTGGCGGCGAGGACCTCCGGCTCCACCAGGTCGGACTGGGCGCAGAGCACCAGGTCGCGGCACGCGTCCGGGTCGGGCGAGTAGACGGGGTGGTCGCCGGCCTCGACGACACCCGCCGCCGACAGGGCGAGCCAGCCGTCGTCGGCCACGTGGCGGACCGGCACCCCCGTGCCCGCGAGGAGCTCGAACGAGTCGGCGTCACGGACGGTGACCAGGTCGTAGTCGCGCAACGCCCCCGCCAACCGTCCGGCGTCCCCGCACGGCACGAACCCCTGACCGGTGGCCACCACGCGCGCGCCCGCCGCCCGGCCGGCCTCCCCCGCCGCCGCGACCACGCCCAGGTGGTGCGGCCACAGGTCGTTGACGAAGCCCCCGCCGATGAGGTGGACCACAGACGCGCTGCGCAGCAGGTCGATGCCCGTGGCCAGCGCCGGACGCAGCCCGGGGTCGCCCACCGCGGCGCGACAGAACCCGATCGCCTCGTCGGCGCCGGTGTGCTCGGAGGCCAGGCGCCACAGGGTGTCGGTGAAGAGCACGTCCGGGTGCTCGGAATGGTGCAGGACCGCCGCCTGGCCGGGCGTGTGGCAGTCCACCACGACGGGCGTCCCCGGCAGTGCGTGCCGCAGGTAGCGCAGCCACCCCGCCAACAGCTGCTCGTCGCCGTGGTTGGGGTGACCGGCCGGAGCGACGAGGTACACGGGCCGCTGGCCCTCCCGCGGCCGGCCCCACCGGGCGTCCGCGGTGGCGCGCGCGGCATCGAGCAGGCGACGGGCCCGTCGTCTCAGGCGGGCGGCGGGCGCGGCTCGGCGAGTCGGCGTCATGACGTCAACCCTGCCGCACCCCCGTGGCGCCCCGCCTCCCGGGTCAGACCGCCGCCGGCCGCCGGACCGGACTGGGGGTCAGATCGGTGGGATCAGATCCGCACGAGCATCTTGCCCACGTTCGCGCCCTTCATCAGATCGAGGAACGCGTCGACCGAGTTGTCGATGCCGTCGACGACGGTCTCGTCGAACACGATCTCGCCCGAGGCGACCCACGGGCCGACCTTCTCCGCGAACTCCTTGAACAGATGCATGTACTTGTTCACCGTGAAGCCCTGCAGGGTGAGGCCGCGGGTGATGGCGTGCCACATGTTGTCCGGCCCCGGCGCACGCTCGGTGGCGTTGTAGGAGCTGATCGCGCCGCACAGGGCCAGTCGGCCCCCGTCGTTCATCAGGTCGAGCGCGGCCTCGAGGTGGTCACCGCCCACGTTGTCGAAGTAGACGTCGATACCCTCACCGTCGCGGGCGCCGAAGTGCCCCCGCAGGAGCTCACGGACCGAGCCGTCCTTGTAATTGATCGCGGCGTCGAAGCCGTAGCGCTCCGTGCACGTGGCGACCTTCTCCGCGCTGCCGGCCGAGCCGATGATCGTGGACGCGCCCTCGAGCCTGGCGATCTGGCCCACCGCGGAGCCGACGGAACCCGCCGCACCCGAGACGAACACCGACTCGCCCGCCCGGAACCGTCCGATGTGCATGAGGCCCACGTACGCCGTGAGCCCGGTGGTGCCGAGGATGCCCAGGTACGCCGAGACCGGCACGCCGTCGATCTCCTCCACCACGCGGAACTGCCGACCGTCGGCCTGCGCGACGTCGCGCCACCCCAGGTCGTGCAGGACCACCGCACCGACGGGGTGGGCGTCGGACCGCGACTCGACGACGCGCCCCACCGCGGCACCGGTCATGGTCTCGTCGAGCTCGAACGGCGGGATGTAGGAGCGCCCCTCGTTCATGCGGCCGCGCATGTAGGGGTCCACGGAGACGTACTCGTTGGCCACCCGCACCTCGCCCTCGGCGAGCTCGGGCAGGTCGACGGTGACCGTGCGGAAGTTGTCGTGGGTCGGCCATCCGCGGGGGCGGCTGGCGAGCTGGATCTGCGTACTGGTCGTCATCTCTACTGTCTACGCGCACTCGCTGCGGGGCTGCCACCGCCGGCCGCTCTAGTAGGCTTCCCGATCGTGCAGGACCAGCCCCTTCCCGATCCCACCTCGGCGACGCTCCCCGACGAGCGCGTGCGCGGCGAGATCGTCAACGACTCCCACACCTTCCGCCGGGCCATCGCCGACCTGCGGCAGGGGCTCAGCCAGCGCGAGCTGTGGTTGTCCCTGGGATGGCAGGACATCAAACAGCGCTACCGGCGGTCCACGCTCGGTCCCCTGTGGATCACCATCGCCACCGGTGTCATGGCCGTCGCGCTCGGCCTGCTGTACTCGATCCTCTTCCAGATCCCGCTCGCCGAGTTCCTCCCGCACGTCACCGTGGGCCTCATCATGTGGGGCTTCATCTCCGGGTGCATCAAGGAGGGCTCCGAGGTCTTCATCGCCAACGAAGGCCTGATCAAGCAGTTGCCCAGCGCGTTGAGCGTCCACGTCTACCGCCTGGTCTGGCGGCAGTTCCTGTTCCTGTGTCACAACCTGGTGATCTGGGTGGTGCTCATGCTGGTCTTCCCGCGCCCCCTGGGCTGGGACCTGCTGCTGTCCGTCCTGGGACTGGCGGTGCTCATGATCAACGGCGTCTGGGTGGCCATGCTGTTCGGCATCCTCGCCACCCGGTTCCGCGACATCGCGCCGCTGCTGGACTCGATGGTGCAGCTGCTGTTCTACATGACCCCCATCGTCTGGACCACGCAGACGCTCTACGAGCAGGGCGGGGAGATCGCCGAGCGGGCCCGGATCGCCGAGCTCAACCCGCTCTACCACTACCTCGAGATCGTCCGCGCCCCCATGCTCGGGGAACCCACCGCCGCCTATCACTGGTGGATCGTCCTGGGCTGCACCGCCGTCGGCCTGGTCCTCGCGTTCGTGGCCCTGCGCCAGTTCCGCTCCCGAGTCCCGTACTGGGTGTAGGAGATATATCCCATGAGCTCCGCTGTCCCCACGCCCGGCGGCGTGTCCATCGACTGCGTGGACGCCTGCGTCGACTTCCCGATCTTCGACGCCAAGTCGCGATCGCTCAAGAAGGCCGTGCTGGGATCCGCCGGCGGCGCGATCGGCCGGAACGCGTCCAACGTCGTCGTCGTCGAGGCCCTCAAGGACATCACCCTCTCCCTCCGGGAGGGCGACCGCATCGGGCTGGTCGGCCACAACGGGGCCGGCAAGTCCACGCTGCTGCGCCTGCTCTCCGGCATCTACGAGCCCACCCGCGGGGCCGCCCGGATCCGCGGTCGCGTGGCGCCGGTCTTCGACCTGGGCGTCGGCATGGACCCGGAGATCTCGGGCTACGAGAACATCATCATCCGCGGGCTGTTCCTCGGGCAGACGCGCAAGCAGATGAAGGCGAAGGTCGAGGAGATCGCCGACTTCACCGAGCTCGGCGAGTACCTCGACATGCCACTGCGCACCTACTCCACCGGCATGCGCGTCCGCCTGGCGATGGGGGTGGTGACCTCCATCGACCCCGAGATCCTGCTGCTCGACGAGGGCATCGGTGCCGTGGACGCGGAGTTCATGAAGAAGGCGCGGGTCAAGCTCGCCGAGCTGGTCTCCCGCTCCGGCATCCTCGTGTTCGCCTCACACTCCAACGAATTCCTCGCGCAGCTGTGCGACTCGGCCATGTGGGTCGACCACGGCCGGATCCGCCAGCGCGGCAGCATCGAGGAGATCGTCACCGCCTATGAGGGCCCCGAGGCCGGGCGCTCGATCGGCGAGTACATCGGCAGGATGCACCATGAGGACTGAGCGGCAGGGCGCGGGCCGCCCGGGCGGTGCGGGCGACACGCCCGGGTCGGACGCCCCTGCGGTGATGGGCTCGGACCTGCGCGCCCAGAATGGTCCCGACACGCAGCACAACCCCGCCGGAAGCGAGCATTCCGCCAGCGCAACCCAGCGGGGCGGCGACGGGCGGCGCGTCGTGGCCGTGGTGGTCACGCACCGCCGGCTGGAGCAACTGCGCGCCTCGCTCGAGGTGGTGTGCGGCCAGACCCGCCCGATCGACCACCTGGTGGTGATCGACAATGCCGACGAGCAGGCCGTGCGAGAACTGGTCGAAGCCCAGCCGGTCGAGGCCACGTACATCGGCTCAAAGCACAACCTGGGTGGCGCGGGCGGGTTCGCACTGGGGATGCTCCACGCCCTGGCCACCGGGGCGGGCCTGGTGTGGTGCGCCGACGACGATGGCCGCCCCGAGGGGCCCGAGGTGCTGGCGACCCTGCTGGGCTGCATGGACCGCCACGGGCTGGCCGAGGTGTCGCCGGTGGTGTGCGACCTCGACGATCCCGACCGTCTGGCGTTCCCGCTGCGGCGCGGCCTGGTGTGGCGACGACACCGCTCCGAGCTGTTCACGGTCGGCGGGGCCGGTGGGACGGGCGGGGCCGGTGGGACGGGCGGGCCCGCAGCACCGGCCGAGGACCTGCTGCCCGGCATCGCGTCGCTGTTCAACGGCGCGCTGTTCACCGCCGACTGCCTGGACCGGGTGGGCGTTCCGGATCTACGGCTGTTCATCCGCGGCGACGAGGTGGAGATGCACCGCCGCCTGGTCCGCTCCGGCCAGCCCTTCGGCACCTGCCTGACCACCGCCTACCTGCACCCGCAGGGCTCGGACGAGTTCAAGCCGATCCTCGGCGGCCGGATGCACACCCAGTTCCCCGACGACCCGGTCAAACGCCACTTCACCTACCGCAACCGCGGGTACGTGCTCACCCAGCCCGGCAATCGGCGACTCATCCCCCAGGAGATCCTGCGCTTCGGCTGGTATTTCCTGGTGACGAGGCGCGACCCGGCGGGCCTGCGCGAGTGGCTGCGACTGCAGCGGATGGGCGCCGGCGAGCGGTTCGACAAGCCCGGCGGCTGACCCACGAAATCCGCTACCGCGAATCCGGATCCGCTATGCCGATTGGACTCGCGGATCCGGAGGTGGAGTAGCGGATTTTGGCAGGATGGGTCCATGACCGACTGGATCGCCCTGCAGTCCCGCGCCGCCGACCTCTACGACGAGGTCCTGCCCGCCATCACCGACTGGGACGCCGCCACCCCCTGCAGCGACTGGACGGCGCACGAGGTGCTGGCCCACGTGGTCGACGAGCAATTGTGGGTGCCGGGGTTGCTGGCCGGCGGCACCGTCGACGAGGTGGCCGACGATCTGGAGGACCGCCTGCGTCGGCTCCACGAGGCGACCGGGCCGGAGCTGGTCACCGACTGGCACGCGATCCGCCCGCCGGTGGCGGCGGCGTGGCGAGGGACCCCGGACGACGAGGTGCACCTGTCCTACGGGCTGGCGCCCGCGAAGCACTACCTGGCGCAACAGGTGTTCGACCTCGCCGTCCACGCGTGGGATCTCGCCGTCTCCCAGCGGATCGACCTGCGGTGGGGCGACGAGCTCGATCGGGCCGTGCTGGAGTTCGTCCGGGCAGATCTCGCCGACAACCCGGCCCCGGAACTCTTCGATCCCCCGGTGCCCGGCTACGAGGGGCCGGACGTCCCCGCCCGGGACACGGCGCTGGCGCTGACCGGACGCGATCCGGGGGCGTGGCCCGTCAGGCCTCTCTGAGAGCAGCCATCGGGCACTTCGCGACGGCCTTCCGTGCCCGCTTCTCGTGCTCCTCGGGGACCTCGTCGACGATGACGCGCACCACCTCGTCGTCGTCCCCCAGCTCGAACACTGCGGGGGCGAGCCCGACGCACACCGCCTGGCCCTCGCACCGGTCCGGATCCACGATGATCCTCATGACGTGCCTCCTCGTCGTCGGCCACGATCGGTTCCGTGGTCGGACCCCTGAACTTAGACAAATCGGTGCTTTTTGTCTAGGGAATTCGTGTTTTCGTCACCGGATCGCAGCCGCCCCGAACTGATCCGCCGGTAAGTTAAGCTCGCCCCGTGCCCAAGACGCTGCTGCACCGATACACCTCGAGCCCCCGGGCGTTCCCGGTCCTGGCCTCGCTCTATCCACCCCTGCTGGGCTCGGGGATCCGCATCCGCCACGTCGCGCCGGACTGGACCCGCGGGGAGCTCGACATGCACGTGGCCCCGTGGACGGCCAACACCAACGGCACCGCGTTCGGCGGCGCGCTGTTCGCCGCCACCGACGTGCTCTACGGGGCGCTGCTGTCCGGGCAGCTCGGCACCGGTTACCAGGTGTGGACCAAGTCCGCGACGATCGACTTCCGTACCCCCGGACGCGGTCGTCTGCGGTGCGTCGTGGAGGTCCCCCGCGTGGAGGCCGACTCCATCCGTGAGCAGCTGACCGCGCGGCCCCGGACGAGCATCGTCCACACGGCCCTGGTCACCGACGCCCGCGGCGGGACGGTCGTGGAGGCCCGGCACACGATGTCGATCCGCCGCAGGGATTGACGGGCAGCGGTCAAAACCTCCGCCGGGGGTCTCCCGCCGCCGGACACGGGTAGGATAATCCGGTCCCAGGCCCTCCCCGGAAAGGAACCCCCGTTGGGAGCCACCCCGCTCGCATGGTCGTTGTCAGTCGGCCTCATCATCGCCCTGTTGCTGTTCGACTACTTCTTTCACGTGCGCAAGGAGCACATCCCCACCCTCAAGGAGTCGGCCATCTGGTCCGCGCTCTACGTGGGGATCGCCCTGATCTTCGGCGGCGTGGTGTGGATCTTCGGCGGCACAGACATGGGCGTGGAGTACTTCGCCGGGTACATCACCGAGAAGGCGCTCTCGGTGGACAACCTGTTCGTGTTCCTGCTGCTGCTCACCAGTTTCAAGGTGCCGCGTGCGGGCCAGCAGAAGGCACTGCTGTTCGGCATCGTGTTCTCGATCATCGCGCGGACCGCGTTCATCTTCGTGGGCGCCGCGCTGCTCAACAAGTTCGCCGTCCTGTTCTACATCTTCGGCCTGTTCCTCATCGTCACCGCCGGACGTCTGCTGGCCGAGGACGACGAGGACGACGACGCCGACAACGTGGTGGTGCGCCTGGCCAAGCGATTCATCCCGGCCACCGACCACTACGACCACGACAAGCTGTTCACCATCGAGAACGGCAAGCGCGTCATGACGCCGATGATGATCGTCATGGTCGCCATCGGCGGCACCGACATCATGTTCGCGCTGGATTCGATCCCCGCGATCTTCGGTCTCACCCAGAACGTCTTCATCGTCTTCACCGCCACCACGTTCTCGCTGCTCGGCCTGCGCCAGCTGTACTTCCTGCTCGACGGCCTGCTCGACCGGCTCGTCTACCTCAAGTACGGGCTGGCCGCGATCCTCGGCTTCATCGGCGTCAAGCTCATCCTCCACGCCCTGCACGAGAACAACCTCCCGTTCATCAACGGTGGCGAGCACGTGGACGTGGTGGAGGTCCCCACGTTCCTCTCGCTGGGCATCATCGTTGGTGTGCTCGTGGTGACGGTCCTCGGCTCCCTGCTCAGCCCGGCCGGCAAGGCGCTCACGGTGCTCGGCAACCTCAAGCGACACTCGCTCGAATACCTCGACAAGGACTTCGTCGACGATCCGGTCGAGCGGGCGAAGCTGTGGGCGAAGATCGTCGAGAACGAGGACAAGCTCAAGGACATCGAGCGCAGGTACTTCGGCAGCGAGGGCGACGTGTGGGAGCTTGAGCAGCTCCTGCGGAGGGTCTGGGACGAGCAGGGCCGCTACGAGAAGGCGACCGACTACACCCGCTGACGCCGGCGGCGGGGCCGGGCCTTACCGGGGCTTCCTCACCGGGGTTCCTGACCCGGGCTCCTCACCAGGGGCTGCCTGACCACATGCCGTGCGGATCCACCGCGCCGTCCTCGCGCAACGGGGACCGGACCTCCGTCGATGGCCAGCGCGACCTCAGCACCGCCGCCGCGCGGTGCCCTTCCCCCCGACCTCCCGGAGGCGTGAGCGCGGCTGGCCCGGCAAACGGAGCGGGCACAGCGGACGGAGCGGGCGCCGCGGCCCCCTCCGGAGAGACGGGTCCTCGGACGACGATCACCGTCCATCCGGCCCGACGCAAGTGCTCCCGGTAGCGCTCGGCGGGTCTCCCGAACGACGGGGCCCGCCCGCCGGGCGTGAACACCACGCACCGGTCGAAGGGATCGGCGAGCGGCAACTCCACCGTGAAGTGCCCCAGCCGGACCGTGTGCCCGTGCCCGAACGTCCCGCACCCCGCCGCCGCCAACTCGAGCCGGGCCCGGGTCGACGCGACCGATCCCGAGAGCGGATCCGCCGCCCCGGCGACCTCACGGAAGGCCCTCGCACCACGCCCGGCGGGATGCCCGGCGGCGCCCGACAACTGGCCCGGCAGTTCGGGCAGCATCCCGCACAGCCGCTCCACCGCGACGACCGCGTCCTCGAACGACAGATCTCCGGCCAGGTCCCGGCAGGTCCGCAGCGGGGTGGTCACACGCAACCCGTCGATCTCCGTGACAGCGGACGGGGGCATCGAACCGTAGCGGTACACCCTGCCCGGACGCGACCTGCGCGTCGACGGCAGCCAGATCTCGGGTGGCGCGTCCGCGGGCGCGGAGTCGTCGCCCCACAGCAGGGCGGCGCTGCGCCCGCGCAGCACCCCTCCGGGCCAGGTCCGCGCCAGCGCGACGCTGCGCATGCGGAGATCGTCCCGTTGGTCCTCCCGCCGGTACATTCCGTGCCAGATCCGCCGATAGCGCGCGCGGTCAGCGGGATCCGGTACCGCGACGGCGAGTTCGGCCGTGGTCAGCGGGCCGGGTGGCAGAACGCCCCGTGCACCCCGTGTTCCCTGTGCGCCGCGGCGGATTCTGCCCGGTGGTGGCGGGTCGCCGGCCACCGTCTCCGCACCGCGTCCTCCCGCATCGAGGACTCGGGCACGGGACGCATCTGGGATCTCCATACCCGTCACTGTGGCGCACGGAGCCGTTGCTCTAGGGCCGGGAAGCCGCCTTCCGGGCGGCGTCTGTGGAGAACGCCACACCTGTGGAATCTCACGACCCACCGCTGTTACACGCAGCTAGCTAACTCGACTCATCGTCCGCCGAGGATCAACCTGTCACACCGACTCACAGACGGAGGAAAAGATTCAGAAGGAAATCGTCGTTCCCGAGGACATGGCCCACTTGGTGGAGCGGTTCAACTACTCACCGGCAGTGAAGGTCGGCAGCCTGATCTACTGCTCGGGCCAGGCCGGGCGGGACTCGGAGATGAACGTCATCGACAGCAGCCTCGAGGATCACTTCGTGGCGGCCTGGGAGAACCTGGGCACGGTACTCCGGGCCGGCGGGTCGGATTTCGAGCACATCGTGGAGATGACCACGTACCACGTCGGTCTCCAGGACCACCTGCCCCTGTTCCTCGACGTCCGCAGCCGCTACATCCCCCGGACGGACGTCCCCACGGCGTGGAGTGCGATCGGCGTCAGCGAGCTGACGTTCCCCGGCCAGCTCGTCGAGTTGAAGGCGGTGGCCCTGGTGCCGTGATCGACCGCCGGCCCCCTAGGGGTGGTGCTCGCGGAGATAGGCGGAGAACACCTGCTCCGGGGGGCCACCGCGGTGCAGGAACTGCTGGTCCAGCGTCGCCGCGAGCCGCTCCAGTGCCACCGAGAGCTGGCAGCGACCCAGCTCCACGGCGGCCGGCGACCCCGCCGGGCCGGGTTCGGACAGTCGCACCGCGCCGGCCAGCTGTCGTGGCAGCGACAGGTCCGCGGACCGCTCGCGGAAGTAGAAGCCCTCGGAGTGCTGGAAGAAGTCGATCCGGACCTCCTCGACCCTGTCTGCCACCGCCGTCAACTGGGCACACACCGGCTCCGCCGGCAGGTCCGGGATCCGCCCCGCGAAGTCGACCTCGTCCAGACGCGACAGTTCCTGCGCCAACGCCCGCCGCCGCAACAAGGGCGGATACACCTGGTTGAACCAGGTCAGTGCCCCGGTGAGCAGGGCGAATCCCGTCAACGCCTGGAACGGTGTGATCCACCGGATCCACGAATCGGAGGGGACCATGTCGCCGAACCCCAGGGTGGCCAGCGTGACGAACGAGAAGTACAGGGCCTCGACGAACGCCGGGAGACTGTCCGGATCGATCCCGTCGGAGTAGGTGAAGTCCGCGGGCACGTGCGGGTAGTAGATCACTCCCCAGCCCAGACCCTGGAGCACCACCCACAGCAAGATGACCGTCACCAGGGCCGCCGGACCCACCGCGCTGCCCACCCGGTGGCCCGTCGCCCGGGACACCCGCCACATCCCCGCGAACACCCAGGGACTCAGGTACCCGGTGCCCCCGGGGTGCATCAGCGTGTGGAACACGTCCATCAACACCACCGCGATGAGCGCCACGCCCACCGCCGTCAGCACGATCTCGACCATCACCCCACCCTAAGCGGCGAGCGGACGGCGGGTCAGAGTCCGTACAGCCGCGCCCAGTTCTCCCGCGTGGTGAGCCCGGCCTGCGCGGCACGCCACCGCTCCTGGGCGGCCGGGGCCTCCCGGACGAACCGGGCGAGCAGCGAGACCAGCCGCTTCTGCAGCTCGGTGGCCCGCGCCGGGTCCACCTTGCGGTGGTGCACCCCGGTCTGCGAGGCGTCGGTCACGTACACCTCGTCGAACAGGGAGACGTGCCACCAGGCCGCGTCCTCGTAGGGGATCGCCACCACACCGCGGCGCTGCCGGCCCAACTTCTGTAAGAGCAGCCGCTTGGCGAGCACCTGGTCCTCGCGGTCCTCCCGCGGGATCCCCACCTTGCGCCGGACACCGATCCCGGCGGGCAGGGCCTCCACCCCGAGCTTGGCGGTCTCCGGGTACCGCGCGCGCTCGGCGCGGATCGCGGCCAGCGCGGCCTGACCGCCGTCACCGACGCCGTGGGTGCCGTCGGGCCCGTCGAGGAACGCCTCGATCCCGCGCAGGCGGGTGGCGGCGAGCCCGTACTGCATGCCCGCCACCGCGCGCAGGACGCTCCGGGCGAGGTTCTTGGCCATGTCCTTCGGGTCGATCCCCTGCCGGACCGCCGCTGTGGTCAACGAGTTGCGCAGGGAGAAGAACTGGCCGAAGTCGTCGCCGTCCTTCCAGTAGAAGTCCGCGTGCCACACCGCCGCGCCCTGCAGGGTGCACGTGGGCATCCCCGCCTGGCGGCAGCGCAGGCCGTACTCGATGTCGTCCCACTGGAAGAAGTACGGCATGGGGAGTCCGACGCGCTCCACGGCCTCGCCGGGGACGAGGCAGGACCACCACGCGTTGTACTCGGCGTCGATCCGCCGCTCCTGCCGGCCCGCGACCACCGACTCGTCACGCAGCGCGAACTCGTCGGCGTCCAACCCGCCCCGGAGCTCGTCGAGCTGCGTCCGTTCGGCCGAGACCAGCAGGTAGTCCGGGTTGAACAGGTACAGCATCTGGGCACCCACGAGCATCGGTTCGCGGGTGACGGCGGCGAAGGCGAACAGGCGCAGCACCGTCTCGGGCTCCACCCGGACGTCGTCGTCCATGAGCAGCACGTCCACCGGCCCCGGGCCGTCCGGGGCCGTGGCCTCGTACAGCCCGCGGCTGAAGCCGCCGGCACCGCCGAGGTTGGGCTGACGCAGGTAGTGCAGCCGGTCGCCGAACTCCTCCGCCGCGTGCCGGAACGGATCGCGGGTCTCCACCAGATCGGTGCCCTGGTCCGTGACATAGAGGTCGTCGATCAGGTCCGCGACGAGGGGATCCGAGGCCAGCGAGTCGACCGTGGCCGCACAGTCATCCGCCCGGTTGAACGTGCAGATGGCCACGGCGGCGCGGCGGGCGGGCCTCGTCGTCGTCGTACTCCACTCCACCTCCGACACCGTCGCCGGCGCGTCGACGGCGTGCACCTCCAGCCACATCGCGCCACCGTCGGTGAACGTGTCCACCGGCACGTCCAACACCGCCATACCGTCGCCGTGGTGGTGGACCACCTCCACCGTCCGCACGTGGGAGCCGATGTCCGAGGCGCGCACCAGCACGTCGACCTGCCCGACGGTCTCCACCGACACCCGTACGGTCAGGTCGGTGACGGAGGTCCAGCGCTGCCAGTAGGACGCCTCGAACCGGCCGAAGTAGGTGTTGGTGTCGACGATCGCGCCGGGCTCCAGGTGCAGCTCGGTGCGTGTGCGGCGCACCACGCCCCGCGTGATCCGCGAGTACAGGTCGTCGTTGACCCACCGGCGCGGGCCGGAGAACAGGGTGCGCTGGAGCAGCAGATCGCGCTCGGGCCGGTCGGTCCCGGTGTCGGCGTCTGCGGTTGTCACGGTGGTGGCGTCCATGGGGCGATGCGCTCCTGGGAGTCGGTTAGGCGGTGCCGTCCAGGCTAGCCCCCGGGCCGGGGGGCGCCGCCTCGACGACCGGTGAGTCGGTGTTCGGGGGCTGCCCCGGCGGCGTCACCGGGGGGATGCCGGGTGGCGGGGGCAGCGGCTGGTGGTCCGCGGGCACCGGCAGGACCTCGTACAGACGGGCGCCCGGAGTGGCCTCCACCAGCCGCAGGTTCGGGTTGAGGTGCAGCCCGATGAACCCACCCGGCCGGCCCGGCCCGCCCACGGACTCCGTCCCGACGATCACCCAGCGCACGTCCCGGAGTTGCATCTCGCGGGTGACGGTCGGGTCGAAACCGTAGCGGTTGACCGAGGTGTACAGCGTCATGCGGTCGGCGCCGACCTGCGCGACCGGGTCGTCGGCGAGCGGCGCCCCGAACACCACCGGCACCCCGTGGAGCGCGTAGACCCAGGCGGTGCCGTCGAACGGGTCGTTCAGGGCCACCCCGCCGTCGTACCTCTCCCCCAGCGCGTCCAGCACGAGCCGCTCGTCGGCGGTGACCGCGGGCCCGTCGGCGTACCCCCAGGCGGTCAGGTCCCGCGCCATCACCGCGTGCCCGGAGGCGGTGAGCAGGGCCAACGCCGCCGCCACGGCCACGCCGACCCGGGCCGCCGGCCGGCGCAGCGACCCGCGCGGAACCAGCGCCCGCACGCCGGCCCCGGCCAGCACCGCCGAGGGCAGGACGAGCAGCGACGCGAACCGGTAGAAGTCGTCCCACCAGAAGCCGGTGAACGTCCGCACCCAGTCGCCCCGGACGGCCGCGGCCAGGACGTACAGGGTCCCGTAGACGAGGAGCGCGGCGACGGGGGCGGCGAGCGGGCGACGCCGCCGCGGGTCGGCGACCGCCGTCGCCAGTCCCACGATCACCGCCACGGCCATGCCCACCGAGGCCACCGCCGTGGGACCGAGGTCGAGCACCGCGGCGACCGCCCGCGCCACACCCACCTCCCGTGGCCACGAGAACCCGGCGAGCGACTGGGTGGTCCCGGACGACACCATGCTCACCGACCACCCGACGTACGCCCCCGCGGGCACGGCGGCCAGGACGAACGCGCCCAGCACCGTCAGCCGCGGGCGCAGGCCGGGAGCGGCGGCCAGCCCGGCGAGGGCCTGCGCGGCGAGCGGGATCGCCGCGGCCAGTGCCACCGACGGGTGCACCGACCACGCCCCGGCCATCCCGGCGCCCAGGAGCAGCGCGTGCGCGGGCATCCGGGACCGACGGGCGGCGAGGTGCTCACCCAGCAGGAGCAGTCCGGGGATCACCGCGACGCCCAGCGCGAACGGCAGTACGGGTCCGCGCACCAGGGCGAGGTACGGGAACGTCCACGCCGACGCGGCGACCGCCGCGGCCGCCACCGCCGCGAGTCGGGACCCCCCGCAGAGGCGGGCCGCCAGGACCGCGACCCCCAGCACGAACACCACCCCGGTCGCCGCGGAGACGGCGCCCAGGGCCTCCGGCAGGCCGCCTCCGGGCAGCCCGACCAGCAGCGACGCGAACGCGTGATAGGTGTCCGGGTAGAAGAAGTGCGGGTTGGCGGGCTGGCTCACCGGCGCGAGGTCGGTCAGGCCGGCCCGCCCGGTCTCGGCGATGAACCGGGTGGCGCCGCCGTGGAAGATGGCGTCCCAGCCCTGGGGAATGGCGGTGAGACCGCCGGTGGCGACGAGGATGTGGGCGACCGGGATCACCGCGAGGACGACGACGACGAGGTCCGCCACCCCCGGGCCCGGCCCGCCGCGGCGGGGGTCGTCGTCGTCCTCCCCCTCGCCACGCCGCCACGTCTCCCGGTCGGTGACCCGGGACGCGATACCCACGACGACGGCGCAGACCAGCGCGGCGAGCGCAGTCACCCCGGCCGAGACGACGCCCCAGCGCAGGTCCACCGCGGCGGTGACCGCGCTGCCGACCGCCACCACCGCGAGCGTCAGCGCCGGCCCGGCCGCCACCGCGTCCCGCCACCGGGTGCCGGCGGCCAGGCAGACCACCGCCCCCGGCAACACCACCAGCGCCACCGCGGCGAGCAGGACGAGCGCGACCGTCACGGTGCTCAGCGCACCCGGAAGATCACGGTCCGTTGGACGATGAAGTTGGTGACCGTGGCGACGCCCTGGGCGATGACGTAGGCCACGGTCGTGGCCCAGAACGGGCTCCAGTCCATACCGAGGAACCACGGTGTCAGCACCATGAACAGGCCCCACTGCACGCCGAACATCAGCGCGTAGAGGCCCATCGTGGCGATGAACCGGGCGCGCGACGGCTCGGCCTGGAACGTCCACCGGCGGTTGAAGGAGTAGGCGGTGAGCGTGCCGGCGACGAAGGACAGCGCCTTGGCCGTGCCGTAGTCCAGGCCGAGGACCCGGAGAAGCTGGAGGAGCCCGTAGTCGACGATCGCCGACAGCACGCCGGTGAGGAAGAACCGGACGACCTGCGTCTTCAGGTCGGTCGGGCGGGCGGGGTCGGACTCGTGGCGGGCCTCGAAGGGGTCCACGGCGCCCCGCAGGGAGTCGAGGACGGAGTCCTCCGGCGGGTCCGCCGGGCTGCCGTGGATGGGTCCGCCGCTGGATGTCGTCACGCGACCAGGGTAGATCGCCGGCCGAGGGCACAGCGTCACGCACTGCCGAGGGGGACACTGGAGGCGTGAACTCCCCCGACCCCGCCGCCCGCCGCCGCGTCCTGGTGGTGGACGACGAACCCCACATCCGCCGTGTCCTGCGCGGGTATCTGGAGGCGGACGGTTTCGCCGTCGACGAAGCCGGTACCGCGGCCCAGGCCCGGGAGCTGGTGGGCGCCGCCGACCTCGTCCTGCTCGACATCGGACTGCCGGACGGGAACGGCCTCGACCTGCTGCGCGACCTGCGGGCGGTGTCACCGGTGTACGTGATCCTCGTGACCGCCCGCGCCGAGGAGGTCGACCGGCTGATCGGCCTCGAGGCCGGGGCCGACGACTACGTGGTCAAACCCTTCAGCCCCCGTGAGGTCACGGCCCGCGTCCGCGCCGTCCTGCGCCGGGCACGCGAGGCCGGTCCGGTGGTGGTGGCCACGCCGCCGCTCACCGTCGGCGGGCTGGCCGTGGACGTCGGGGCACGTGAGGTCGCCGTCGACGGATCGGCGGTCCCGCTCACCCCGATCGAGTTCGATCTGCTGGCCACCATGACGGCCGCCCCGGGGCAGGTGTTCAGCCGCCGTCAGCTCCTCGACGCGGTGTGGCAAGACGGGTACTTCGGGGACGAGCGAGTGGTCGACGTCCACGTGCGCGGGCTACGGCGGGCCCTCGGGGACGATCCGGCGGCACCCCGCTTCGTGGCCACCGTGCGGGGCGCGGGCTACAAGGTCCTCCGGCCGGCGGGCCACGGGGGTGCGCAATGATCCGGACCCTGCGCGGGCGGTTGTTCCTCTCCCACCTCGCGGTGGCCGTGGTCGGCGTGGTCGTGGTGCTGGTGGTGGTCCGGCTGACGGCTCCGATGCTCTTCGACGACTCGCTCCGGCCCGGCGGTCCCGGTGGGGTCGGTGGGGTCGGCAACCGCGGCGCCGGCCCGGGTCTGCGCTCGACCGTCGCCGACGCGGTCACCACGGCCACGGTCTGGGGGGCGGTCGCCGGCGTCGCGGTCGCGCTCCTCGCCGCCGGGATCGTCGGGCGTCGCCTGCTCCGGTCGCTGGCGGAGGTGGGGGCCGCCACCACCGCGATAGCCGCCGGGGACTACACCCGCCGCATCACCCGTCCCCCCGAGCGGGAGATCGCGGCCCTCGCCGACGACGTGACGACACTCGCCCGCGCGATCGACCAGACCGAGGCGCGCCGGATGCGTCTCATCTCGGAAGTCGCACACGAGATGCGCACGCCGCTCACCGTGATCGACGGGTACGTGGAGGGCATCGCCGACGGCGTGTTCGGCGTGGAGGAGTTGCGTCACGTGCGTGCCGAGAGCGCCCGGCTCCGGCGCCTCTCCGAGGACCTGTCGACGCTGTCCAGGGGCACCGAGGGCCGCCTCGACCTCGCGCCGACGGTCACCGACCTGGCCGAACTGGTGCGCCTCACGGTCGAGCGGCTCCGGCCCCGGTTCGCCTCGACGGAGGTCGACCTGCGGGTGGAGTTGCCCGACGACGAGGTGCGCCTGACGGTCGACCCGGACCGCGTGGCGCAGGTCGTCGAGAACCTGGTGGTCAACGCACTGGCCGCCACCGAGCGCGGCCGGGTGACGGTCTCGGTGCGCGGCACCTCCGGCGGGGCGGAGATCACCGTCGCCGACACCGGCATCGGCCTGGACGACGACTCGGCCGAGCGCGTCTTCGAGCGGTTCCATCGCGGGCCCGGCGGACACGCCGGCGGATCCGGCCTCGGTCTGACCATCGGACGCCAACTGGCCCGGGCCCACGGGGGCGACCTCACAGTCGCCTCCCGGGGCCCGGGCCAGGGGTCCACCTTCGTGTTCAGCCTCGCTCGAACGCCGCCAGGTGCTTCTCCGATCCGTCCCTGAGGTGCTCGTACACCGCGTCCAGATCGGGTTGCTCGGTGGCCGCCATCGCGGCCTCGAGATCGGCGATGTCGCGTCGCTCGAGCTCGGCGCCCACCGCCAGCGCCTCGGACTTCGAGGTCAGGCCCCGCTCCAGCCAGTCGTCGTACAGCTCCTGGAGCTCCGGGTAGTCGTACACTCCCGGGGTGGAGCCGACCGACGGGTCGGGCAGGTCGTGGTTCGCGAGCAGGGTCGCCGTGGCCTCACCGTGCCGGGCTTCCGCAGCCGAGATGTTGTCGAACCGGCGGTCCGGCCACGCCTCGCCCAACGCCACGTACAGGTCGTGGGCGAGCCGCTCCTCCTCGCGCATCATCGACAGGGTCTCGGCCTCCTCGGCCGACAACGTACCGGCGGGCGCGGGGACCTCGAGCCCGTGGCCCTTCTCGCCACGCTGGCCCTTCTCGCCACGCTGGCCCTTCTCACCCTGCGGGGCCTGCTGGCCCGCTCCGCCCTGGCCCTGCCCGCCATGGCCCTGCCCGCCCTGGCCCTGCTGTCCGTGGTGCCCCTGGGGGCCTCCCGTCTGCTGCTGTGTCGCCACCGTCGCGACCCGGGTGCCCTCCGTGGGCCCGTCGGACCCGGCCAGCGCATATCCGCCGACCCCCGCCACCGCCAACGCACCGACGGCCGCGACCGCGCCCATCGAGCGACGGATCGTCCTGTTCGAGTTCGCCATCATGATCCTCACCTCGTCCTGCCCCGCGGGTGGGGCCTCGTGTGTCGGTTCGTCCGACACCTCGATTCCACCGCCTCCGCGTGAAGCACCCGAGGGGTCTCCGTGAGGATCACGTGAAGATCGTCACCCCCCTTGCGATCAGGTCTGCGACGTGCAATTCTTTCTCCACTGCGGGCACACAAGCCCGCTTCTGGTCGAACCGGAAACGGCACATCCGCCGACTGCGTTCGATTCCGCGGGAGCGATCCGTTCCGGCCACCCCATCTCACCCGGCGCCCTCACCACCAGGTCCGCGCCATTCCCGGGTAGCCGTCGTCGCCTCCACCCAACGCATCCGAGCACGGCTCGTCGTCTCGTCACCAGTGGACGTGGCGGCTGTGCAGCTCGCTTCCCGACCAGGAGGAATCCCCATGTCGCAGTACCGAAATCCCGCCATGAACAACGCGCCGACCGCGTTCTCGTACACGCCGACCGGCCGGGCCATCCCGCCGTCATCGCCGCTGCGGACTCCGAACCGTCGCCCGGTCTCGCCGTCGTACACGCCCACCGGCCGCGTCGTCCTGTCGACGCCGGCCACCCGCGGCTCCGCCTGAGCGCGAGCCCACCGCACCGCTACTCGCGCGCGGCGCCCACCGTCCGGCCCACCGGCCGACAGTCGGGCGTCGTGCGCGAGGCGTCTCCCGGCTACAACCGGTCGGCGGCCACGAGACGGGTGGTCACCACCAGGGCTATCGCGCCACACGCGAGGATCCCGGTCGAGACGAACAGTTGCATCACCCCGGCCTCCCACGGACGGGCACCGCCGAGCACCATCCCGACGAACGCCCCGGGGATCGTGACCAACCCGATGGTGCGCGTCTGGTCCAGCGAGGGCTGCAGGGAAGTCGCCGCCGCCTCGCGGCACACCATCATCCGCGCGGGGATGTCCGTGAAGCCGAGCGACAGCGCGGCCTCCACCTCACCGTGACGGGTGGCGAGTTCGTCGTGCGCGCGGCGGCCGGACAGGCCCGCCACCGCCATGGCGTTGCCCAGGAAGATCCCCACCACCGGGATGACCGACAATCCGTTGGGGCGGACCACCCCGGCCGCGAGCAACCCCAGGACGATCACCGCCGCCGGCAGAGCCACCGCCACCGCGCACCACAGCGCATCACGCACGGTCACCCGCGCCGCACCAGCCTGAGGCGCGCTGCGCTGCGCCAGCCTCCGGGCCGCGGCCCACGAGGCGACGGACGCCATCACCACCGCGAATGCCGCCACCAGCCACGGCCGGTCGGCCACGTACCCGATGATCAGCGAGAGCGCCACGAGCTGGACGGCCGCGCGGATCGACGTCCACGGGATCTCCCACTCCTGCCCCGTGCCGCCCAGCCACGCCGCCGTCGCGCCGATAACCACGAACAGGACGACGGCCACCGCCAACGCCGGCCCGATCTCGATCATCGTCGACCCCACGTGGGAGAGCCTACGACCGACCCGCCCCGACCGGGAGGGTCCGGCGAGGTCGATGTGCCGACCGCCCGGTGGCCATGTCCGAGGCGCGCGATACCGTACGCGCATGAGGTCGCGGCGTCCCCTCCGTCCCGCCCGCGCAGTCGCCGCGGCAATCGTGTCCCTGGCCTGCGCGGTGGCCGGGGTCCCGTCCACCGCCGCGATGCCGGCACCGGCGCCCGGGTCCTCGCCCGCGGCACCGCCCGATCCGCTGGCGGCGTTCCGACCGGCACCCCCGCACGAGCGCACGCCGGAGCGATATCTGCCCAGCCCGTCACCGGATCCCTGGTACTCCGCACCGCCCGAGGTCGATCCCGCCACGGCCCCCGGGACGATCCTCGACACGAGGCCGGTGACGATCCCGCCGCACAACGTCCGCAACTTCGGCCGCGGCTGGCAGGTGCTGGTCCAGAGTCTCGACTCGCACGACCGGCCGCAGCAGATCGTCTCCACCATCATCGAGCCGGCCACCCCCTGGACAGGGCCGGGTCCGCGACCGCTCGTGTCGTTCAACGTCACCATCGATTCCCTCGGCCTGACGTGCATGCCGTCGCACACGCTGCCGCACGAGCTGAACCTCGAGATGCCACCGTTCCTGCAGATCCTCGCCGACCGCGGGTACGGGCTGGTCGTGACCGACTTCCAGGGACCCAAGGCCGCGTACGCGGCCGGACGGGCCAACGGCCGGGCGGTCCTCGACGGGATCCGAGCGGCCCGCGCCTTCGTCCCACCCGGTGAGAGCGGCCCGATGTTCGTCGACTCGCGGGTCGTCCAGGTCGGTTACTCCGGCGGCGGTATCGCCACCGGCTGGGCCGCCCAGCTGCAGCCCGTCTACGCGCCCGAGTTGACCGGTGTGCTCGTGGGGTCGTCCGTGGGCGGTGTCCCCGCCGACTACTCGGAACTGTTCGACACGATGGACGGCAACCTCGCCTCCGGGCTCTACCGAGCAGCGGTACTGGGGATCGCGCGCGAGTACCCCGAGCTGTACACACTGCTCAGCGACGCCGGGGACGTCGCCGCCCACGGGCTCCGCGACTCGTGTGCCGCCGCCAACACCGCGTCGGGGCTGTTCCCCGTCCCGCTGGCGACGCTGATTACCACCGACCCGCGGACTGACCCGACCGTGTCAGAGGTGCTCGCCCGCAACCGGCTGGGCACCGCCGACCCGGCCCACGGCGCGGACCCGCGCGAGGTGCCGACCGGCCCGGTGCAGGTGTGGCACGGGGACGCCGCCGCGCCGATCGGGCCCGGCCCGGGCTCGTCGCGGGGTCCCGGAGACCCGTTCGTCCCCGAATGGACGGCCCGGCAGCTGGCCGACGAGTGGTGCGCGGCCGGTGCCGACGTCGAGTACACGCCCGTTCCGGGCGAGCACATCCTGGCCGCCTACACCGCGGTGGGCCCGGCGCTCGACTGGGTCGACGACCGCGCCCGCGGGGTCCCGTTCACCACCGGCTGCCGATAGCGTCACCAGCGGTCGGGCGCGCCGGGGGCGTTGCGGACGTCACGCCGGGGCCGTCGAGGGGTGGGTCGGGAGCCGCTGAGCGGTACCCTCGACCCTGTGAGCACCGCCCAGAACTCCTCCCCGGCCCAGTCCGCCCTGGACACCGAACTCAAGCGCCTCACCGGCTGGGGGCGCACCTCTCCCGCGATGAGCCACGTGCTCACCCCACGGTCCGTGGAGGAGATATCGGCAGCCGTGGCGGCGGTCAACGACGCCAACGCGTCGAGCCCCGCCCACCTGCACCGCGGCGTGGTGGCCCGCGGGCTCGGTCGCTCCTACGGCGACAGCGCCCAGAACTCCGGCGGTCTCGTGCTGGACATGAGCCACTTCAACCGCATCCACGAGCTCAACGCCGAGAAGGCGCTGGCCGTGGTGGACGCGGGCGTGAACCTCGACCAGCTCATGCGCGCGGCCCTGCCGTTCGGCCTGTGGGTTCCGGTGCTCCCGGGCACCCGGCAGGTCACGGTCGGCGGCGCGATCGGTCATGACATCCACGGTAAGAACCACCATTCGGCCGGGTCCTTCGGCAACCACGTCACCCGCATGGAACTGCTCGTCGCCGACGGCCGGGTGCTGACCCTGGAGCCGAGCGGTACCGCCGACGACCCGGAGGGCACCCTGTTCTGGGCCACGGTCGGCGGCAACGGCCTGACCGGCGTGATCCTCAAGGTGTGGATCGCCATGACCCGCACCGAGACCGCCTTCTTCCTGGCCGATTCCGATCAGACCGGGTCGCTCGACGAGACGATCGCCCTGCACACCGACGGTTCCGAGTCGAAGTACACCTACTCCTCGGCCTGGTTCGACGCGATCAGCGCGCCGCCGAAGCTCGGCCGGGCAGCCGTGTCCCGCGGGTCGCTGGCCACCCTCGCCGAACTCGAGGAATACGCGCCCAAGCTGGCGAAGAACCCCCTGGCGATGGACGCCAAGCCGCTCATCACCTTCCCGGACATTTTCCCCAACGGGCTCGCGAACAAGTACACCTTCGGCCCCATCGGCGAGGTGTACTACCGGCTCGGGGTCACGTCCCGGAACCAGATCAAGACGCTGCCGGCGTTCTACCACATGCTCGACCTGTTCTCCGAGTGGAACCGGGCCTACGGGTCCAAGGGATTCCTGCAGTACCAGTTCATCGTCCCGCCCGGCGAGGTCGAGGGCTTCAAGGAGATCATCGGCGACATCCAGCGCTCGGGGCACTACTCGTTTCTCAACGTCTTCAAGCTCTTCGGCCCGGGAAACCAGGCGCCGCTGTCCTTCCCCATGGAGGGATGGAACGTCTGCGTGGACTTCCCGATCAACAGCCGGCTCAACACGTTCGTCAACGAACTCGACGCCAAGGTCATGTCGATGGGCGGCCGCCTGTACACGGCCAAGGACTCCCGCGTCCCGGCCGAGCGCTTCCACGCGATGTACCCTCGGATCGATTCGTGGATCGCCACCCGCCGGGGGATCGACCCGAACGGCGTGTTCGTCTCCGACATGGGGCGTCGCCTCGAGCTGATCTGACGGTCGACCGGGGCGGGGCCTCCCCGCCGCCGCCGCCCGGCTCCACGGCCGCGACGCGCCTCCGCCGGGGGACCGCCGGCGGGGGCTACACACGACCCCGGCCCGGCGTCACACTGGAGGATGTCCTCGGACCACGAGCGTCTACCGACGCGTCCGAAATGGAGCCCGCCATGATCCTCCGCGCCGCTGTCGCCGCAGTCGCCCTGATCGTGACCACCCCGCCCTCGGCGGTGTGGGAACGGTCCCCGAGCAGACCGGCCCCGTCACCCACCTCGGTACGCCCACGGCCACGCGCACCGCGCCGAGCCGGGCCCGGACGACCTCGATTCATCTGATCCGGGCGGCCGGGGGCCGGCCGGACCGGGCCACCGCGCAGCGGCGCACACCGCCTCGCGCCCGTCCCGATCCACCCGCCACCCGTGAGGGGCGCAGCAGCGTCGGACCCCCTCGGTAGACTCCTGCCCATGATCAATGCCGTCGGCGTCCCCCAGACCCTGCTCCTCCTCGGTGGTACCTCCGAGATCGGCCTGGCCATCTGCGCCGAGTACCTCCAGCAGGGCCCGATGCGCGTGATCCTCGCCTGCCTGCCCGGAGACCCGGGGGTCGACGACGCGCGCGCGGAGATGACCGCCGCCGGTGCGAGCGCGGTGGAGGTGGTCGACTTCGACGCCGCCGCGACCGAGTCCCACCCGGCCGCGTTCGAGCAGATCTTCGCCGGCGGGGACGTGGACGTGGCGATCGTCGCGTTCGGCCTGCTGGGTGAGAACGAGGAACTCTGGTCCGACCAGCGCAAGGCCGTCCAGATCGCCCAGATCAACTACACCGGCGCGGTCTCGGTGGGCGTGTTGCTCGCCGAACGGATGAAGTCGCAGGGTTACGGCCGGATCATCGCCATGAGTTCGGCCGCGGGTCTCCGTGCCCGCCGCTCCAACTTCGTCTACGGCTCCACCAAGGCGGGGCTGGACTCCTTCTACACCGGCCTCGGGTACGCGCTGGCCGAGCACGGGGTGGACGTCCTGGTCATCCGGCCCGGCCAGGTCCGCACGCGCATGTCGGCGCACGTCAAGGAGGCGCCGCTGACCATCAACAAGGACGAGGTCGCCCGCATCGCGGTGAAGAACGCCGGAGCCGGTAAGGGCGCGGTCTTCGCACCTGCCGCGTTCGGCGGGGTCATGGCCGTGCTCACGCACGTCCCCCGCCCCATCTTCCGCAAGCTCCCCTTCTAGGGATGCCGGTGGCGCTCCGGGGGCTCGGCCTGGCCGGCGCGGCGACGCTGCTGGCCGCCGTCGTCACCGCGGTCGTCCTCGCCGGGTTCTCCCTCGTCTCCTTCCCCGCCTACGGCAACTCCAACGTCCTGCGGGCGCTGACGGTCGTCGGTCAGGTCGCCGCCATCGCGCTGGTGGTGCTGGGGATACTGTCCGTACGCGCCGGCGAGCAGCCGGGCGGTCGGTCCGCGCTGGTCCGTCTGGGTAAGCTCGCGGCCCCCACCGGCTCCGCGTTGCTGGTCGCCGCCACACTGGGGATCCCGCTCGCCGCATCGCGGTTGTACCTGCACGGCGTGAGCGTGGACCAGGAGTTCCGCACCCAGTTCCTCGGTCGCTCGGCGACCTCGCTCGGACTGCCCGACATGGCGTACGCCGACCTGCCCTCGTTCTATCCGTCCGGCTGGTTCTGGCTGGGCGGGCGGTTCGCCAACCTCGCCGGCCTCGAGGGCTGGGCGGCGTACAAGCCGTGGTCCATCCTCTCGCTCGCGATCGCCGCCGCGCTGGTCACCGTGCTGTGGACCCGCCTGTTGCGCACCGACCTCGGGGCGGCGGTGGGACTGGCGTCGACCTCGATCATGCTCGCCTACGGCAGCCCCGAGCCCTACGGCGCGATCGTGGCGCTGTTCCTCCCGCCTGTGCTCATCCTCGCGTGGCACGCCGTCAACCCCACGGCGCGGCACGCCGGTCGCGGTGCGGCCCTGACCACCACCCTGTTCCTGGGCGTCTCGGCCAGCATGTACACGCTCTACACGGGTCTGGCGGCGGGCACCGTCGTACTCATGGCGCTGGTCGCGACCGTCACCGCCGTGTTCGCCGGCCGCCGCGCCGACCGTGCGGAGGACCGTGGGACCGACCGCGCCGACGGGGCACATCCCGCCCGTGAACCCCTCCCGCTCTGGCTGCCCGCGGTCCGGCTCGCGGCGATCGGGTTCGGCTCCATCGCGATCGCGCTCATCGTGTGGGCGCCCTATCTGCTCGCCGCCCTGCGCGGAACCCCGGCCGACTCCGGGACGGCGATGCACTACCTGCCCGACGCCGGCGCCCGCCTGCCGCTGCCCATGACCGCCGGCGGCCTCACGGGCTGGGTGTGTCTGGCCGGTCTGGTCTGGATCGTCGCCCGAGCGTGGACCTCGCGCCGCGCTCAGGCGCTGGGCCTGGGCGTGGTGGCCGTCTACCTGTGGTGCCTGGCCTCGATGGCGATCACCGTCCTGGGCACCACCATGCTCGGTTTCCGCCTCGAACCGGTGCTCATCGGTCTGCTCGTGGTGGCGGGCGTCTTCGCGATCACCGATGTCGCCGGCCTCGCCGTGCGCCTCGCCGGGCGCCAGAACGGCACCGACCGGCCCGCTGCGGAGGCGGCCGACCGGCGTCGCCGGGCCACCGCGGTGGTGGGGGTCCTGGCCTCACTGGCCGCACTCGCCCACGCTCAGGGCATCCCCGATCACCTGCACGAGGAGATCCGGCTGGCCTACACCGACACCGACGGTCACGGAGAGCGGGCGGACCGCTACCCGCCCGGGCCCGAGTCCCACTACGCCGAGGTCGACGAGACCATCCGGGAGGCGTTCCCCGGCCGGAGGCGGACCGACCTCGTCGTCGTCAGCACCGCCGATGCCTTCCTCGCCTACCACCCGTACCTGGCCTACCAGGCCGTAACCTCCCACTACGCCAACCCCCTGGGGCGGTACGCCGACCGCAACGAGGCCATGCTCCGGTGGGAGGACGCCACCAGCGGCGCCGAGCTGCACGCCATGATGGACCAGACCCCGTGGCGCGGCCCCGACGCGATCGTCACCCGCCGGTCGGGCGACGGATACGCACTGCGCCTGGCCGAGGACACCTACCCCAACGACCCCAACGTGCGACGGTTCGGCGTCACCATCCCCGCCGAGGCCGTCGAGGGCCCCCACTTCGAGGTCCACGACGTGGGCCCGTTCGCCGTGATCGTGGTGCGGTGATCACGTGGTGACGACGCGGGGAGCGGGTGACGGCCGCGGGTCCGGTGACGACCCGGGAGCAGGGACCGTGCCAGGGGGTGACGACGACGAGGTGCGCGACACCGACCGTGAGCGTCCCCTCGGACTGCACCCCTACCCCGGAATGGACCGCCACCGCCGGTGGGCGATCATCACCGGGTTCCTCGGTGCGTTCCTCGCCGTCCTCGCCGGGATACTGCCCGTCGACCAGGACACCACCCGTGTGCAGTGGACGGCCGGGCCCGACTACGCCCCGGTCACCGCGCCCCTGGTCTCCGGGCGGCCGCTCGACCTGACGATCACCGCCCCCTGCGCGCCGCTGGCACAGGTGCCGGAGAACACGATCGTGTTCTCCACCCTCCCGCAGGACGCCCCCGGGCGGATCTCCGACGGGCTGGTCGTCCAACGCGTCCGGGACGCCGCGGGCGATCCCGTCATCGAGGTCGCGGTCCGCAACATCACGCTGCTGTCCGTGCCGTTGTCGACCCTGCGCGACCCCGCGTGCGAGACGCTGCACGTGCGCGCCGAGACCGGGATCCTCACCGCCGAGTTCACCGGCCTCGAACGGGACCCCGACGACGCCGACGACGCCGTGCGCGCCGCCGTGCCCGGAAGCATGCGGCCGCAGGTCACCGGCGTCTTCACCGACCTCACGGCCGCAACCGCACCCGACGGGCTCGGTGAGTCGACGGTGGAGGTGACCGTCGACTCCCGCTACTCGTCCAGCCCCACGCTGCTCAAGCTGGTGCTGATGGTGATCGGCGTCCTTGCCACCCTCGCGTCCGTGGTGTTCCTGCACCGCCTCGACGGCATCGACGGCCGCTCGGGTCGACGGTTCGTGCCCCGGTCCTGGTCGCGACTGTCCGGGGTCGACGGCGTGGTGATCGGCGTCCTGGGTTTCTGGCACCTCGTGGGCGCCAACACCTCCGACGACGGCTACCTGCTGACCATGGCCCGCTCCGCCGGGCCCAGCGGATACATGGCCAACTACTACCGCTGGCTCGGCTCCCCCGAGTCCCCGGTGGGGTGGTACTACGAGATCCTGCGGGTGTTCGCCGAGGTGTCCACGGCCAGTCCGTGGATGCGCCTGCCAACCCTGGTGTGCGGAATCCTGTCGTGGCTCATCATCAGCCGGGAGGTCGTCCCCCGGTTGGGCAGACTCGCCCGCACCTGGCGCGGACCGCGCTGGACGGGGGCCGCCCTGTTCCTCGCGTTCTGGATGGCGTTCAACAACGGGCTGCGGCCCGAGCCCGTGATCGCGCTGGGCGCCCTGCTCACCTGGTCGCTGGTGGAGCGGTCCATCGCCACCCGCCGCCTCGTGCCGGGCGTCGCGGCGATCGGTGTGGCCGCGTTCTCCCTCGGTGCCGGCCCGACCGGGCTGATGTGCGTGGCGGCGCTGGCCGCCGGCGCACGCGAGTTCGTCCGCATGGTGCGCCGCCGCGCGCAGGTGGTCGGATGGGCGGCGATCCTCGGACCCGTGCTGGCGGTGGGCCTCGCACTGCTCTACACCGTGTTCGCCGACCAGACCCTGGCCGCGGTCCTCGAGGCCACCCGCATCCGCACCGAGCTCGGTCCGAGTCTGCCCTGGTACGGGGAGAAGGAACGCTGGGAGGCACTGTTCGGGGTCTCCGCCGACGGCGGGGTCGCCCGGCGCTTCCCCGTCCTGCTCATGCTCATGTGCCTCGTGCTCGTCTCGGCCGTGATGCTGCGGCGTGGGCGGATCCCCGGCGCCGCCGCGGGGCCGTCCCGCCGGCTGATCGGCGTGATCGCGGGATCGTTGCTGTTCCTCGTGTTCACGCCCACCAAATGGACCCACCACTTCGGGGTGTTCGCCGGACTGGCCGGAGCCCTGGCGGTGCTGGCCGTGATCGCGCTGCGCTCCTCGACGGTGTCGCTGAGCCGGAACCGCTGGCTGGTGTGGGCGGCGCTGTGCCTCGTCGTCGGACTCTCCACCGCCACCGACAACACCTGGTGGTACGTCTCCGACTACGGCATCCCCTTCTCGGACTCCTTCCCCGCCATCGGCGGGGTGCAGATCCAGTACGTCGCGTTCGTCGGCGGCTTCGTGTGCCTGCTCATCGCCGGGCTCATCCACTCCGGGATCCTGCCCGACGACCCCGGCGCCGCCCTCCGCGTCCGCATCAGACAGGCGGTGCCCTTCCTGCGCACGCACGCCGACACCCCCGCGTCGCGACGGCGGGACGGCGGCTCCGGGGACACGGCCCGCCCGCGCCGGCGCGCCGGGATCGGCGGCGCCCCGCTGACGGTCGTCGCGTTCTCCGTGGTGATCTTCGAACTGTCCTCCGCGGTCATCGCCGTGTTCGCCCAGACCCCGGCCTACACGGTCGGGCGCGGCAACATGCGCGCCCTGGCCGGCGAACCCTGCGCACTGGCCGACTCGGTGCTGGTCGAGGAGGACTCCAACGACGGCCTGCTCGGCGCCATCGGGGCCGGGCCGGAGATCTCCCTCGGGGCCGGCGTGGTCAACGGCTTCGCCCCCAACGGTCTGCCGGACTCCATCACCGTCGACAGCACCGAGGCCTCCGGCTCCCTGGCGACGTCCGAGACCGGTGAGCGCGACCCCGGCGACGGCGTGGACGCCGGCACCACCGGTGGCCGCGGCGCCGTGACCGTCAACGGCTCCACCGTGGCCCTGCCCTTCGGCCTCGACCCGGACACCACTCCCGTCCTCGGCTCGTACCGGCGCGGGCCGCAGGTCGCCGCCGAACTCACCAGCGCCTGGTACCAACTGCCCGCCCGCAGCCCCAACCGGCCGCTACTCGTCATGGCCGCCGCCGGCCGGATCGGGAGCGGCGACCTGCGGATCGAGTACGGACGCCCCGGCCGGGTCGGCCCCGCCGGACCCACCGATTTCGAGGTCATGGGGTCCATGTCCCCCATCGACATCGGGCCGGCCCCCGCCTGGCGCAACCTGCGCATCCCGCTCGAGTCGATCCCCGCCGAGGCCGAGGTCGTCCGCGTGGTCGCCGCCGACGGCAACCTCGATCCCGACCAGTGGCTCGCTGTGACCCCACCACGGAACCCGCGCCTGCGCACCCTCGACGAGGTCGTCGGCCACACCGACCCGGTGCTCGTCGACTGGGTGGTGGCACTGGCGTTCCCGTGCCAGCGGCCGTTCGTGCACAACGGTGGCGTGGCGGAGATCCCCCGATACCGCATCCTCGCCGACCGGGAATCCTCCTCCGCCGCGAACTGGTGGCAGAGCGCCGGCGGCGGCGGACCCCTGCTGTGGACCACCCAGACGGTCGAGGCGATCACGGTCCCCACCTACCTCGACCACGACTGGTCGAGGGACTGGGGTTCGCTCCAGCGGTTCGAACCTCTGGACCCGCAGGCGAGTCCGGCCGAACTGGTCCGCGGCAGCGAGTTGCGGTGGGGCTGGACCACGCCGGGTCCGATGAAGTGATCGTCGCCTAGAATCGGTCGTCGTGTCAGACTCCTCGCCGGCCCCGTCCCCGGAAACCGCCCCGGCCACCGGCCCGGTGGCCGGCTCGGTCGCCGCCGACTCCCGCGTCAAGCGACTCCGTCTCATCTCGATAGTCAGCGGGCTCCTGGGGACCCTGTGCTTCCTCTCCCTGCCGTTCCTGCCGGTCGAGCAGACGACCTCGACCGTGCAGTGGCCGCAGAACGGGTCCGTCGACTCGGTCACCGCCCCGCTCATGGCGCACTCGCCGCAGCGGTTCACCGCCTCCGCACCGTGCACCCTGGTCGCGGATCTCCCGGAGGACGGGGGCATCCTGCTGGCCACCGCGCCCGCCGGCGGCGAGGAGGCCGGCGACCGCGCACTGTTCGTGCGCGCCTCCGCCGAGACGGTCGACGTGATCTCGCGCAACCGGGTGATCGTCTCCGCACCGCGAGACCGCGTGGAGGCCGGCGACTGCACACGGCTCAGCGTCGTCGCGGCCCCCACTTACGTGGAGGCGGCGTTCGAGGGGATGGACGATCCCGCGGCCACCCGCAGGGTGGACGCCGAGGACCTGCGCCCGATGGTGGTGGGCGTCTACACCGACCTGCCCTCGGACACAGCCGTGCCCGACGGTCTCGGCGCCACCGTGGAGGTCGACTCCCGGTTCACTACCGACCCCACCGCCCTCAAGTGGGCCGCCATCGTGATCGGCCTGCTGGCCACCGCGGTCGCCCTGTGGGCCCTGCACGCACTCGACCAGACCGACGGCCGGCGCGCCCGCCGCTTCCTGCCTCGCGGCTGGTTCAAGATCCGGCCGCCCGACGTCGTCGTGATCGGCACACTCGGCATCTGGCACTTCATCGGCGGCAACACCTCCGACGACGGCTACATCCTCACGATGGCCCGCGCCGCCGACCCGGCCGGGTACATGGCCAACTACTACCGCTGGTACGGGGTCCCCGAGTCGCCCTTCGGCTCCCCCTACTACGACCTGCTCACGCTGTTCGCACAGGTCTCCACCGCCAGCCCGTGGATGCGCCTGCCCGCGCTCGTCGCGGCCATCCTCTGCTGGCTGGTCATCAGCCGCGAGGTCCTGCCACGCCTCGGCCGGGCCGCCCGCACCACCCCGGTGGTGCTCTGGAGCGCCGCCGCCGTGTTCCTCGCGTTCTGGATGGCGTTCAACAACGGCCTGCGGCCCGAGCCCGTCATCGCGCTGGGGGCCCTGCTCACCTGGGTCTCCGTCGAACGGGCGATAGCCACGCGCCGGATGCTCCCGTTCGCGATCGCGGTGATCATCGCCTCGTTCTCACTGGCCACCGGCCCCACCGGCCTCATGGCCGTCGCCGCCCTCATCATGGGGCTGCGGGCGGTCGTCCGCACCGTGGTCGTGCGCGGCCGCCGGATCGGCTCGTACCTCGCCCTGATCGCCCCGGTGCTGGCCTCCGGCACCATGGTGCTCATCGTCGTCTTCGGCGTCCAGAACCTCGCCGCCGTCCTCGAGGCCATCCGCGTCCGCGGCGAGATCGGCCCCAACCTCAACTGGTTCGAGGAATTCGTCCGCTACTACTACCTGATGATCCCCACGGTGGACGGGTCCCTCGCCCGCCGCCTGCCGGTCCTGCTCGTGCTGCTGTGCCTGGCGCTGGTGATCGGCACCATGCTGCGCCGCGGCAAGGTGCCCGGCGCAGCCTCGGGACCGGTCTGGCGCCTGGTCGGCGTGGTCGTGGGCACCGCCTTCTTCATGATGTTCTCGCCCACCAAGTGGACCCACCACTTCGGTGTGTACGCCGGCATCGGCGGGGCGATCGCCGCGTTGGGCGCCCTCGCGATCTCCGCGTCCGCCGTCCGGACGGCCCGCAACCGCACGTTGTTCCTGGGCGTCATCCTCGTGGTGGTCGCGCTCGCCTTCGCGGGCCCCAACGGTTGGTGGTACGTCTCCAGTTACGGCATCCCGTGGTGGGACAAGGCACCCAGCGTCCGCGGCATCGACGCCGCCACTGTGCTGCTCGCCCTGGCCGTGCTCACGTTCGCCTACGCCGGCTGGCAGCACCTCCGTCGTGACTACATCGGTGAGCACGCGCCCCGCACCTCGGCGGGTCGTCGCCGGGTGCGGACCTTCGCCGCCGCCCCCATCGCGGTGGTCGCGGGACTGCTGGTGGTCTTCTCGTTCGCCTCGTTCGCCAAGGGGATCCACAAGCAGTACCCGGCCTACACCATCGCCGCCGGGAACGTGTCCGCGCTCGCCGGCAACCCCTGCATGCTCGCCGACCGCGTCCTGGTCGAGCCCGACGCGAACGCCGGCATGCTGGACCCGCTCGACGCCACCCCCCTGCCCGACGGGTCGATCGACCCGCGGGACCGGGCCGCCGCCATCGAAGCCGGGGAGAACACCGCGTTCACCCCGGACGGTGTCGCCCCGGACCTGTCGGCCGACGCGGTGGTGGCCGACCCCGGCGCCGCCAACACCACCTCCGAGCCCGGCGGCGGCCCGTCGGTCAGCACCGGGGAGAGCGCCGGCACGGCCGGCGGCCGCGGGGCGGAGGGCGTGAACGAGTCCACGGTGGCCCTGCCGTTCGGGCTCGACCCCGCCACGACCCCGGTGCTCGGGTCGTTCTTCGTGGGCCCGCAGCGGGAGGCGAGCCTGGAGACCGGCTGGTACCGCCTGCCCGAGAACCGCGAGTCCCACCCGCTCCTGGTGATCTCGGCGGCCGGCCGGATCGGCCGCTACGACGCCGACGGGCTCTACGAGTACGGCCAGGAGGTCGTGGTCGAGTTCGGCCGGTCCGGCGACGCCGGGGTCGACACGGTGGGCGAGCCGGTGGTGCCGTTCGACATCGGTCCCGCGCCGACGTGGCGCAACCTGCGGGTGGACATGCAGGACGCCCCCGCCGACGCCGATGTCATGCGGGTCCGGGTCGACGACAACGACCTCACCCCCGAACAGTGGACCGCCATCACCCCGCCGCGCGCACCCGAGCTCGTGACGGTCCAGGAGATGGTCGGGTCGGAGTCGCCCGTCCTGCTCGACTGGGCGGTGAGCCTGCAGTTCCCGTGCCAGCGGCCGTTCGAGCACTACGCGGGTGTGGCGGAGTTGCCGGAGTTCCGGATCCTGCCCGACCGTCCGCTCGCCGTGAGCGCCACCAGTACGTGGATGTCCTACGAGGCCGGTGGGCCGCTCGGGTGGATCGAGACCGCCCAGCGTGCCCGGACGATCCCGTCGTACCTGCGCCACGACTGGAACCGTGACTGGGGTTCGATCGAGGCGTACACGCCGCTGGGCACCTATCAGGAGGACCCGCCGGCGCCCGCGGAGGTGACCACCGGGAACGAGACCCGTTGGGGCTGGTGGCAGCCCGAGGGGCCGATCCTGGTGACCGACCCGGAGTAGGCCGCACCGCGGTACCGGGAGAATGTGGTGTGCCGACACGCCCACCGTGGGTACCGTGTCGGCTATGAGCATCTCAATGACCCGGTACGCCGCTTCGGCCGCGATGGTCCTCGCCCTGGGGGTGTCGACCGCATGCTCGTCCGACGACCCGGAACCGGATTCGACCAACCGCGGCGGAGGAGAGACGGACGGTCAGACCTCGGTCGAGAACGTCTTCATCGCACCCGCCTACGCGATCGACTGTTCGCTGCAGGTGGACGCACCCGCTCAGCTGAGCTTCACCGCGGTCAACGACAGCTCCACCGAGGCGGAGACTCTCTCGGAGATCACCAGCCCCGCCGCGGAGCGGGTCGAGATCGACGCCCCCGCGGGTGCCCTCGAGATCGCCCCCGAGTCGTCGATCGCCGCCGGTCAACCGGTGGAGAACGTCGAGGACGCCGACGCACCCGACCGGCCGTTCAGGTCCTTCATGTTCGGTCTCGACGACAGCGCCGAGCCGGGGAAGTCGATCCCGGTCACCTTCACCTTCGAGCGGGCGGGGGACATCACCCTCCAGGCGGCCGTCGACGCCTGTCCGAACCAGTCCGAGTAGCCGCCCAGTCGACCCCGCCCGCGGCGGTCACATGGGCGCGATGGGGTGCTTACGCGGCGGCTCGTTGCTGATCTTGTCCCGCAGCTGGTTCAGCGCACCGCGCAGCACCAGGCGGGTCTGCGACGGCTCGATCACGGCGTCGATGTACCCGCGCTCGGCGGCGGTGTACGGGGTCGCGATGAACTCGTTGTACATGTCGATGAGCTGCTTGCGGAGCTTGGGACCCTCCTCGGGGCCCGCCTCCTCGATCTGCCGACGCTGCAGCAGGTCGACCGCGCCCTCGGCACCCATCACCGCGATGCGCGCGGTGGGCCAGGCGAAGTTGAGGTCGCCACCCAGGTTCTTGGACCCCATCACGGCGTACGCGCCGCCGTAGGCCTTGCGGACGACGAACGTGACCTTGGGGACCGAGGCCGCCACCACGGCGAAACCCATCTTGGCCCCGCGGTGGATGATGCCGAGCTTCTCCTGCTGCACGCCCGGGAGGTAGCCGGGGGTGTCCACCACGTAGACCAGCGGGATCGAGTAGGCGTCGCACAGCATCATGTGCCGCGTGGCCTTCTCCGAGGCGTCGATGTCCAACGCGCCCGACAGGTGCAGGGGCTGGTTGGCGACGACGCCGACGGACTCACCGTCGACCCGGGCGAAACCCGTGATGATGTTGGACGCGAACTGCCCGGAGGTCTCCACGAACTCGCCGTCGTCGAACATCCGCAGGAGCACGTCGTGCATGTCGTACGCGGCGTTGTCCGAGTCCGGGATGATCGAGTCCAGCTGTCGGTCCGACTCCGTGGTCTCCGCCTCGAGACCCGGGTTGATCCGCGGCGCCTTCTCCGCGGCCGAGGACGGCAGGTAGCTCAGCAGGTTACGCACGTACATGAAGGCGTCTTGCTCGCTCACGGCGACGTGGTTGACGTTGCCGTTCTTGGCCTGCTGCAGGGCCGAGCCGAGCTCGTCCATGGTGACGTCCTCGCCGGTGACCTGCCGGATCACGTCGGGCCCGGTGACGAACATGTACGCCTGGTCCTGGACCGCGATCACGAAGTCGGTGGTCGCGGGGGCGTAGACGGCGCCGCCCGCGCACTTGCCCAGCATGATCGAGATCTGGGGCACGTACCCGGAGGCCGGATACTGCCGCCGGGAGATCTCGGAGTAGTAGGCCAGCGAGGTCACGGCGTCCTGGACTCGCGCGCCACCGGAATCGTTGATGCCGATGATGGGGCACCCGACCTTGATCGCGAAGTCCATGATGGCGCAGACCTTCTTGCCGAAGCCCTCGCCGACCGACCCGCCGAACACCGTGTTGTCGTGCGCGTACACGGCCACCGGGCGGCCGTCGATGGTGCCGCGGCCGGTGACCACGCCGTCACCGAACGGGTTGTCCGGGCTACCGGGCGCCTTGGCGAGCTGGCCCATCTCCACGAAACTGCCGGCGTCGAGCAGCAGTGCGATCCGCTCCCGCGGCGGGGTGTGCCCCGCGGCGTCGCGGCGGGCCTTCGCCCGCTCGCTGCCCGGGTCCTTGGCCTGCTCGGTCTTGACCCGCAGTTCCGCGAGCTTCTCCGCGGTGGTCTTCGCCGTCACGCGTCTGTCCCCTTCCGTACACCCGCGTCGAGCTCGGTGAGCCGACGCGCCAGATGCTTACCGACGGTACCGACCACCGGTTCGTCGACCATCGCGAGGTGGTCCCCGTCGAGCTGGACGACCTCCAGGTCGCCGACGATGCGGGCCCAGCCGCCGTCCGGGTCGATGTGTGCGTAGCGGGGCTCGAGCTCGATCGCCCCGTCGTGCATCCGCTCCGCGCGGTACAGCACGAACGGCACCTCGGCGCCGACACCGGCCCAGGTGGACAGGTCCGCGCTCTGCAGGATCCGGTTGTCGACGAAGCTGGCCCGCTGGTGTTCGATGACACCGCCGCCCATGGCGTTGGCCTCGGCACCCAGTGCCCCGAGCAGCATATCCAACACGCCGTCCTCACCGTGCTCGGCCAGGAAGTCCCGCGGGACCTCCACGTCCAACCCGTAGGTGCGCTTGGCGAACTCCGAGTACCGACGCCACCGGGCCTCGGCCTCGTCGAGGGTGTCGGGGATCGGCTCCGACGGCTGCACGGTGTCCAGCAGGACCACCAGCGCGACCTCGTCGCCAGCGGCCCGCAGTTGCCGGGCCACCTCCACGGCCAGCGCGCCGCCGAAGGACCAGCCCCCCACGGCGAGCGGACGGCCGGCCGCGATCTCGCGGATGCGGTCCAGGTAGCTCGCGGCCCGCTCCTCCAGCGGCCCCTCGACGCGCTCGACGCCGTACACCGGGGTGTCCACGCCGAGTCGGTCGACCAGCGGCTCGTAGACGAACGACGACCCGCCGGCGGCGTGGAAGAGGAACAGCGGGGTGGCCTCGGTCGACCCCTCGGCCAGCACGCGAATGTTGCCCTCCACCGCGACCTCGGTGAACGGCCGGAGCAGGTCCGCGACCTCGGCGATCGTCGTGGCACCGGCGACCTGCGCGGCGGTGATCTCGCCGCCCGAGCGGGCCGAGAGCCGCTCGGCGAGAGCGACCCGGGTCGGCTCGTCGACCGGGGGCAGCGTGCCCGTGACGCCGGGTGCCGCGGCGCCGGTGACCACGGCCCACGCACCGAACGCCATGCGCTCGGTGTCATCGCGCGGCGCGATGGCGACCGAGGCGTCATCGCCGCCGGAGCCCTCCTCGGACGCCGGCGCGTCACCGCGTAGCGCGGCCACGTCGACGGCGCCCTCACCGCGGGCCTGCTGGGCCGCCAGGTCGCCGACCCGGTCCGGGTTCTCGACGGCGAACCGCACCATGTCCGCGACATCGTCGAGCGACGCGTCGCGCATCGCCTGCAACTCGAGCGGCGGGATGGCGAACTCGTGCTCGACACGGTTCTTGATCCGCACCGCCATGAGCGAATCCAGGCCGAGATCGAGCAGCGGGAGCTCCCTCGGCAGGTCGTCGGGGCTGTATCCCATCGAGGAGCCGATGATCCGGGCCAGGCGGTCACCGATCGCTTCGCCGGAGTCGGGGTTCCAGCGGGTGTCGACCTCGTCGTCGTCGTCCTCGTCGTCGACCACCGGCGCGTCGGACTCACTCGACACGTAGTGCTGCTCGGGCGCGGAGTCCGGGGCGATGGGGGCGCCGCCGGTCACGGCGCACTCGGCGACCAACACGAACGCCGCGGTGGCGTCGCCGGCGCGGGCGTGGACCTGCACCGACGCGCCACCCGGGTGCGGGGTCATGGTGGTGGTCACGGAACCGGCGGCCGGCAGCATGCCGGGCCGGTTCACGGCGGTGAGGGTCACACCCTCGAGCACCGACGCCGCGGCGGCGGTCATCAGCGCGTCGACGCTGGGCACCACCTCGGCACGGACCTGCCACGCGTGGCGACCGTCGGGCAGCGCGACGTGCGAGCCCGGCATCCGGCCCTCGCCCGACCCGCCCCCGGCGGTGACCTTGGGCCACAGGGTGCGGCGCTTCCACGCAGTCCCCGGCACCGGCGCGTACCGGCCGGGGCCCGTGACGTAGCCGTGGATCATCTCCACGACGCTGGGCACGTCGATGGTGTGACCGTGCACGTACAGCTGCGCGACGGCGTGCAGGAGCGTGTCGGCCTCGGACTCCTTGCGCTTGAGCGCATGGAGCAGGTTGGGCTCCATGAGGCCGGCGTCGAAGCACGTCGCGGCCACCGACATCGCGGCCACCGGGTTGGGGGCCAGCTCGAGGAACGTCACGTACCCGGCGTCGACGGCCTTGCGTACGGCGTGGGTGAACCACACGGAGTGCCGCATGCCCTTGACCCAGTACTCCTCCGCGTGGACCGGCTCGTGACCGGCGCGGTAGAAGGTCTCGCGGTCGACGGAGGAGAACAGGCCGGAGGTGAGCTCGCGCGGCTCGAGACCCGCGATCTCCGCGGCCAGCTCACCGAGGAGCATGTCCACGTCCGAGGTGTGGCCGGCGCCGCGGACCTGCAGCTGGCGGGCGAACTTGCCCTGCTCCTCGACCCACGCGACGAAGTCGGCGACGGGCTTGGCACGGCCGCCGACCGTGGTGTGGGTGGGCGCGGCGTAGACGGCGGGCTCGATGGAGGCGAACTGCGGGTTGTCGGCGATGATCTGCGCGATCTCCTCGGCCGAGTACTCGACCAGCGCCATCGCGCCGGCCTCATCCTCCGAGACCTGCCCCTCGGCGTCGCCCATGAGACGCGAGCGCACGCAGATCACGCGGACGGCGTCCTCGAGGCCGAGGCCACCGGTCGCGTAGGCCGCGGCCACCTCACCCATCGAATGCCCGATCACGGCCTCGGGCTTGGCCCCGAGCGCGCGCAGGGTGTCGACCAGCGCCACCTGGATGGCGAAGATCCCGACCTGGGAGTTCTCCAGCTCGTACGTCTGTGAGTCATCGAGGATCAACTCCGCGATCCGGTAGCCGGCCTCGAAGTCGATGAGCTCGTCCACCGCGTCCAGGCACGAGGCGAACAGCGGGTTGGACAGGTAGAGCTCCTTGGCCATCTTCCGGTGCTGGGACCCGAAGCCGGAGAACACCCACACGTCGCCGGTGCCGGCGGGGGCGTCGGCGCTGAACACGCCGGGACCGGGGTCGCCGGCGGCCAGCGCGCGCAGGCCCGCCACGAGCTCATCGCGGGTGTGGCCCACGACGGCTCCGCGCGAGCGACCGTGGTTGCGGGTGGCGAGGGTGCGGGCGACGGCGCCCAGGTCGACCGAGTCGTCCTGCGCCTCGAGCCAGTCCGCGATCTGACCGGCCGTGGACTTGCGGCGCGACGGCAGGGAACCGGAGACGACGAGCACGGTCGCGGGGGCGCCGGGCACGGAGGTACCGGTGGTGGCCAGCTCGTCGGCGTTGCGCTCCACGGCCTCGGCCACGCAGCGTGCGATGTCGTCCGCGGCGGCCGGGGTCGCGGCGGCCGGGGTCGCGGCGGCCGGGGCCTCGGGGGCCGGGGCTTCGGCGGCAAGGGCGTCAGGGGTGGCGACCTCGCCGGCCCGGACGTCGGAGACGGAGTCCTCGTCGACCGTGGTCTCCTCCGACGCGCGCACCGGCGCCGGCTGGTACTCGGCCACCACGACGTGCGCGTTGGTGCCACCGAACCCGAACCCGGAGATGCCGGCCAGGGCGCGCCCGCTGTAGCGCGGCCACCCGGTGGTCTCCGTGACCACGCTCAGTCGCGCGGCGTCGAAGTCGATGTACGGGTTGGGGCCCGCGAAGTTGATCGTCGGCGGCAGGGCGTCGTTGGTCATCCCTAGGATGATCTTGGCGAGGCCGGCGGCCCCGGCGGCGGACTCCATGTGGCCGAAGTTGGTCTTGGCCGAGCCGAGCAGCGTGGGGCGGTCGGCCTCGCGGCCGCGGCCGAGCACCTGGCCCAGGGCGGTGGCCTCGATGGGGTCCCCGAGGATGGTGCCGGTGCCGTGCGCCTCGATGTAGTCGACCTCGCGCGGGTCGACGCCGGCGTCGGCGTAGGCCTGGCGCAGGACGGCGACCTGTGCGTCGGGGTTGGGTGCGGTCATACCGTTGGAGCGACCGTCCGAGTTCACGGCGGACCCCTTGATGACGGCGAGGATGTCGTTGCCGTCCCGTTCGGCCTCCGACAGGCGCTTCAGGATGAACACTCCCCCGCCCTCCGACCGGCAGATGCCGTTGGCATCGGACGAGAACGCCTTGATCCGCCCGTCGGGGCTGAGCGCGGCACCGGTCTTGGCGAAGCCCATGGTCGCGGCGGGCGCGAGCATCATGTTGACACCGCCGGCGACGACCAGGTCCGATTCGTGCAGTCGCAGCGAGTTGACGGCCTCGTGGATCGCCACCAGGGACGTCGAGCAGGCGGTGTCCAGCGTCATGGACGGGCCGCGGAAGTCGAACGTGTACGAGACCCGGTTCGAGATGATCGAGTTGGAGGCGCCGGTGACCGCGTACGGCGAGGCCGCAGCGGAGTCCGAGGTGAGGAACACCTGGTAGTCGCTGGAGGACGATCCCATGAAGACGCCGACCTCGTGGCCCTTGAGGTCGCTGGCGGGCAGGTGGGCGTTCTCCAGGGCCTCCCAGGTGAGCTCGAGTGCGAGCCGCTGCTGCGGGTCGACCATCTCGGCCTCGCGGGGGCTCATGCCGAAGAACTCGGCGTCGAAGTCCCGGACCTCGGCGTCGTCGAGCCAGCCGCCACGATCGGGCGCCTCGGACAGCACCTGCTGGACGTAGGCGTCGCCGGACCACTCGGACCAGCGGGTCGCCGGGCGGGGGGTGGTGGCGTCCCGACCGGAGGCGAGTAGCTCCCAGGTCGCCTCCGGGGTGTCGGCGCCGCCGGGGAAGCGGGTGGCGAACCCGATCACGGCCACGTCGAACTCCATGCCCGCGCCGCGGTCACGGAACGTGTGGAAATCGGTGGGCGCCTCGGATTCGACCGGTCCGTTGACGACGTACTCGGCCAGCGAGGCGATGGTGGGGTGCTGGTAGGCGACGGTCGCGTCGAGTGGTCGACCGATGAGGTCCTCGAGATCGGCGGACAGGGACACCGCGTCGCGGGACGACAGGCCGTATTCCTCCAGCGAGCGGTCGTCGGTGACCTTGGAGATGTCGAGCCCGGTGGCCCGGCAGACCCAGCCCCGCATCCATTCGCGGAGCTCTACTACCGTCATCTCGCTCTGTGCCATCGTCCTGGCTCGCCTTTCCTCGGGTGTCGTCCGGTGTGTCCCGTCGCGGCGGGGCACCCGTGGTGCTTGAACCGGCCCGGCCGGGCGGACGCTACTGCGCCGGCAGGTCCGGGAAGGCGGTCTGCTGGTGACCCCCGCGCAGGGTGCCGTCCACGTAGGCCGCCTTGCACGCGCGCCGCGCGATCTTGCCGCTGGACGTGCGGGGGATGGATCCGGCGGGGACCAGCAGCACGTCCTGGGCGGTGACGCCGTGACGTGCCGAGATCGCCGTGCGGACCGCGTCCGCGATGGGGCCCGGGTCGGCCTTGCCGGCGCCGGGTGCGCGCTCGCCGACCACGACGAGCGTCTCCGAGGAGTCATCGGCGGCGATCTCCGCGCCGTTACGCGCCTCCATCGGCAGCTGGTTGGCCGGCACCGAGAACGCGGCGACGAATCCGGGGCGCAGCGCATCGGAGGCGCCCTGCGCCGTGTTCTCGAGATCCTGCGGGTAGTGGTTGCGGCCGGCGACGATCACCAGGTCCTTGACGCGGCCGGTGATGTACAGCTGACCGTCCACATAGGCGCCGTAGTCGCCGGTGCGCAGCCATCGAGCGTCGGAGGGCACGGTCCCGAACTCCCGGACCGTGCGGGACCCCTCCTCGAGGCACTCGACGAGCCGGTTGCCGAAGGTGGCGTCCGACTCCTCGGGGCGCCCCCAGTAGGCGCGACCGACGTTGGTCCCGTACAGCCAGATCTCGCCGACGCGCCCTTCGGGCAGCTCCCGCCCGGTGCCGTCGTGCTCACCCGTGGCCTCGTCGATGTTCGCCTCGACGATGGTGGCCCACTGGCTCGGTGCGACGTACCCGCAGGCGACCTGCGGGATCGCGTCCTCGTTGCCTTCCACCTGCGCCGGGTCGAGGACGGTCATGACGCCCTTGTTGAGGTCCGACCGGTCCACGTGGATGACGATCGCCTCGTCGTCGCGGCGCGGCGAGGAGACGAACAGGGTCGCCTCGGCCATCCCGTAGGACGGTTTGATGACGGTCGGTGCGAGCCCGTAGGGCGCGAAGGCCTCGTTGAAGGCACGCATGGAGGCGGGGGTGACCGGCTCCGAACCGTTGATGATGCTGGTCACGCCCGACAGGTCGAGGGTCTCGCCGTCCCTCGGCAGCCCTCGGCGTGCGGCGTGCTCGAACGCGAAGTTGGGGGCGGCGGCGAACACCCCGTCGCCGTCCGACATCGCGCCCAGCTGCGAGACCCAGCGACCCGGGCGCTGCACGAACGCGCGGGGGCTCATCACCGTGATGGTGGCCCCGCCCATCGCGGGCAGGATCACCGTCAGCAGGCCCATGTCGTGGAACAGCGGCAGCCAAGTGACCCCGCGGGACGCGCGGGTCAGCCCGAGCCCGTCGAACAGCTGCATGACGTTGGTGACCACGTTGCGGTGGGTGATCTCCACACCGGCCGGTACGCGGGTCGAGCCGGAGGTGTACTGCAGGTAGGCGATGTCGTCGGCGCCGAGATCCGGTCTGGTCCACCCCGAGCCGAGCTCCGCGGGGATGGCGTCGACGGCGACGGTGCGCGGACGCTCTCGCGCAGGCAGGGAGCGGAACAACGTCCGGACCCCGGCCGCGGAGTCGGTCGAGGTGAGGATGACCGCGGGCGTGCAGTCCGCCAGGACCGCGTGGAGGCGGTCGTGGTGACCGGGCTCATCGGGGTCGAACAGGGGCACCGCGATGAGCCCGGCGTGGATGGCCGCGAAGAACGACACGATGTAGTCGAGGCCCTGCGGCGCGAGGATCGCGACCCGGTCCCCCGGCTTCGCGACCTGCTGGAGGCGGGCGGCGATGGCGTAGAGCCGGTCACCGAACTGCGACCATGAGAGTTCGTGCACCTCGCCGTCACGGGAGGACGAGTAGTCGATGTAGCGGTAGATCAGCCCGTCCTCGGCAGGATCCTCGCGGGCGGCGGAGACATTGGCTTCGACGAAGTCGACAAGGGTGGTGCGATCAGGGATGACGATCGCCCCACCGGCGTCGTGGTACTGCTCGAACTCCACGTTGCTCCGTTCCGATCCGTCTTACGTTGGTCGACGTCGTCGACCACGGAAATGCCGGGTGCACTGACGACAAGCTTGGTCGATCCTACAGCGTGCCCCAGAGCGCATCCGAACTCCGAATCATCCGGCTCGTCAGGCGTGTCGCAGGCCGAGCCCTCGGGAGGCGTGGACGGGTCACCCGTGGGCGATCTCCGGGGCGGCGTCGACGAGCTCACGCACGTGCCCGATCGTCCACTCCGGGACCGTCGTCCCCTCGATCACGTCCGGGTTGGTCGCGTACATGGCGTGGATCGCGTTGTTGGCGACGAACTCCTGGAACCGGGCGGCGCCGTCCACGACGTTGAGCGGGGCGTTGCAGATCAGGTCTCGGGAGTCGCAGATCTGGGCGGTCCTGTCGCCGAGTTCGCCGAAGCCACCCGGGCGGGGCCCGGTCATGGTGGCGCCGGCGATGAGCTGGGTGAGCCCGGTGGCCGGCTGTAGGGAAATCTCCATCCCCTGCCCGTTTCCGGGCGACAACCCCGGCGACTGACCCTGGCCCGGCACGCGGCGGCCGTCGGCGATGAGGACCGATCCCCGGACCAGGTCGGCGGGCACCGGCCCGTTGCCGGTACCGATCTCGCTGGTGAGGTCACCCGCGATCACCGCACCCTGGGAGAAGCCCAGGAGCACGAACGACGTGTACGGGCACCGCTCGTGCGTGGCGGCGAGCTCGGCGCGGGCCCTCTCGGTGCCCTCCGCCCGGCTCTGGTCGTAGGGGATCTCGTTGGGCGCCTGCGGGTTCCTGAACTGGGCCACGTAGGGGACGGTGAACACCTCGAGCCGGTCGTCCGGGTACTGCTCGCTCAGCGGGTCGGTAATCGTCCTCAGCAGGGCGTTGGGCAGGAAACCCGGGTTGTACGGGTCGTCGGTGGGGCTGCTCTCCCAGGTCCCCGGCACGGCGACCATCTCCACGTCCGGACAGTCCGCGGGCTGGGTCAGCTCCGGCTCCCCCGGGCCGGGCAGGGGCCCGTCGGGACCCGTGGGCAGCCCACGATTCCCGATCCACCATCCGATGCCCAGCACCAGCAGGACCACCAGCACGAGTGCCCCCAACGAGCACCCGAGACGACGGCCTCTCCCACGACGCATTCCGCGAGCCACGATACGAACTCCTTCCCGGCCTCCCCGCTCGACTGGGGCGGGTGGCCGACGACCGGTCAACGCCCCGGTGGCGCTGCGGGTTCCGGGAGCACCGGGAGGGTGTCCCGTCTCACCCCGGGGCGACGCGGGCCGGGTCCTGCCGGACCGGGCGCCGCGGCGCTGTGTGCATTCGTCGGACTACGGACAGAGCTGGCCCGCCGAGGCGTCCACCACGACGCGGGAGAGCTCGTCGACCTCGCGATCCGAGTACCCGCCCGCCGAGATCTGACCGGCGACCGCGTCGGCGATCGTCGTCGTCTCGTCGGCGGCGCCCCCGGTCGTCCGGATGCGGCAGATGGTGTTGCCGGCGGCGACGAGCGAGTCGGAGAGGTCCGCGGTGTCGATGCCCTCGCTCTCCAGCGCCGCGAGATACCCGCGCTCCCGCGCGCCGACGGCCGGGGCGGTGTACCCGGAGGCGTCCGGATCGACGGGTGCGGGCGCCTCCGTATAGCGGCCGGAATCCTCCGTCGCGGGAACGCGCGACACCCCGGGTGATCCGCTGCCGCCCGGGGGCGGGGCCAGCGTCTCGGAGTCGGGCACGCCGGAGACCGTCGAGTCCCCTCCGCCGCAGGCGGTGAGCATCCCACCGCCGACGAGCAGCGCGGCGGTCAGCGTCGCCAACCGGGTTCTCACGACGAGATCTCCGCCCGGCCACCGCTCACGGTGATGCGGCCGCCCTCGAACTCCATCTCCTGACCGTCCCTCGTGGTGCGCAGCGGGCCGGTCGGGTAGCCGAGCCGCCCGCGTTCGTAGTCGACCGTGCCCCAGGCGTCGAACACCGGCCCACGGGGGACCACGTGGGCCCCGGTGCGCGGGGACCAGTAGATGTACCCGCCCTGGAACCGGCTGAACGCGCCGTCCCGGGTGCTCAGGGCGATCTCGTCGGTGGTCGGGTAACCCAGCTCGGAGTTCTCGGCGCCGGCCTCGCGATAGGTCTCGAGGATCTTGCCCTCGACGACCTTCGGGCCCGTCTCCTCGGACCAGTAGACGGTCCCGCCCTGGAAGCCCTGGACGACACCCGGCTTGTTGGGGTTGGTGATCTCGTCTGTGGTCGGGTAGCCGAGCTCGCCGCGCTCGGTGCCGCGCTCCTGCCACATCGCCCGGATGCCACCGCGGACGGCGTGCGACCCGGTGGTGGGCGACCAGTAGATGACGCCGTTCTGGAAGGTGGAGAACCGGCCGCGGCCGTCCGGGGTGGTGGTCTCGCCCGAGGTCGGCAGCCCGAGCACCCCGTCGGGGCCGCCCTCGGCCTGGTAGGCCGCGCCGATCGCGCCGAGGACCGAGTGGGCCCCGGTCCCCTGCGACCAGAAGGCGCGGCCGAAGCGGAAGTCGGTGGCCTTGCCGCCGCGGACGTCGTACTCGCCGGTCAGACACGGCCCCAGGCCGGGCTGCCGCTCGGCGAGGCGTGCGATGTCGCCACTCGCCGCGCACGGCTTCTCGACGTTCTCGATCCCCACCGCCGTCGCGAACTGCGGCCATGCCTGGGTCATCTCGAACTGCCAGTACGGCCAAGTGTGCGTGCCGGACGGGCGGAAATTGGCGGTGACCTCGACCCCGGCGGCGCGGGCCCGGTTGACGAAGGTCTGCGTGGTCATCCGCGAGAGCAGCTCGAGGCCGTAGCCGGGGAAGTTGGTCGGGATGTCCGGCAGGCCGGACGGCTGGTCCCAGGGCCCGGTGTTGCCGCTGCCGGCGGAGACGTAGACGCTCTGCCCGCGCATCTTCTCGGTGTGGAGCTTCGGGTCCTGTTCCTGCCAGCGCCGGGACCCGAGCGGGCCCCACATGCTCTCGGCCGGGTAGCCGCCGGCGTCCTGCATGGCCACCTTGACCGCCTCGGGCATCCCGAAGCTGGTGGTGTCGAGGAAGCCCGAGTAGCTGGCGGCGAAGTCGAAGTGATCCGGGTAACGCTGGGCCAGCATCATCGCGGCCGTTCCGCCCATGGACAGTCCGGCGACGCCGTGCTTGTCCCCCACCCGCCAGTCGCGGGCCAGTAGCGGCGGCAGTTCCTGCATGAGGAACGTCTCCCACTGGTACGCCGAGCCCTTGGCGTCGGAGACCCAGTCCGTGTAGAAGCTCGACTCTCCACCGATCGGCAGGACGATGACGGCGTTCTTGGCGTCGAAGAACTGCGAGATCTTGGTCTCGAGCGTCCAGCCGCTGGCGTCGTCGCGGGCCCGCAGCCCGTCGAGCAGGAGCAGGGACGGGTAGGTGCGCTCGGGGTCGGCGTTCCACTGGGCCGGGAGCATGAGCTGCACCTGGATCGCCTGCTCCATGGCTGGTGACCGGACCCAGAGTGCCACCCGGTTGGCGGACTTCCACTCGACCTTGTCGAGCCGGACACCGGACGGCGGCGTCGACGGCACGCGCAGGGTCGGCGCCTCGGGCGCAGTGGCGGGACTCTCCGCGGGGGTCGACCGCGCCGGGCTCTCCGCCGGGCTCGTCTGCCCCGGGGTCGGCCGGGACGGCGTCTCCTGTGCCGCCGCGACGGGCGGGAGGACGAGACCGGAACCCACCACGGACGCCACGAGGGGAGCCGCGAGGAGGGACGCCCACCGGTGCCGGGGGCTCGCGTCTGAGCTGGGGGTCGCCATGTGTTGTTCTCTTCCTTGCCGCGTCGTCTCGCCGAATAGTTAGTGGGCGCGCGTCAGAACGACCCGCGCCACATGTATCCGGAGCCCGGGTCCGTGGTGCGCCCGCGGGTTCCCCTCCCGCGGCCGAACCCGGTGGTCAGATGCGACCGGGGCCCCGCACGAGAATCTACGCGCGGGGCCCCGGTGTGACGGGTGAGGACTCGCTGACGGGAGTCCGATTCGTCGGCTAACTCTGCGCGATCACCACGCGTGGGCGTCCATCACGTCGAGGATCTGCGCCGAGCGGGCCGCGATGAGGTCGTCGTTCCAGTAACCCCAGCCGTGGATGCCGGTGGTGCGGTACTCGAACGTGGCCTTGTTCGGCGCGGCGTTCATGGTGTTCTGGAACGCCAGCGTCGAGCCGCGGGACAGGCCCTCGAGGATGATGCCGTTGAACGTGTTGAACACGGACTGCAGGCTGGAGGGCTGGTCGTACCGGCCCGGGATGGCGGACCCGGCGGTCACGTACATCGGGATGTCGCGCAGCTTGGCGGCGTTGAGCAGCGGGTCGTGCTCGCCCCACTTCGGCGAGCCCGGCAGACCCCACATGGCGAACGGGTCGCACTTGCACTGGTCGAACATCGCCAGCGGGATCATGGTGTACATGCCCGGGGCCGTGGGGTTCATGTAGCCGGAGAACACCGAGACCTGCTTGAACTGGTCGGGATGCTTGGCGGCGAGCGTCGCGGCCGCGGAGCCGCCCATCGACAGGCCGGCGACGGCGTTGTTGTTCGGGGCCACGCCGAAGTGGGCCTGCAGGTAGCCGGGGAGCTCCTCGGTCAGGAACGTCTCGTACTTGTACTCGAGCAGGTTGCCGCCCAGGTTGATGGGCCGCTCCCAGTCGGAGTAGAAGGACACCTGGCCGCCGACGGGCATGACCAGGGTGATGTTGTCCTGCAGGAAGATGCGCTGGGCCTGGGCGTCGTGGGTCCACGCGTTCCAGTCGTCACGGGCGCGCAGCCCGTCGAGCAGGTACAGACCGGCGTTGCCGCCGAAGCGGGCCGGCTGGACCTGGACCTTGATGTCCCGCTTCATGGCCGGCGAGTAGACGTTGCACAGCTGGACCCAGGAGGCGACCGGGTCCCACTGGCAGCCGGGACGCAGCCAGTTACGGAAGCCCACCGGGTTCTCGTCACCACCGGCCGGCCGGAACGCGGGGGCGGCGGGCGGCGCGGCAGCCGAGCCCGCGGACCCGAGGCTGGCCGACGAGCCCTGCTCGGTCGCCTGGGCACCGGCCAGGGCCGGGGCGCCGACGACGAGCCCTGCGGCCGTCGCCAGTGCGGTGAGCCCGGCGGCGAACCTGCGCCGGAGGGTGGAGTGGGACATTCGTGTGTTCCTTTGTTCGTTCCTGGTGCCCGGGAGGGCATCGGTGACGTTCATCGGACCGGCCCCACCAGGGGGAGGACCGGAACTGCGACATCGAGTTCATCGATACTGTCGCGCACTTTGGGGCAGGTGTTACAGGTCGGGGACCATTTCGACCCCCGACTGTTACCGTTTCGAGACAACAGCGTGCGCAACACTACCGAGTGCCCTGATACTTCTCCACTTCCTCCGGCATCGGCAGCCCGCACCTCTGGACCTCGTACGCAGGGATTCTGTTGATCCTGTACTCGGCGTATGAGAATGCATTCACCACGTTGGACCAGCGCCTCTCGAGGGTCAACGGGGCCGTGTAGGACTCGATGAGTGCCTGCGTGGCGGGACACTGGAGCGCGACCTCGGCCTGGTTCACCCAGTTGACGTCGATCCACCGCGGGAAGTTGACCGGGTCCTCCACGACTCCGGTGCGCGCGAGCACCCAGTCGTACGGCAGGAACTTGTCATGCCCGATCCGGCCGTCCTCCATACGGTCCGTGTGCGCGGCCAGCGGCGAGGCGAGCCCGACGGTGTCGTAGACGTCCACGTCGAGCGGCAGGTTCATGCTGGTCATGCCGAGGTTGAGGAACACCACCGTCTTGAGGGGCTCCTCCGGCAGCTCGAACGGTGCCAACCCGGGCATCGGTCGGTCGTAGGACACCACGTCCCACCGGTCCTGGAACCCCGGCACCGGGAGGAATACCGCGCCGGTCCGGTTCCGGGTGACGTCGTTCACCAGGGCCCGCATCCGGGGGAAGTCCAGATAGTCCTCGGCGAGCAACGGGTGCCTGTGCCCGGTCCGCTGGATGTAGAACTGGCGCTCGTCGACGATCCCCGCCGACGTGATCGACTCCGGTTCCTCCCGGAACGGGTTCTCGGTGACCTGGACGGTCACCGCCCAGCCGACGACGACGAGCCACGCGGCCGCGATCGCCGGGACCGCCACCCGGCGCACCGAGGCCTCCGCGGACCCGCTGGCGGGACCGACGGGGAGGGGCACCACCGAGACCGGCAGGAGCAGGAGGAACAGAGACGGCAGCAGCACGCGGCCGTGCATGAAGTCGCCGCCGACGCGGATGACGTAGAGCAGCATCACCAGTGCCACCACGAGGAACACGATCGTGACGACCGGGGTGGAGCGGGCCCGGCGGCGCAGCCGCGGCAGGCGACCGCCCTCGTCGTCGTCGTGGTCGTCGGCGTCGTGGTCGTCGGCGCCCCCGCCATCGCCGCCACCATCGGCGGCGCCACCATCGGCGCCCCGCGGATCCGCTATCGTCCCTCCGGATCTGCTACTCCAATCCGGGTAGCGGATCCGGAGCGGGAATAGCGGATTTCCGGGGCGGGGGGCGAGGCGGGCCCAGAGGGCGACCATTCCCGCGACGAGCACGGCGGCCAGCGGCACCAGCAGGACGTACGGCGACAGCAGGTTCCACAGGTACTCGGCGCCCTTGTCCCACTTCGACCCGCCGGCGTCCTTGGCCACGGCCGTGAGCGGGTACGGCAGCGCGTAGAACGACATCCGCCATACCTGGTAGACCACCGGGACCGCGCCGGCGATCACCACCAACCACCCGAGGTGACGCCACGACTGGTGGGCGACGGCCATCAGCGCCAGGAACGCCGCTGCGGCCAGCGCCATCTCGGGGCGGACCAGGGGGCCGAGCCCGGCGAGGAAGGCGATCGCGGCCGTGCCCGGGGTGGGCAGGCCGAACCGGCCCTCACGATGGGGCGCCCGCGCCCACAGCTGCAACCCCAGCCACATGGCGCCGATCCAACAGATGACCAGGCCCGTCTCGAGACCCGAGGTGGCGAAGTCGCGGGCCGGGGGCAGCATCACGTAGACCAGCACGCCGAATGGCAGCAGCACCATCGGCCCACCGGCGGGTGCGCGGCCGGTGCCGCGGTACATCACGTGGGTGCCCAGCATCGCGAACACCACCGCGAGCATGCTCAGCGTGAGCGCCACACCCAGGACGACCAGTTCGAGCCGGTACCCCACGATCTCGTGGACGCCGTAGATGAGGTACGTCCACAGCGTGGAGGTGTTGGACTCGACCCGCTCCCCCGCGTTGAACACCGGGCCGTTGCCGGCGATGAGGTTGCGGACGGTGCGCAGGACGATGAGGCCGTCGTCGGCGATCCACCGACGCTGCCAGGCGCCGGCGAAGAAGACCGCCACCACCACCACGACCCCGGTCCAGAAGACCGTCCCGGTGCGCCCGAACCGGCGCGCCGCCGTCACCTGCGACATCGTCCGTCCGCCGGACTCAGGCGATCGACGGGACGATGTAGACGCCGATCACGACGGTGAGAACCCACAGCGCCGCGAGGACCTGCAGGACGCGGTCTCCGAGGGCGATGTCCTCGGGCTCGCCGGCCTGCGCGGCGTCGACGTCGACCGCGTAGCGCAGGACGGCGATGGTGAACGGCACGATCGAGATCTGCAGCCAGATCGCCGCCCCGTTCGGCTGCGTCGGGTCGGAGCCGCGGTCGTACGCCCACAGGGCGTAGCAGAGCACGAGCACCGTCGCCGAGAGCGTCCAGACGAACCGCAGGTAGGTGGGGGTGTAACTCTCCAACGCCTTGCGGATCTTGGCGCCGGTCTTCAGGTGCAGGCTCAGCTCGGCGTAGCGCTTGCCGGCGGCCATGAACAGCGAACCGAACGCCATGACCAGCAGGAACCACTGCGAGATGTCGACCTCGGCGGCCGCGCCACCGGCGACCGCGCGCAGCAGGAAGCCGGAGGAGACGAACGCGATGTCGAGCACCGGCTGGTGCTTGAGCCCGAAGCAGTACATGAGCTGCAGGACGATGTACACGGCCACGACGATCGCCAGGGCCGGGTGCGCCAGCAGCACCGAGATCGCGATCGACGCGATGATGAGTACCACCGCCATGCCGTACGCCAACCCCACGGGCAGGACGCCCGCCGCGATGGGGCGGAACCGCTTGGTCGGGTGGGCGCGGTCGGCCTCGACGTCCAACGCGTCGTTGATGAGGTACACGCTCGAGGCGGCCATGCAGAACGCCACGAACGCGATGAACACCGAGAACAGGACGCTGCCGTCGGTGAGGGTCTGGGACCCGGCCGCCGCGGGCGCGGCGATGACGAGGACGTTCTTGACCCACTGACGCGGCCGGAGCGCCTTGACCATGCCGTCGAGGAGGTTCTTGGGCGGCGCGCCCTTGGCATCCTCCTCCGCCTCGGCGATGTCGTCGATCTCGTTGGCGGTGTGCGGTTCGGCGCCGAGGAGGTGGTGGTCTGCCCCGCCCCGGGTCACCGGCGCTCCGGACTGATCGGTCATCGCTTCTCCTCGCGGTTCTGGGTGACGCCTGGGCCCGCCGCGCCGTCGCGCAGTGTCTCGGGCAGCACGCTCTGGACGGCGGCCGAGGGCCACACGGCGCGGGTGAGCGCAGCGCAGCCCGCGCCGACCGCGGCTCCGGCGAACACATCCGAAGGGTAGTGGACTCCCAGCACCAACCTCGACGCCAGCATGACCGGCACGAGCGCCGGCGCCACCGGGACCCCGACCACCGACCCCGCGAGCAGCGCGAACGCGGTGGTCGACGTGGCGTGGGACGACGGGAAACTGAGCTTGGAGGGGGTACCGACGCCGACGGTCACCGCGGGGTGGTCCGGGCGCCGCCGACGGATGACGCGCTTGACGACGACGGAGGTGGCATGGGCGCCGACGCTGCCGAGGCCGACCATCGCCCACCGACCGCGGCGGGCCGGATCGACGGCCATTCCCGTTGCCGCGACCGCCATCCAACCCAGCGCGTGCTCGCCGACATGCGATAGCGTCACGGCCGCCTCCCGGGAACCGGGCACGGCCAACAGCTGACGCTGGATCGCCGCCAGCAACCGGACCTCGCCGGTCGGTACGGGGATCTCCACGGCGGGATCGGACACCACCGGATCAGGATTCGAAGACACGGCCCCAGGCCTCCTTGGTCACGAGATCGGCGTGGGCGTCGCGGTAGCGGCGGCGCATCTCCGGGAACCGGCGGAACAGCTCACGGTGCACGGCGGCCGACTCCTTGAACAGGGCGGCGGCGAGGTCGCGGTCGCGCTTGCGGTAGACGACCCCGCGACCGTCGGCGGTGGTGACGGTCGCGCCGTCGACCCTGCTGAGCGAGTACCAGCGGGCCTCGATCGGCGGGAAGTTCGCCTGCGGCACCTCGTGGTGCGTCTTGTCGTCCCTGCTCAGGGTGTGGGCAAGGCCCCGCGCCAGCGCCACCGCCTTGCGGACCGGGCCCCTCGGCTCGGAGTGGATGCCCGCCGGGCCACCCGACGGTGCGGGCAGGTCGACGGCCGACGGGATGACCACCGCGTCGGGGAACTCCGCCCGCATCGCGCGCACCTTGGGCAGCGCGGTGGGCAGCAGTTCGTACAGGGCCTCCGGCCCCCTCAGGAAGTCCCGGATGGCCTCGATCTGGATGGCGACCGTCGAGTACTCGAGGCACACCAGGTGCTTGACCAGCGCCTTGAGGCTGGACTGCATGATGCCCCTGTGGTCGCCGTCGTGGTACATCGACGCCACCACCAGGCGGTTGCGCAGGTGGAAGTAGGCCTGCCAGTCGATCGCGTCGTCCTTGTCCGACCACGCCATGTGCCAGATCGCCACGCCCGGCATGGTGACGGTGGGATGGCCGGCCTGCCGCGCGCGCAGCCCGTATTCGGCGTCGTCCCACTTGATGAACAGCGGGAGCGGCTGCCCGATCTTCTCGGCGACCACGCGCGGGATGAGGCACATCCACCAGCCGTTGTAGTCCACGTCGATGCGGCGGTGCAGCGGCTTGGGGTTCTCGCGGTCCGTCAGCTGGTAGCGCGAGAAGTCGTAGTCGTAGTCCGCGTGCGGGGCGGCGGTCCACATGAAGTCGTGGGCGCCCACCACCTCGCCCATGGTGTGCAGGTGGCTGCGTTCCTGCAGGTTGAGCATCTGCCCGCCGACCAGCATCGGGACCGTGGAGAAGCGTCCGAACGCCAGGGCCCGCAGGATCGAGTCGGGCTCGATCTCGATGTCGTCGTCCATGTACAGGATGTACGGGGAATCGGTCAGCCTGCGCGCCTCGTACATGATGCGGCTGTAGCCGCCCGAGCCGCCGAGGTTGGGCTGGTCGAAGATGTGGAGTCGGTCCCCGAGGAACTCCGCCGCCTCCGCGAAGCCGGGCTCGTCGCGGACCTTGCGGTCGCCCTGGTCGGGCATGAGGACGGCGTCGATCACGGCGTCGACCTCGGGATCGGAGGTCAGTGCCCGCAGCGCGGCCACCGCGTCGCCGGGCCGGTTGAACGTGGGGATGCCGACGGTGACCCGCCGGTCGTTGGGCACCTGTACGGCCGGGTCGGGCGTGCCGTCCGGGCGGGCGTCGGGACGCGTGGGCGGTGCGTCGACCGAGGAGTACCACCCGCCGGCGAGCAACTCCACGTCCGTGTCGGAGGTGAGGTCGAACCAGATCCAGCCGCCGTCCTCGAACGGGCCCAGGTCGCAGACGAACTCGACCGTCGTCACCTGGTCGGCGCGGCCCGGTTCGCCGACGACGTCACCGGTGACCGCGATCCGCGAGCCGTCGATCTTGGAGCGGTACAGGTCCACGCGCCCGGAACCGCGCACCGTCAACCGGAGGACGACCTCGCCGAGGACGGACCAGCGCCGCCAGTACGCCGCGGCGAACGCGTTGAAGTAGGTGGCGAACGAGACCTCGGAGTCGGCCCCGATCCGCAGGGAGGTCCGGGCGGAGGAGTGCGCGCGCCGGACGTTGGTGGGCGCCTCGGCGAGGTAGAGCGAGCGCACGTCGAGCGGTTCACCGGCCCGCGGCAGGATGATGCGTTGGAGGCATTCCCGGCCACGTGGAGCGGAGAGCGCGACGACCGACCGCTCGATCTCGTCGATCAGTTCGTGGTGGCCGTGGTGTTCCATGTGTGCCAGTCCCCGTCCCGACGGCCGGGGGCCGCCCTCATCAGCCTTGCTGCGCCTCGCCCTGCCCGCACGGCGGGCAGGAAAGCCGGGTCGATCGTACCCGTCGGGGGCGTGATGCCCAGTCCAGCACGCGCCGCGGCCCACCCGGGCCGGCGGAAGAAGTAGGTTCGTCCCATGCACCTCACCGGATCCGCCCGCCGCCGCCCGACCGTCCGCACCGCCCTGGGGGTGCTCGCCCTCGCCACGCCCCTCGCGCTCGCCGGGTGCGGCTCCGATGACGCCCCGTCCGACGACGCGGCGACCACCGGGGCGACCGCGGCGTCCCAGTCCGAGGGCCGCGAGTCCGGCGGGTCCACCGGGGGCGCTGTCGAGTGCCCGCCCGCCGAGGGCGCAGCGGAGCGCACCACCTCGTTCGACTCGGCCCCGCCGATGTGCCTGACCGACGGCGTCGACTACTCCGCCGTCATCACCACCGACGCCGGCCCCGTCACCGTGGACCTGCTCGAGGAGAAGGCCCCGGAGACGGTGAACAACTTCGTGTTCCTGGCCCGCAACAAGTACTACGAGGGCATCACGTTCCACCGCGTCATCCCCGGCTTCATGATCCAGGGCGGCGACCCCCAGGGCACCGGCAGCGGCGGCCCGGGATACGAGTTCGCCGACGAGCTGCCCGAGTCCGGCGAGTACGAGATCGGGTCGATGGCCATGGCCAACGCCGGACCGGACACCAACGGCTCCCAGTTCTTCATCGTCACCGGCGACTCCGGCGTCTCCCTGCCGCCGGACTACAGCCTCTTCGGCACCGTCACCGACGGAATGGACGCCGTCACCGCTATCGAGGACGACGGCAGCCCGCAGGGCCGGCCGCAGACGCTGCACACGATCGAGTCCGTGGAGATCGTCGAGGGCTGAGCCCGCCCGGGCCGGACGCCCGGGCCGGGCGGCTCTAGTACCCGCTCGACCCTCCGCCGCCGGAGAACGACGCGTTCGAGTAGCCGGTGGTGGTGGAGCTGGCCGCCTGCGCCGCCTGCACGTCGTGCGCGTGCCAGCTGGAGACCACATAGAACGGAACGAAGCCGTTGTAGCCGTACCCGGCCCGCCAGTCCCGGTCGTACAGCCGGGGCGCGTGGCGGTCGCCCGCGTCGTCCGCCGTCTCGACGTCCGCCATCTCGCGCGCCCGGATCGCCTCCACGACGATCCGGTAGTCGACGACGAGCCGGGCGTAGCGGTCCATGAAGTCGGGCGCCTGCGTATCCCGGGCCAGCTCGTCGGCGCGGGTGTCCAGTGCCCGGGCCTCGGCGGCCAGTCGCTCGTCCTTCGTCCCCAGCGCCGCGGCGAGCATGTCCTCGTGCAGCTCGCCGAGCTGGCGACGCCGCACCTCGGCGTCGCCCTGCTCCATGCGGAAGAGCTGGTCGATGTTCTGCTCCGCCGTGGTCATCTGGTCGACCGTGGTGTGGGCGGTGTCGATGTCACCGGCCTTGGCGCGGAACTCGGCGTCCGTCGAGTCGGGCCGCAGGTCACCGATCCGGCCCATGACGGTGTCCAGCGCGAGGAACCGGCCGCGCACGTCCTCCCACTGGGAGCGCAGCTCGTCATCGGCCAACGGGGAGGTGAGCGAGTTGGCGCGGATGTCCAGCCCGCTGAGCTCCCCCGCGACCCGTCCGTATTCGCGGGAGACCCGGTCGTACCGCTCCCTCGCCGTCGTCGCCTTCTTCTTGCGGCTCGCCGCGACCCCGGCCCCGACCGCGCCGGCGACGACCACCCCCGCCCCGGCGAACGCCCACGGCAGCCACGCCGGCGCGGGCTCGGGCTCGGGCTCCGGCGCCTGCACGGTGGGATCGGCCGCCGCCTGCGCACCCGCCAACAGCCCGACCGCGTGGTTCTCGCGCCGCATCGGGTCCTTCATCGCCTCGAGCGAACCGTCGAGGTGGCCGCCCTCGAAGAGGTCGAGCGCGGCGCACACGTCGTCCCCGCAGTAGATGCCGACGTCACGCGCCTCCGTGTCGTTGGCCACGATCAGGGTCCCCGGCGCCCACTTCTCCCTGTCCTCCGCCACGAGATCCGGTCGCTCGGCCTGGGCGAAGCGCTCGGTGGTGTCGTTGAGGTTGTCGCCGTCGTCGTCGAAGACCAGGTACTCGACGCGCGCCACCTGCGGCGGGAACGCGATGCGCCCGGTCTCGGTGCGGAGCAGGTCCTGGTCCCCGGGTGAGAGCACGCCCGCGCGGTCGGTGATGCCGACCTCGACCGTCTGCGCCGGGGCCGGCGCGGGGGCGGGGGCCGGCGCCTGCGCGCGGGCCGGCGCGAGCGGGAACAGCAGGAGCAGCAGTCCCGCGACGCCGGCGAGCACCACGAGCAGGCGCAGGGCCGGGGCGGTCGTCGTCCGTGTCATGACCCGAGCCTAGTGCCGCAGGTGGGCGGTGGCGGCGACACCGGTCGGCGATAGTCTCGACCGGGTGTTCGTCCTGGAAACGCTCATCGCCCTCACCGTCGCCCTGACGACCGCGTTCGGCGGCCTCGTCGCGGAGGACCTCATCACCCGAGACGCCTCGTGCACGATCTCCTCCGTGCCGGACCTGTGGTCCGAGGCCTGCACGTCCCCGTCCCGGCTGGGCTGGTTCGTCGGCACCCTCGTCGTGCTCGTCGTGGCGATGGCCGTGCGGGCGTGGCTCCTCGCCCACAACGGCACCCTGTACTACCTGCGCCTGCTGCCGGCCGAGAGCGCGGACCGGATGCGCGCCGCGGTGGACGTGGCCAACGCGCGCAGCCTGGGCTTCCGTTCTGCCACCGGGTGGTTCGGCACCGCGAACGAGGTGGTGGACCTGCGCCGCGAGGTCGACCACGTCTCCGACGAACTCGAGCGGGCGATGAACGACGACGACGACGCGACCGGCTTCGTCCTGGCCCCCAACCTCGCGTTCCCGGCGGCGCTGGCGGTGGGATACGACGTCCTCCTGCGCGAGCGCACCCACCTCGCCGAACTGCCGATCGAGGCCCGCAGGCGCCGCCTGCCCGGCGGCGACACGGGCGTGCGGACGGTGTACTTCGACGACGGCGACGACATGTGGGCCGAGCGCCGGTGGCGCTCCCGCCGCAGCCAACCGGGAGCCGAACTGTCGATGATCACCCTCCCCGCCGGGTCGGCGACCGCGGCGCGGGCCGACCGGACCTCCGTGCAGAGGGTCTGGCTCTCCCTCCAGCTGGACGGGGGCGGTCCGGTGTCCGAGGTGGACGCGGGGCATCCACTGCGGGAGGCGGCGGACCTCGTCGTCGTCGTCGCCCCCACCGGCGGCGCGGGCGGCCCCACCGACGGCTCGGACGGCTCCAACGGCTCCGGCGGCGCGCGCGGCGCCGGATCGGACACCACCGCGACCCTCCGCCCCTGGACTCTCCCCGCCGGACGGTGGTACCCGGGCGCGAGCGGGCGACAGATAGACCGGCGGGCCTTCGCTCGGCTCGTCGAGGAACTGTCCGGCGCGGTCGAACAGGTCCTCGACGACTACCCGGAGGCGCAGGTCCTGCTGTCCGGTCGGATGCCGCGGAGTGTGGCGTTCGCGCTGGGCTACGTGATCTCCCAGCGCAAGGACGACCGGATCGAGGGCAAGCGCGCGGCCCTCCACCCGACCCGGGCCGACGACACCCGCGCCGAGCGCGCCCAGGCCCGGGCGGAGAACGAGGGGCTGAGCTCGCTGAGCCGCTTCTGGACCTCGGTCACCCCGGTGCTCGAACACCTCGGCGAGGCCAAGCCCACGCTCGTGCACGCGGCCCAGCGCGATGCGGTCGTGCGCGGGCTCGTCGCCCCGGCCGGCAGCACAACCGCCGAATCCGCTACCCCGACTGGGGATCCGCTATCCCGATAGGAGTAGCGGATCCCGATTCCGAGTAGCGGATCCTGGGGGTCAGGCACGCGGTACGGGCCCGGCGCCGCGGCGAGCAGGCTCAGCCCTCGAGCGGCGCCCCGTCGCGCAGGTGCGGCGCCAGGGTGTTGTCGAACATCGTCAGCGCCGAGGCGATCGCCATGTGCATATCGAGGTACTGGTAGGTGCCCAGCCGGCCGCCGAAGAGCACCTTGTTGGCGGCGGTCTCGGCCTTGGCCCGCTCGCGGTAGGCGGCCAGCCGCTCACGGTCGGTGGACTCGTTGATCGGGTAGTACGGCTCGTCGTCGCGCTCGGCGAAGCGGCTGTACTCGCGCATGATCACCGTCTTGTCGGTGGGGTAGTTCTTGCGCTCCGGGTGGAAGTGGCGGAACTCGTGGATGCGGGTGTAGTCGTATTCCGCGTCGTTGTAGTTCATCACCGGGGTGCCCTGGAAGTCGCCGGTGGGCAGCACCTCGGTCTCGAAGTCCAGGGTGCGCCAGCCCAGCTCGCCGTCGGCGTAGTCGAAGTACCGGTCCAGCGGGCCGGTGTAGACCACCGGCGCGTCGGGGCTCGCGGCACGGACGGCCTCGCGGACGTCGAACCAGTCGGTGTCGAGCACCACGTCGATCTTGTCGTCCGCCGCCATGTTCTCCAGCCACGCGGTGTAACCGTCGACGGGCAGGCCCTCGTGGGTGTCGTTGAAGTAGCGGTTGTCGAACGTGTACCGGACGGGCAGGCGGGTGATGTTGCCAGCCGGCAGGTTCTTGGGGTCGGTCTGCCACTGCTTGGCCGTGTAGTCCTTGATGAACGCCTCGTACAGCGGGCGGCCGATCAGGGAGATGGCCTTCTCCTCGAAGTTGGCCGCGTCCTCGGCGGAGAACTCGGCGGCCTGCTCGGCGATGAGCGCGCGGGCCTCGTCGGGCGAGTAGTAGCGGCCGAAGAACTGGTTGATGAGACCCAGCCCCATGGGGAACTGGTAGGCCGTGCCCTTGTGCATGGCGAACACGCGGTGCTGGTAGCCGGTGAAGTCGGTGAAGCGGTTGACGTACTCCCACACCCGCTCGTTGGAGGTGTGGAACAGGTGCGCGCCGTACTTGTGGATCTCGATGCCGGTCTCCGGCTCGGCCTCGGAGTAGGCGTTGCCGCCGATGTGGTGGCGCCGATCGAGCACCAGGACGCGCTTGCCGAGCTCCGTCGCCGCCCGCTCGGCGACGGTCAGGCCGTAGAAGCCCGACCCCACCACGATGAGGTCGTAGGTGTCCCACTGCCGTTCGCCTGCCATAACCGTCGGGCCTTTCCGTCGTCCGTCGCGGCGGGCCGTCCGGGAGTAGTGCGCCCGCCGGCCGCTCGCCTGACCGCGCGCCGGTCGGCGCGGGTGCGGGTCCCAGGGTATCCGGCGGGTCGGGGGTGGGTTCAGGGCACGCCGACGACGACGAGGTGGGCGACTTCTCGAGCCGACCGCAGTGGCCCACGGTGCAGGTGGGGCGTCGTCGCCGTCGTACGCCGGTTCGAAACTACATCCCTGTAGTCCCAATATTCACGTCTTTATCACTTGGTTTCACGAGTTTCTTGGATAACATTGACCCCGTTCGTCACATTCGTCCCAGTGGTCGCGCTCCGATGCGGCCTCCGGGAAGTTGTGCCCCGCAGGTGAGCAGCTTCGGGACACAGACATCTGATCTGGAGAAGCCCTTGAGAACACGACGCCGCCCCCTGTACGTCAGTGGTCGACGCCGGACCCTCGCCCTGGCGGTGGCGGTCGCGGCGTCCGTCGTCACGCCCCTCGCCGTGTACGGGGCGGACCAGGTCGTCCAGTCCGGCGACGACATCGCCACCACCGCGGGCAGCGCCCTGCCCACCGCCGAGACCGAGGTCCCGCTGGCCGAGGCGCCTCCCGCCGTCGGCGTGGAGACCGACATCGCCTCCGGCGGCACCACGGTCCGCCAGGTCACCTCCGACACACCGTTCTCGATGGCCGGCGTCACGTGGAAGGGGCACAACCCGGCCGCCGTCGCCACCCTGCGCGCCCAGAACCCCGACGGCTCGTGGGGCCCCTGGTACGAGGCCGAGTCCACCGACGGCAAGGGCGAGAGCGTCACCGGCACCGGCGGCACCGAGCCCGTCTACCTGGGGACCGACACCACCGCCGTCCAGATCACGCTCTCCGGGATCGACCTCGCCGACTCCTCGCTGGCCGACGCGCCCGAGGTCACCGTCCCCGACGACGAGGCCGCCCCGGCCCCCGCGAAGCCCACCGAAGACGCCGCTCCCGCCGCCGCTGATACCGGCGCCGCTGATTCCGCCGCCGCTGACGCGGACGTCGCGGCCACCCGCGCGGCCGAACCCGCCGCCCCCCGGACCTCTGCTCCCGCCGGCCCGACGTCCGAGCCGGCCCGGCCGGCCGCCGACAGCGCCCCGCCGGTTCCGACCCGGTACGCGGACATCAAGCCCGTCGCCGAGACTTCGGGCCTCGACGCCGGCTCGGGCAGCGCCGATTCAGGCATCACCGACCTGGGCAGCACCGATTCGATCGAACCCGCCTCGGTCAAGGCCGTCCTGCTCTCCCCCGACGACACCCCGACGCCCGATCCCGAGGCGTTCGCCGACATCACCGCCTCCGGCGGCAGCGGCGCGCACGGGGACATCGCGGCCAGGCAGCCGTCGATCATCTCCCGCTCCGGCTGGGGCGCCGACGAGTCGATCCGCTGCCGCAGCGCGAGCTACGACCCCACCCTCGCCGCGGCGGTCGTGCACCACACGGCGGGCAGCAACAACTACTCCCGCGAGGGGTCGGCCAGCGTCATGCGCGGCATCTACACGTACCACGCACGCACGCTCGGCTGGTGCGACGTCGGATACAACGTGCTGGTCGACAAGTACGGCCAGGCCTTCGAGGGCCGCCACGGAGGACTCAGCCGCAACGTCCAGGGCGCCCACGCCGGCGGCTTCAACGGCAACACCTGGGGCATCTCGATGATGGGCGACTACTCGACCGTCTCCCCGTCGGACGCCACCGTCCGCAAGGTCGGCGAGATCATCGGCTGGCGCCTGTCCGTCGCCGGCGTCGACCCCAAGGGCACCGACACCCACTACTCCGAGGGCACCTCGTACACCAAGTACTCGTACGGGACCGCCGTCCGGCTGCCCAACATCTTCGCCCACCGCGACGTCGGCCTCACGTCCTGCCCGGGCAACTCCGGTTACGCCAAGATGGGCCAGATCCGCGACATCGCGGCCTCCTACGCCAAGAGCGGCGGGGGCGGCGCCCCGGCCCCGACCCAGCCGAGCCCCAGCCCGGGCACGGGCGGTGGCACCGGTGGCGGCGGTGGCACGGGAGGTGGCACCGGTAGCGCGGATCTCCCGTCGGTCATCACCCAGGGAAGCGTCCAGGAGGCCGTGACCTCCGCATTGCGGACAGTCCTCACCGGCGGCAAGCTCGATCCCGCGACCCTGACCCGGATCCTCACCGGCGGCAAGTCGCTGTCGGACATCCCGCTCGACGCGGGGTCGGTGCAGGACGCCATCGGCCTCGACGCGGGCTCGGCGCAGAACGTACTCAGCCGCGACTTCTCCGGCCTCGCCCAGAAGCTGTCCGGCCCGCTCGGCAAGGCACTGTCCGGAGTCCAGCGCTTCGGCGACGTCTCCCTGGTCAAGCACGAGAACGGCGCGCTGTACTCCTCCCCCGAGACGGGCACGCACCCCGTGTGGGGCGTGATCGGTGACGCGTGGGCCGCCCAGGGCTTCGAGCACGGTCCGCTCGGACTGCCGGTCTCCGCGGAGGCCGAGCGCGCCGACGGAACGGTCGCCCAGCGGTTCGTCGGCGGCACGCTGGTCTACGACCCGGCGACGCGGGAGCTCACGGTCGAACCGAACCCCTGATCCTCGGCCGGCACCGCCCGATCACCGGGCGCGCGCCGGCCGACCACATCGTGCGGACCGGGTCCCACCAGGTGTGCACCCCTCCCCCACCCGGGGCGGCGTGCACACCGGGGAAGTGGTGGGGACCGGTCCGCATCCCATTTCGACCCATTTCGACAGGACCCCGGTCGGGTCAGGCGCTCAGCCCCACCAACGCCGTAGGACGTGCGCGATCCCGGCTTCGTCGTTGGTGAGCGTGACCTCGTCGGCGGCCGCGTGCACGGAGGGGATCGCGTTGCCCATCGCGACCCCGTGATCTGCCCAGCGCAGCATCTCCAGATCGTTGGGCATGTCACCGAACGCGACGGTGACCGGAACCGCGTCGGACGGGACGGCCGCGCCGGCCGCCGTCCCCGCCGCGATCCGAGACAGCCCACTCGCCTTGGTCACACCGCGGGCCGCGAACTCGATCAGCCCGTCGGTGGTCGAGTAGGTGAGATCCGCCAGGTGGTCCACCTCCCCGCGCAGTGCCGCCACCATGTCGGCGCTCGGCATACCGGGGACCCGGGCGAGCAGTTTGAGCACCGGCTCGGAGAGGACCTCGTCGTGACCCACCTCGAGGTGCGCGGGATGGATCCAGGCGTGTTCGTAGTCCGGGCTGGCCACGAAATCGGCATCCGCGGCGTCGGCGCCCAGGCGCTCGGCCGCGATCCCGCTGCCGGGCAGCAGCCTGCGCAGCACCTCGTCGATCGCGGCGAGCGTTTCGGGATCGAGGAGACTGGTGGCCAGGAACTCGCCACTGTCGGTGTCCATGATGACGGCGCCGTTGGCGCAGACCGCCAGGGGCGCGACGGGCAACTGGTCGACCACTTGGGGCAGCCAGCGTGGCGGGCGTCCGGTGGCCAGGACGAACGTGGCCCCGTCCGAGACGAGGTCCGCCACGACGGCCCGGTTCGCGGCCGGGACGAGGTGATCGTTGTCGATCAGGGTCCCGTCGACGTCGGAGGCGACGAGCAGCGGTCGGGAACGGGTCACGGAGCGTCCGGGCCCGCCGGTCCCTCCGGCTCGTCACCGGCATCGGCATCCGGGTCGACTGCCTTCTGGGCACGGCGTCGCATGCGCTCGGCGTGTTCGGCCTCGTCCAGGGCGGTGGCCTCCTCCAACGTGGGGGCGGAACCGCCGAGGCGGGCGGGCACCCAGTTGGCGCCGGCCGGGTAGGCGCCGTAGCGCTCCGCGTACTCCTGTTGGAGGCGCTCCAGGGTGGCCTGGATGCGGGAGCGCAGCTCCTCGGTGCACTCTTCGACGGGCTCGTAGGCCCGCATCGGCTCGCCGACCTCCATCATGATCGGCACCTTGGGGCGCAGGAGCTTCTTGGGCAGGCCCTTGGTCCATACCCGCTGCGATCCCCACAGGGTCACGGTGATGATGGGGACATCGGCCGCCAGTGCCATCCGCACCGCACCCGACTTGAAGCCCTTGACCTCGAAGCTGCGGCTGATGGTGGCCTCGGGGAACACACCGACCAGCTCGCCGGCCCGGAGACGGGCGACGGCCTCGTCGAAGGACGCCTTGCCCGCCGTCCGGTCGACGGGGATGTGCTTGAGCTCGCGCATGATCGGCCCGGACACCTTGTGGTCGAACACCTCGACCTTGGCCATGTAGCGGATGAACCGCTTGTGCACGCGCGCCGGGATGCCGCCGTAGACGAAGTCGAGGTATCCGGTGTGGTTCATCACCACCACCGCCCCACCGACCTCGGGGAAGTTGCGCTCCCCGCGAATCGTAAGGTCCAGGCCCTGGACCTTGAACATTGTGCGGGCGAACCCGATGATCCCCGTATAGAGCAGCTCCACGGCCACCAGCGTAGCCGCCCGCACCGACACGGGTGCCCGCCCCTGCCGGTAGGTTCGGCGGGGTGGATGACGCCCCCTTCGATTCGGTCGACCCGGTGGCACACAGCCGCCACTACTCCTGGCCTGCCCTGCCGGGTGCTGCCGAGCGCAGCGTGCACGCGGGTCTGGAGGCGCTGCGCCTCATCATCGACGGCGAGCGACACCTCTCCCCCGGCGCGCATACGCTCGGCGTCCGCTTGTCCGCGGCCGAGGTGGGCGCGGTGACCATGACGGCCGAGCCCGCCGAGTGGGCGCTGAACAACGGCGGGACGGTCCACGGCGGGATCGTCTCCGGGTGGGTGGACACGGCGCTCGGCTACGCGACGGCGACGGTCGTGGAGGAGGGAGTCGGCTACAGCACCCTCGACCTCACCGTGCGGTACATCCGGGCGCTCCGGTTGGAGCGCACGCCCGCCACGATCCGCGCGGAGGTCGAGCACGCGGGCCGGTCGACGTGCGTGGTGCAGGTCCGGGTCACCGACACCGACGGCCGCACGTGCGCCAGCGCGAGCGGCGTGATGATGCTGTTCCGCCCGTGACCCGGGCGGCGGCCCGCGAGGCGTCCGACGACCTCGTCGTCGTCCCCGGACACCCCGGCGACCACCCGCGGTTCGTGGTCAGCGGGTCGGCTCGAGCACGTCCTTGCCGACGAACGGCCGCAGCGCCTCCGGCACCACGACGGAGCCGTCGGCCTGCTGGTGGTTCTCGAGGATCGCCACCAGCCACCGCGTGGTGGCGAGGGTGCCGTTGAGGGTGGCGGCGGTCTGCGTCCGACCCTCGTCATCGCGGTACCGCACACCCAGGCGGCGGGCCTGGAACGTCGTGCAGTTGGAGGTCGAGGTGAGTTCGCGATAGGTGCCCTGGGTGGGGACCCACGCCTCGCAGTCGTACTTCCGGGCCGCCGAGGAGCCGAGGTCGCCGCCCGCGATGTCGATGACGCGGTACGGCAGGCCCATCGCCTCGAGCATCTCCTTCTCGAACCCCAGCAGACGCTTGTGCTCGGCGTGGGCCTCCTCGGGCTTGCACCACGAGAACATCTCCACCTTGTCGAACTGGTGGACGCGGATGATGCCGCGGGTGTCCTTGCCGTGGCTCCCGGCCTCGCGGCGGAAGCAGGACGACCAGCCGCAGTAGCGCTTCGGGCCGTCGGACAGGTCGAGGATCTCGCCCTGGTGGTAGCCGGCGAGCGCCACCTCGGACGTGCCGACCAGGTAGAGGTCGTCGGCGTCGAGCTTGTAGACCTCGTCGGCGTGCGCGCCGAGGAACCCGGTGCCCTGCATGATCTCCGGTCGCACCAGGACGGGCGGGATCATCATCGTGAAGCCGTTGGCGGTCGCCTTCTGCGCCGCCAGCTGCAGCATGCCCAGTTGCAGCAGGGCGCCGTAGCCGGTGAGGAAGTAGAAACGCGCGCCGGAGACCTTCGCTCCGCGCTCCATGTCGAGCAGCCCCAGTCTCTCGCCGAGCTCGAGGTGGTCCTTCGGCTCGAAGTCGAAGGTCGGGATCTCGCCGACGCGCTCGATCTCCACGAAGTCGTCCTCGCCGCCGGCGGGCGTGCCCTCCTCGACGACGTTGGACAGCAGCCGCTGGAGTCGCTCGACTTCCGCCGCGGCGGTCTTCTCGGCCTCCTCGGCGTCCTTGACCGCCTGCTTCAACGCACCCGCGGCCTCGAGCAGCGCGGGACGCTCGTCGGGCGAGGCCTGTCCGACCTTCTTGCCGTGGGCCTTCTGTTCGGCGCGGGCCCCGTCCGCGGCCGCGATCGAGGACCTGCGGGCCTCGTCGGCGGTGAGCAGCTGGTCGACCAGCGACGGGTCCTCACCACGGGTGCGCTGGGAGTCGCGGACGACGTCGGGGTTCTCGCGGAGCAGCTTGAGATCGATCACGCACCTCAGCCTAGCGGCCCCACCCGGCCGGCCCGAGCCGCGACCGTGGCCGCGGGTGGATCAGACGCCGAACAGCTCGAGGAAGGCGTCCTTCTCGAACATGCGCGCGGTGTCGACCGCGGTGGGTGTCCCGCCGTAGGGGTCCGCACCGGCCTCGAAGAGCGCGCGGACGACCTCGCCGTACCCCTTGAACACCGCTCCCGCCAGCGGCGTCTGGCCCCGGTCGTTGGCGCGGTCCACCTCGGCGCCGCGTTGGAGCAGGGCGCGGACGGTGTCCGGGTGCCCGTTGTAGGCGGCGAGCATCAGCAGGGCGTCGCCCCGCTCGTTGGTGAGGTCCGGGCTCACCCCGGCGTCGACATACGCCGCGAGCCGCTCGGTCTCGCCGTCGCGGGCCAGCTGGAACAGCATCTGTGCGAACTCGAGGACCTCCGGGTCCACCCCGTCCCGCGGCGAGCGCACGTCGCCGTCCGCACCGGCCGGCTCGTCGTGGTTCTGTCCGCTCATGCAGTGGATCCTATCGGGACCGCGCGATTGCGGCATCATGGAAGGCGATGACCACTTCCACCCGATCGTCGCGCCGTGGTCGATCGCTGCTCCGCACACGGGGCGCGGTCATGGCCTCCCTCCTCGCCATCCTGTCCGGCGGGGCGGTCACCGGTGCGCTCATGGCGTCGGCGATCAACGATCCCAATTCCTCCCGCGCCGAGCGCATCGCGGCGGTCGTCCCGCAGGTCGACCCGCGCACCCTGTCGGGGCCCGCGTACGCCGAGGCCGCGCCGGGTACCTGCCTGACCTGGTCGCTCGACGCCGCGGACCGCGTCACCTCGTTCGACACGGTGGACTGCGCCGAGCCGCACCGGTTCGAGGTGGCGGCCCGGATCGACCTGTCGGAGGTCCCCGGTTTCGGGGAGGGCGCGCCGCTGCCGGTCAGCGCCGAGCTGGCGCCGGTGGGGACCGAGCGCTGCCTCCCGCTGATCTCCAGGTACGCCGACGGGCGCGAGGTCGACCCCGACGGCCGTTTCACCGGGCTCGTCGTGCCGCCGTCCGAGGAGGGCTGGGACAAGGGCGACCGCAGCGTGCTGTGCGGTGTCGCCGCCGCCGAACTCGACGGGCGCTCCGCCCTGTCGACGGGCACGTTCGCCGAGGCCGACCAGCACCGTCGGTGGGACCCGGGTACCTGTCTGGGCTTCACCGACGAGGGCCTGCCCGGCGCGACCACGCCCTGTTCGGAGGACCACTCGATCGAGATCGTCGCCGACGTGGACGTCTCCGCCGTGTTCCCGGAGGGGCCGGTCCCGCCGGACCCCCGCCAGCAGTCCGAGCTCACGGCCGACGCCTGCCGGGAGGCCGGTGTCGCCTACCTCGGTGACGCCGAGGCACTGCGGCGGACGACCCTCATCTCGACGCTGGTCAACCCGATCTCGGAGGTCTCGTGGCAGACGGGTAGCCGGACCGTCAACTGCGGGTTGATGAAGGCCGCGGAACCCGGCCCGTTCGCGGTACTCCGGGGATCGGCGCGCCAGGGCGTGCTGGTCGACGGAGCCACCCCGGTCGCTCCCACCACCACGCAGATCCCGCCGCCGGGTCAGCCGCCGGGGGGCGTCCCCGGAGCCCCGACCGACACGGGCCAGGGCACGGTGTCGGTACCGGTGCCCGGCGGGACGCCGTGAGCCTCCGCGTCACCGAGACGCGATTCGAGGAACTGGTGGACGACGCGTTGGACTCGGTGCCCGACGCGCTGTTCGAGGCGATGGACAACGTCGTCGTGCTCATCGCCGACCGCCACCCGGACGAGCCCGACCTGCTGGGCCTGTACGAGGGGGTGGCGCTGACCGAGCGTGACACCACCTACTCGGGGTTCCTCCCGGACACCATCACGATCTACCGGGGCGCACTGTGCGCGTTCTGCTCCACCGAGGAGGAGCTGGTCCACGAGGTGGCGGTGACGGTGATCCACGAGATCGCGCACCACTTCGGGATCGACGAGGAGACGCTCCACGCGCTCGGCTGGGGCTGAGCTCGATCTGGGCCGAGCTCGATCGGGGCCGAGCCCGCCGCCGTCAGTACCCCGGCCGCCCCGGGTGGTCGCCCCACCGTTCGCACGACCAGCCGCCGCCGTCCGGAGCGAGCTCGATGACCCCGCAGTTGGAGATCCGGTTGTCCAGCGCCCACTGCGAGGGGACGGCGCCGGCGAACACGGCGAGCATCCGCATGAGCGTGCCGTGCACCACTAACACCACGTCCACGGCGTTGTCGAGATGGGACTCACGCAGCTCGGCGATCAGCGGCATCGCCCGGTCCCGCACGTCCAGGGCGCTCTCGCCGTCGGGGAGCCGGGAGGCGAGGTCGCCGAGCTCCAACCAGTCACGCACCACCCGGTTGTAGGCCAGGAGCGCCTCGGCACCGGTCTGCATCTCGTAGCGGCCGGCCTGCACCTCGTGGACGCCGGGCACGGCCTGGGTGGGCAGGCCCATCTCCCCGGCAATGAGCCCGGCGGTCTCGCGGGCGCGCGCGGCCTCGGAACTGAGCACGACGGACGGCCTGATCCCCGACCCGGCCAGCTCCCCGCCCACCAGCCGTGCCTGATCGCGGCCGAGGTCGGTGAGCGGTGCGCCGGGCAGGGCGGTGTCGAGGGCGCCGGCGACGTTGGACGGGGTCTGCCCGTGGCGGACCAGGTGGAGGCGGGCGCTCACCCCGCGTCCTCCCCGCGTCGCAGGCGGTCGAGCCAGTCGATCTCCTCGGCGCGGTCCGGTGGGGGCGCACCGGCCTCACCGCCGCCGGCGACGGGCCACGACCCGAGGTAGCGCAGGTCGGCGGTCCGGTGACGCAGCGCGACGAGCGCCTCCGCCACCGCGGGGTCGTCGATGTGCCCGACGAGGTCCACGTGGAACAGGTAGGTGAACCGCTCGACGCGGGTGGGCCGGGAACCGATGCGCGTGAGGTCGATGTCGCGGATCGACAGTTCGGTGAGCGCCTGGACGAGGGAGTTGGGCTCGTGGGGCAGCCCGAAGATCACGCAGGTGCGGTCGCTGCCGGTGCGCGGCGGCGGCGCGGCGGGCCGTCCGACCAGCACGAACCGGGTGCGCGCCCCGCCGATGTCGGCGACGTTCTCGGCGAGCGGGACCAGTCCGTTGATCTCGCCGGCCCGGCCGGGCGCGGCGGTGGCGTCGGCGGTGCCGGCGGCGACCTCCTCGGCGCCGGCCGCAGTGGAGGAGGTGGTCTCGATGTGGGCCCGGGGCAGGTTCATCCCCACCCAGCGGCGGACCTGCGCGGCGGCGACGGGGTGGGTCCGCAGGACGCGGACGTCGTCGGCGGCGGTGCCGGGCCGGACCAGGATGGAGAACACCACGTCGAGTTCGGTCTCGGCGAAGATCTGCAGCCGGTCCCCCACCGCGAGCGCGTCGCTGGTGGGGTTGACGGTGCCGTCGACGGAGTTCTCGAACGGCACGCACGCGTAGTCCGCGGTGCCGGCGCGGACCATGGCCAGCGCCTCGTCGGGGGTGCCGGCGGGGACCGCCTCGGCATCGGCGAGCAGCACCGAGGTGCACGCGTCCGAGCGGAGTCGGTGCAGGGCGGCATCGGTGAAGGTGCCGGGCGGGCCCAGGTAGGCGACGGTGACCACGACGACAAGCCTAGCCAGCGTCAGGGACCGTCGACCGACGCGAGGTCCGCCGAGACGGCATCGACCCGCCCGCCGGGCACGAGGGCGCACGTGACCACGTCGCGGATCGCCTCCCGGGCCGACCTCGACAGGCCCAGGATCCGGGCCGGGTCCGGTCCGGCGATCGCCGCGCGGACGTCCGCCCCGGTCATGGCGGCCACGGCTCCGGCCAGGATCGCCCACACCTGATCGGCGTCGGCGCAGCGGGGCACCAGCCCGGATCCGAACCCGACCCCGGAGTGCGCGGCCACGGCCAGCAGGTCCGCGAGGTGGTCGGCGGCGGGCCCGGGGCCGGCCAGCCCGGGTGCCACGTCGACGACCGCGGGCGTTCCCGCGGCGAGCACCCCGGCCACCGCGTCGAGCGCGGGCAGGCCGGCGGCGGCCGCGGGTTCCACCTCGACCGGGGCGGGCGCCGACCAGCGCGCCAGGGCCGACACAATCGACGCCTCGTCCACCACGAGGTCGTCCAGCAGATCCGGCCGGGAGGGCCCGCGACCGAGCAGTTCGAGCGACACCGTCATGGCCTCAGGTCTACACCCCCCGCGATGACCCCAGGGCCACACCCCGCACGTTGCTACGCTCTCCCCGATGGGTACCGACGACTCCCCCGTGCCCGGGTACGCGGCCGACTACACCCCCGCGCCGGACGACGCCCCGGACGCCTCTCACCTCACGCCTGAGGAGAAGCGCGGGCCGCGCACCGTCCACGTGGCACTGGGCCTGCTGGCCGCGTTGCTCGTCGCCGCCGTGGCCACGAACCCCGCGTCGGTGCTGCCCCGGGACTCGACCCTGTCCGGCACCTACTACGTCGACGAGGGCTCCGGGCTCGAGCTGCAGGTGCCGGTCGGCTGGCGTGTGATCGACGACCCGGAGTTCGGCAGTGTGCAGCTGAGGCCGGTCGGCACCGGCCGGGCCCTGGACACCCGCATCCTCGCCGGTCCGCTGGACGCCGGGATCGCCGCCGCCGCGATCACCGATGACCAGGGGGCCGCGACCGCGCTCGCGGAGACCATCCAGTTGTACGTCCTGGGCGTGTCCGGGACCCGTGACGAACAACGGGTGGTCCCCGTGGACAACGAGGCGGGCACGGGCGCCGCGATCTCCTACGTGGTGGTCCCGGACGGCATCCCCGACCAGGACTCCGGCGGGTTGGTGTACACCGCCGTATTCGGTTCCGAGGACAGCCGGTGGTGGGTGGCGTACGTGACCACCGCGCAGCAGTCCGCTCCCGGCGTCCGGTGGATGGACCGGATCGTCGACCACGTCCGGCTCCCCGAGTGACCGGGGGGAGGTGAGCGGGTCGATGCCACCGGCCTCCGGCGCGGGACGGGTCCGCGCAGCCCTCTCGCCCCGCGAGGCGTTCGCCCGGTACGCGGCTCGGTTCGACCCGGTCACCGACCCCCGTGTCCGCCGGCTACTGGTGGCCGAGCTCGTCGTCGTCCTGGCCGTCACCTTCGGCCTGTCCGGCGCCTACGCCGTCCTCGACCTGGTCTCCGCGCTTCTCGCACCCGCGGACCTCGGGGAGCAGACCGCCGCCCTCAACGTCTCACGCTCGGAGCACTCGTGGCTCGACCTGGCCTACCAGGCGCTCGGGGTCCTGCGACTGCTGGCGTGGGCGCTGCTGCCGCTGGTGTTGCTCGCCCATTCCGGGCTCGGCGCGCGGGCCGTCGGGCTCGTGCGCGACCGTCCGGGCCGTCAGATCGCGTGGGGGCTCGCGCTGACCGCTGTCATCGGCGTCCCCGGGCTGGCGTTGTACCTCGGCGCGGTCGCCGCGGGCGTCAATCTGCAGGTGTCGGCATCGGGTCTGGGCGAGACGTGGTGGCGGCCCGTCGTGCTGGTGCTGTCCGCTGCCGGCAACGGCGCCGCCGAGGAGATCCTCGTGGTGGGGTACCTGCTCATCCGGCTGCGCCAGCTGGGGGTGCCGCCCGCACTGGCCCTGGCGGCCAGCGCCCTGCTGCGCGGGTCGTACCACCTCTACCAGGGGTTCGGCGGCGGGCTCGGGAACCTGGCGATGGGTGTGGTGTTCGCGTTGTGGTGGATGCGGACCCGCCGGCTGTGGCCGCTCGTGCTGGCGCACACGCTGCTCGACGTGGTCGCGTTCCTCGGCTACGCGCTGCTCGCCCCGCACCTGTCGTGGCTGTGACCGCCCGACTCATCGCTGTGACCGCCCGGCCGCCGCTCCGCGCCCGCCACCGCTTCAGGTGCGCTGCCCGAATGGTCCATTCAGGCAGCGAACCGGGTCGAATTGCGTACATAGGGGCAGCGCACCCCGGCGCAGAGGGGCGACCCCCGCGGTTGTGACGCTTGTCCCGCCGGGGCCGTGGGACCCGCCGACCGCGGCACCGGGCAAGTAGAGTCCGATCCCATGACCGACGACTCCAGGCGCCGGCACCTCACCCCGGAGGAGGCCGCCGAGCTCCGGCGACGCGCGCGCGAACGCCGTGGCTACGCCGACCCCGGCGCGCCGCGGGACCCGTCGGCCAGGCCCGACCGCGGCGATCGGGGCGACCGGCGGGACCCCCGCGCCGCGGGCGGTGACCGTCCCGTGGGTCGCACCGGCTATCAGCCACGCCAGCAACCGGAGCCGCTGTCCCCGGAGGAGCGGGCCCGCTACGCCGCCCGGGACCGCCGCGACCCCGCG